>JAWVEM010000383.1:0-65196 GCA_033856735.1 Blastocatellia bacterium
GGCTGCATCGGCACAATCGAACCAGTGAAGGACACCCTGGCTGAAGAAATAATCGTCAACGCAATCAGCGCGGCTACGCGTGACCCTCGCTTCTCACCGGTCCGCGAAGATGAACTTCCGGGATTGAAGTATTCCGTCGACGTACTCTCGCAACCCGAGCCCGTGAAACTTTACGACCTGGACCCAACGGTTTATGGCGTGATCGTTGAAAGCAAGAACGGTTTACGGCGGGGATTGTTACTTCCTAATCTTAAAGGGATCGAGACGGCGGCCCAGCAGTTAGAGATCGCTTCGCGCAAAGCGGGGATAACGGCGGGCGATGAGATTAAGCTGTGGCGTTTTCGAGCAGAACGATATCCAGAGTAACAGTAGTGGCACAGACTTTAGTCTGTGATTGGTTTCCCAGGGTACGAATCACAGACTGAAGTCTGTGCCACCTGCGGCTCAGATATCCAGATTCCTTACATCCAGCGCGTTGTCTTCGATGAATTTGCGGCGGGGTTCGACGGCGTCTCCCATTAGGATCGAAAAAATCCCGTCGGTTTCTACGGCGTCATCGATCCTGACTTGGAGCAAGGTACGCTTCTCGGGGTTCATGGTTGTTTCCCAAAGCTGTTCGGGATTCATTTCACCCAAACCTTTATAGCGCTGAATAGAAAGATCCTTCTTCGCCGCGGCGAGCACTCGCTCGAGCAGCGCCTCGCGCGTCGCGATCTCTTCGCTGGTGCCATTCGTGCCGGTGATAAACGGCGGCGCCAACTCGTCTTCCAGTGTCATGTAGAGTTCGACAGCTTTTTGAAACTCGACATAGCTGGCAAAGTTCCAGTCGATCGAAACATTCACTCCGGAGGTAGTCGTCGTTTCAACTTCCCACAAACCGTGTTCTTCATCCGTCGACAGATCGGTTTTGAAACCTGCCTGATCCAATGCTTTCTCTACTTTGGCCATCAGGTCGCCATCTTGAAAGATGCTGCGCAACGTCGCCCCTTCTTTACGCCACACGCCCTTCCTGCCGGCGAAAGCCTCGAGAAGGATATCGAGCAAACGCGCGTCTCCGGCGAGCCGGCGAATTGTTTTTTCGCAGTAACGTTTCAGGTCGACAAGTTTTTCGAGCGACTGGGCCAGCGCTTTCCCTTCGATGTCCTGGTTGGCGCCGACTGACTTTACCGTCATGTCCGCGGTGGCCATGCGCATCAGATAGCGAGTCATCAAACCCTCGTCTTTAATGTACTCTTCCTTCTTCCCGCGCTTCACTTTGAACAACGGCGGCTGGGCGATGTAGACGTAACCCTTCTCAACCAGTTCAGCCATTTGCCGGTAGAAGAAAGTCAGCAGCAGCGTTCTGATGTGCGAACCGTCCACGTCGGCGTCAGTCATCAGAATGATTTTGTGGTAACGCAGCTTGC
This sequence comes from Blastocatellia bacterium, assembly GCA_033856735.1. GTDB lineage: Bacteria > Acidobacteriota > Blastocatellia > Pyrinomonadales > Pyrinomonadaceae > UBA11740. The sequence goes on from JAWVEM010000383.1 coordinate 1,407, forward strand.
TCGCGTCAAAGTCTTCTTTGCCTATTCCAGTTCCGAGCGCGGTAATCAGCGATTTGATCTCGCTGTGCCCGAGCATCTTGTCGAAGCGCGCTTTCTCAACGTTCAGGATCTTTCCCTTGAGCGGCAGGATGGCCTGGTTCTTACGGTCACGGCCCTGCTTGGCTGAGCCGCCGGCCGAGTCGCCTTCGACTATATAGATTTCGGACAGCGCCGGATCGCGCTCCTGACAATCAGCGAGCTTGCCGGGCAACATCGTGGAACCCATCGCGCCTTTGCGCACAATTTCGCGGGCCTTGCGGGCCGCATCGCGCGCGCGCGCGGCGTCCAGGGATTTGCCGACAATGCGACGCGCTACAGTTGGGTTTTGCTCGAGGTATTCAGTCAGGCGTTCGTTAAGAAACGATTCGACCGCGCCCTTTACATCGGAATTTAGCTTGCCCTTGGTTTGTCCTTCGAACTGCGGCTGCGGCAGCTTGACTGAGATCACAGCGACCAAGCCTTCGCGCACGTCGTCACCGGTCAGAGAGGTTTTGAAGGTCTTTGCCAGGCCGGATGATTGGGCGTAAGCATTGATCGTGCGCGTGAATGCCGAACGAAATCCGGAAAGATGTGTACCGCCGTCGACCGTGTTGATGTTGTTGGCGAACGAATAGACCTTCTCGTCATAGCCGTCGTTGTATTGAATGGCCACTTCGATCGCCAGCACGTCGCTAATCCGCTCGAAATAAATCGGCTTGTCGTGCAGTACGCTCTTGTTCTTGTTGAGGTGCTTAACAAACTCGGCGATGCCGCCGCGATAGTAAAACTCGTGCGATTTTTCCGGCTCTTCACGCTCGTCCTTGATCGTGATGCGAATGCCTTTGTTGAGAAAGGCTTTCTCGCGCAGACGCTCCGAGAGCTTGTCGAAAACAAACTCGATCGTATCGAAGATCTGCGGATCCGGTTTAAAGGTGATCTTAGTGCCGCGCTTACGCGTCTTGCCTGTCTGCTTGAGAGGGTCGACGGGAATGCCGCGGGCATAGTCCTGTTCGTAGGTCAGTCCGTCGCGCCAGATTTCCAAGTGCAGCGTTTCGGAAAGAAAGTTCACGCAAGAGACGCCGACGCCATGCAGACCACCGGAAACTTTATAAGCGTTTGAGTCAAACTTTCCGCCGGCGTGCAATTTGGTCATCACGACTTCGGCGGCAGAGCGCTTTTCCTTCTTCATCATGTCCACGGGGATGCCGCGGCCGTTGTCGATCACTGTGATCGAGTTATCCACGTGGATGTTGACTTCCACGGTGTCGCAATAACCCGCGAGCGCTTCGTCGATAGAATTGTCGACAACTTCGTAGACCAGGTGATGCAGCCCGATCTCGCCAGTCGATCCGATATACATCGCCGGCCGCTTGCGGACCGCATCGCGCCCTTCGAGTACGGCTATCGATGACGAGTCATAAACCTCTTTTTTATTCTTCAAGTTTGATGATGGGGTTGCCAATTCGTGGTTACCTTTCACTTCAGTTCTCTTAACCGCTCAGCGTTATCCAATTGCTGCTCTCAAAGCCAAATCTTCCCTCACCTGGCCGGCACTGACCTCATAAAAATGGGCCCGCTGGCTGAACCGCTCGAAGTGGCTTTTCTTTGACGTCGTAACGAACGTTTGAGTGCGTCCGTCCAGGTATTCAAGCAGTCGTTCAATGCGGATTCCGTCGAGTTCTGCATCCACGTCGTCAATGAGGAATATTGGATAATCCTGATGCTGTGAATGATACACTGAAATGGCCGCTAAATCAAGCGTTATCAATGCGCTACGCTGTTGACCAGAGCTGCCAAAACTACGTAGATTGCGGTCGCCAAAAAGTACGCTCAGGTCATCTCGGTGCGGTCCGATCAAGCAGGCCCCGGCAAACACTTCCGCCTGCATTCGTATCTGCAGCCGTTGCGCAATCAGATCCTCATAATTATTCAAATCGCCCTTACTCTCCAACGAGGAAACGTACCGAATCGAGAGTGTGTCGCCGAACAGACTGTGCTCGAGGGCGTCGTTCAATAACCCCACATAGGCTGTGCGTGACCTGTGGATCCGGGCACTCAAACTAATCAGTTGTTCGTTCCACGGTGCGAGGAGTTCGGCAACTTCTTCAAACTTCAAGCGGCCTTCCGCCGCTTGCTGCAAAAGGCTTTTCTTTTGCTTGAGAACTTTGCCGTAGCTGCTCAGGGCTTGAGCATAGGATGGGTGAAGTGAGATTGCGCCGCGATCGATAAAACTGCGGCGTGCGTCGGGACCGCCGCGCACGACTTCTAACTCGTCGGCGGTGAACCAGACAGCGTGCAACTGTGCTGCATAGTGCGCTAGCGACTCTCGTTTGCGGTTAACCAGAGTCTGCCTGGTGTTGGCTCTGATGTCGACTTGCAGGTCGCGTTCTATTTCGTTGCCCTGCGCGACCTGGCCTTGAACCGAGGCGGCCGATTTGCCAAAGGCTATTGTTTCGTGAAGATGCCGCGTCCGAAATGATTTTGCGTGCGCCAATAGATGAATGGCTTCCAACCAGTTCGTCTTTCCCTGACCGTTGTTCCCGTAGATGACGTTGATGCCATTTCCCCAGTAGATTTCGCCTGCGAGGTTTCTGAAGTCGTGTGCCCGGGTCGATCTAAGGAACATATCGAAATTCTAACATAGGCTCTTGCTTTAGGATGGCGCGGCGCTGGTGCTTTCGGGACTCATCAATCAAAACGAGCGCCAAAACTTCAGGCGCTCGTCGCAACAGGTCGATCGTTAACGTTTTTACATCTCTCACAGCCTCATGGGCATGATGATGTAACGGTAATCATGTTTATCGTCAGAGACCGGCCGCAACTGGGCCTGTGAATTACCGTCTTTGAACTCGAAGGCTACTTTCTCTGAGCCAACCACGTTAAGAAAATCTTGCAGGTATTGTGCGTTGAAACCGATCTCAGTTTCTTCGCCGTTAAAATCTGTCCCCAGGGTTTCCCGCGCTTCACCTTCTTCGGCGTTCTGTGAACTAATCAGCAATTGCTCTTTGGTTAGATGAAAACGAATTGCGTGGGAGCGATCATCGGCCATCAAAGCGACTCGCCGAATTGCCTGGTTAAGACTAACAGTATCGAAAACCGCCGATCGATCGTTGCCCTTCGGCATGACCATTTCGTAGTTAGGAAACTGTCCCGAGAGCATTCTGGAAATCAAAAGGCGGGACCCAACCTGAAAGTAGACATGATTCTCGTCGGCCCCGAGGTTAATATCGCCATCAAAATCGGCCGTTAGCTTGGTCAGTTCCGCTAGAGTTTTCCGGGGAATAAGAACATCGAGACCCGCGGCCTGCGCCTCAGTACCGATATCTTCGGTAGCTACGAAAGCGAGTCTATGGCCGTCAGTAGTAACCATTTTGGCGCCGTTCTTATCGAGTTCGAACTTGGCTCCTGACAGAGTGTAACGGCCTTCTTCCTGAGTGATAGCAAATATCGTCCGGTCGATAAGTAACTTCAGCAGAGACGCCGGCAACCTCAGTGGTGTCGACTTAAAGCCCGGCAATTCGGGAAAAGTGTCCTTCGAGATTCCAGGCAAGCGAAACTTTGAACGATCGCACTCAACCGTCACCCATTCGTTTTCTTCTTTCCGAAAACTTACGGGAGCATCCGGCAGCAACCGTGCAATGTCAAAGAGTTTGCGAGCCTGAACACAGATGGCTCCCTGAGACTTTATTTCTTGTGCATCAGCGTCGCACCTAATAGTGACATCCAGATCGGTGCCGCTGATTCGAATCGCATCCTCACCGGCTGACTCGATAAGAATATTAGCTAAGACGGGAATGGTATTCTTACGTTCAACTACACCTTGCACAAACGCGAGTTCTTTTTGTAGCGCGCCACGCGCCATGACAAATTGCATTTACCTGCTCCTATAATTTTGCAGTGTCTTATATCACAGTTCGAAAAATGTTTCCTTACACTACTCTTTACTACTAACCATAGAAAATAAAAACTATATTTAGATCATTTAGTAATAGTAGTAGGGCGTGTGGAACTGTGAACTTCATTTGATCCAAGGGAAAACAGTGAACACTTTCGTGTAGTCGGTCAGAGATGAGTTGATCGAAAGAGCCGAAGAATTGCGATCACGATCTTTTCCACAGCGGGGAACCCGAGTTTTCACAATCAGTCTGTGGAAGTAAAAATCTGCCGGCCATAGGGAAGCTGTACTTATCGACAAGGATTTTATTTGCAACTCGTGTGTTCGGCGTAAGCTAAGCTCCAATACCGCTGACGATCCGCTTAACTAATGTATCCATTTCTCGATCGGAATCAACCAGCTTCTTGATCTTCTCAACCGAGTGAATCACCGTAGTGTGGTGCTTGCCTCCGAATTGCCGAGCGATTTCAGGATAGCTCTTCTTGGTTAATCGCTTACAGAGATACATAGCAACCTGCCTGGGCACTAAGACATTTCCCATATTAGACCGACTCCTGAGATTGTCGACGCTGATTTTATAGTAATCAGCAACTGCCTTCTGGATGCGTGGAATAGATATCACATTTTCATCGCTCGTCCGCGAGACACTGCGCATTGCCTCCTGGGCAAGTCCCTTGGTCAGTGGCAGTCCTCGTAAAGAAGCCATTGCCAGTACCCGAACCAATGAGCCCTCTAATTCTCTTATGTTGTGTTTGCTGTTACCGGCCAAAAAAAGAGCAACATCATCCGGCAGATCAACTCTTTGGAGTTCTGCCTTTCGCCGGAGTATCGCCACCTTAGTCTCGAGGTCAGGAGGCTCAATGTCGGCTATTAATCCCCATTCAAAGCGCGAGTGCAAACGCTCTTCAATCTCTGGAATCTCTCGCGGCGGACAGTCGGAAGTAAGTACGATTTGTTTCTGCCCATCATACAAAGCATTGAACGTGTGAAAGAACTCTTCCTGAGTTCTTTCTTTCCCTGCGATAAACTGAACATCATCGATCAGAAGAACGTCGATGGACCTGTACCGCTCGCGGAAAACTTGGGTCTTGTCGTACCCATACCTGATCGCGTTGATTAGTTCGTTCATGAACCGCTCAAGGGAAAGATACGAAACCTGCAACTTAGGATTGGCTTTCTTAATCGCATGCCCGGTCGCTTGAACGAGATGAGTCTTACCCAGACCGACACCCCCGTAAAGATAAAGAGGGTTGTAGGTCTTCCCAGGCGCCTCAGCCACGGCCAGTGCTGCAGCGTGGGCAAAGCGGTTGCAAGAGGCCACCACGAAACTCCCAAACGTGTACTTCTCATTTAACGGAGCCGAAGGAATCTCAGGAAGCTGAGGCGTATCAATCTGTTCGGTCGCGACTTCCCCGGTCGATCTTTGGACACTAAGGAGACGCCTTCCATCTTCACGATCGCGGGTCTCCTTCCCGCTGTCCGCCAAAGGTGTCGCCCATTCTATCCGCGCGTCCTCAAGTTTTACCTCAACGAGACTTTGCTCTAACACCCCGGAATACTGAGAGAGTATCCAGTCACGCACGGCCGAGTTCGGCACCGCAATGCGAAGCACGCCCTCCGTTTGAGATCGCGTCACGCGGAGCGGACGAAACCACGTCTCAAAGGCTTGCTTGCTTAGTCGACGCTGGAGAGCGGCCAAAAAGGATTGTGATGCTGAATCTTCCGATTGTGCTAGCATTGAAGGAAATAACGCAGACTACTATGTAAAGCAGTGCCAAATGCGCCTTCGGAAACCTCTGCCCGAGTGGAAAACGTGAAGCTAACATAAGCATCTGGGGGAGAGCAAGAAAAACACCCTACAAAGTTCAGCGCGAGCGTAAATCAGCACTGACACTTGGTCTCCAACGATGGTTTCGCCGCTTGTAGGCTATTGTTATGCTCAATTGTAGTTAGTAGAATTATATAAACTACAGCCCGGGTGTAGCAGCCGCCAAGTTGGGGTTGTTGGAGTCGTTGCTTAAGACGATGATTGTATATAGACGGTCCAGATCCAAGGCGCTGTAATATTCAATTTGAATCTTACCAGCCGAGCCGGCTCTTGCCGGAACTATTTGTACCTGAGTTCCGAGATGTCTCCGAAGTTTGGCTTCGGCGGCGCGGATGTTCGGATCGGTCTGCTTCGGAGCTGGGTTCGCGACGGAAGACGTATCCGCCGCCGCATGCTTGATCCGCCGCTCAGTTTCACGCACTGACCAGTTGTGTTTGACTATCTTCTGCGCGTAGCGCCGCTGGAGAACGAGGTCTCCGATTCCCAAGAGGGCGCGCGCATGACCAAAGGATAGTTTCTCGTCTTCGAGGAGGGTTTGAATTTCAGACGGCAGCTTCAGGATGCGAAGGTAGTTGGTCACGAAAGTACGATCTCGCCCTACTCTTTGTGCTACCTCTTCCTGGGTAAGATTCAAGGACTCGATGAGCCGTTTGTAGGCATTGGCCTCCTCTATAGGATTCAATTCCTGGCGTTGAATGTTCTCGATTAGTGCAAGCTCGAGGAGTTTATCATCAGGGATTTCGCGGATTATTACCGGGACGCGAGCAAGCCCAGCCAACTGTGCTGCCCGCCAGCGCCGCTCTCCGGCCACCAGTTCGAACAGCCCGCCGCGCGGCCGCACGAGCAGCGGTTGAATGATGCCACTGGTGCGGATGGATTGAGCAAGCTCTTCAAGCTTGGCTTGGTCGAAACTTGTGCGAGGCTGTTGATGGCCTGGCCGGACTAGATCGATCTCGATATCGCGAATCTCGTCACTGTCCGCTAGCGGCGAGTCTGTCGAGATCAGGGCGCTCAGTCCGCGGCCCAGCGGTTTTTTGGTCATTAGCAATAATCTCCTCTGCAAGTTGAAAGTAAGCTTCGGCCCCTCTCGATCTCTGGTCGTAGTACATAACCGGCTTTCCATAGCTGGGGGCTTCGGCCAGGCGGACGTTCCTAGGAATGGTCGTTTGAAAAACGAGGCTACTATAGAAACCCCTGAGATCCGCAGCGACAGCGGCGGAAAGTTTCGTGCTCGCGTCATACATTGTTAGGAGGAGGCCCTCGATCTTCAGTTGCGGATTCAAGAGACGGCGAATCCGAGAGAGAGTGTTGAAGAGCTCAGAGACGCCTTCAAGAGCGTAATATTCACACTGAATCGGCACCAGAAGCGAATCAGCAGCAGCCAAGCCATTAAGAGTAAGCAGGTTTAGAGCCGGGGGGCAGTCGAGGATAATGTAGTCGTAACGGTCGAGGATTGGTGTGAGGGCGCTACGAAGTAATAGCTCTCGGTCGGGGAGGTCGACCATTTCCACCTCGGCGCCGGCGAGGTTGCGGTCTGACGGTATGACCTCGAAGGAGAATTCAGTGGGCAGGATGGCGTTGTTAATGGGTTCCTTCAGAACCAGAACATGATAAGTGCCACGCCGAGAGGTGCTACGAAGAATTCCCGCGCCTGACGTGGCGTTAGCTTGAGGATCAATGTCAACGAGGAGAACCCGTTGTCCGAGTTTGGCCAGGGAGGCAGCTAGGTTTATAGCGGTGGTGGTTTTTCCAACGCCGCCTTTCTGATTTGCGATGGCGAGAATTTTGGCCATTCACCGGTTCGGTAAGCTAGCTGACGCAGAGGAAGCACATTATCACAGGATGTCATATGATGCCACAGTGTTTTGTTTTGAGCCCGGGTCGCTCAAGTGGCGCTGGAGGCCATGATGTTTCACGTGAAACCTCCTCTCCACGGTGTTGCCTTACCGGGTTTAGCCACCGGTTCGTCTTGGCGGGCTTGCGGTCAGGTGGACCAGTAGATTTGACAGGGCGGCAGGAGTCATGCCTGGAATTCGCCGAGCTTGTCCAAAACTCTCAGGTCTGGCGCGCTCAAGACGTTCAAGGATTTCGTGTGAAAGACTGCCGACCGCCCGAAATGAAAAGCCGTTGGGAATATTGAGGGCGTCGTGCTGATGTAGCCGACGTAGTCCGGAGTCCTGGGTATCAAGATAGCCCGCGTACAAATGGTCCGCGAGCGCCGTTTCGAGGTCTCCCATCGTGAATTCACCCTTCGCAGATGGAGGCATGAGATCCATTACCATTACGCCATCGATTCGTGGCCGAAGCGCTAAGTCGGCCAGCGTGAGTGAATCACCCAAATCCTGTCCGGTCAATTCAGAGCAGATTGCATAGCGGTCGTCAGACCGACGTAGTTTGGACTCTTTTAGTAAGGTGCGGGCTCTGGCGAGTCGCGCCCGTCGCTGATTGAACCGCTCCCACTCGCTGTCGCCAACCAAGCCCAACTGTCGACCGTAGGGTTCGAGACGCTCGTCGGCATTATCATGCCGAAGCGCCAATCGATACTCGGAGCGCGAGGTAAACATCCTATAAGGTTCGTCTACTCCGTGCGTGATAAGGTCGTCAACGAGCACTCCGATATAAGATTCCCGCCGATTGAGACGGAACATAGGTCGTCCAATAGGCCCAGAGGCAGCGTTAATGCCAGCAAGCAAACCCTGACACGCCGCCTCTTCATAGCCCGTCGTGCCGTTAATTTGTCCGGCTAGGAACAGACCCTTGATTTTAGCGGTTTCGAGGAAAGGCGTCAGTTCTTTCGGATCCACAAAGTCATATTCAATAGCATACCCAGGGCGAATGATCTGCGTGCGCTCAAATCCGGGGATGAGGGTTACCAGTTCTTGTTGTAGCTGTGCGGGCAGAGAGGTTGAAAATCCATTCAGATAGACCTCGTTCGTAACGTAGCCTTCAGGCTCGAGGAAGAGTTGATGTCTGGTCTTATCGGGAAACTTTACGACTTTGTCTTCAATCGACGGACAATAACGTGGCCCTATGCTTGTGATCTTTCCTGAATACAGCGGCGATTGGTGCAGGTTGGCACGGATTGCATTATGGACCGTCTCGGTTGTGTACCCGAGATGGCAATTCAGTTGTTGCTGTTCGATCTCCTCGGTTGAAAACGAAAACGGCACGGGGCGTTCATCCGGGGGTTGCGGCTCAAACGCTTCCCAGTCGATCGTCCGGCCGTCAAGCCGCGGCGGCGTGCCAGTTTTCAAACGGCCCACTCGCAACCCAAGCCGCTTGAGCGCCTCTGCAAACTCTATCGAAGCCGGCTCGCCAGCCCTGCCTCCTGAGTAAGTCTGCCGGCCAGTATGAATCTGCCCATTGAGAAATGTACCCGTGGCAACCACCACAGCCGCCGCCCCCATCCTGCGAGCATCCTGCAGCTCGACGCCGAGGACTCGACCGTCTTCGATCAAGAGACTTGTCACCAGACCCTGCCGCAGACTGAGGTTCGGAGTACCTTCCAGTGTTCGCCGCATCTCGACTCGGTAAAGGGCTCGATCCGCTTGCGCTCGCGGGGCGCGCACCGCCGGGCCACGTGAGCGGTTCAATAAACGAAACTGGATACCGGTGCGATCGATGACCCTTCCCATGATGCCGCCCAGGGCATCAATCTCGCGGACGAGATGGCCTTTGCCGATTCCCCCGATCGCGGGGTTGCATGACATCTGTCCAATGAGATCAAGATTCAGGGTGAGCAGAGCGGTGTTGGCGCCGAGCCTGGCTGATGCCGAAGCGGCTTCGCAACCTGCGTGGCCAGCCCCGATAACGATCACATCGAAATATTCGTCGAATATCATAGCTGTTTCATCCGAAGCGATGGGCGTTCACTTGCCGATGCAAAAGGTCGAAAATATCTGTCCCAGGATTTCTTCAGTTGTAGTTTCTCCCGTAATCTCTCCGAGGTAGCGCAGCGCATTGTGCAGTCCCACCAGCACTATCTCTTCGCTCGCATGCTCGCCCAACAGTTGTTCTGATGAAGCAATAACCTCGATCGAGCGCACTAACAGATCGTGATGCCGGGCGTTCGTGATAAGCACACCCTCACTACGTGCGCTGCCGTTCGCGAAAGGTGACAGTATAGCAGCGCGCAAGGTCGCAAGTCCCGCTTCACTCTTCGCCGAGACCGAGACTACCGCAGAACAATTCGAACCCATCCCTTGTCCATTAAATGTTATTGACGAGAACGTAGGAAGATCGCTCTTATTTAGAGCGACAACGTGACGAACATCCGAGACCTCATCGATTACCGATCGATCTTCATCGTGAAGAGGTTCCGATCCGTCAATGACTACAATCAGAAGGTCGGCATCAGCGGCTTCTTGACGAGCGCGCTCAACGCCAATCGATTCGATCTCATCATTCGAGCTTCGAATTCCGGCCGTGTCGATGAGGATAACCGGCACTCCGTCGACGCCGATAGCCTCGGTGAGCGTGTCGCGTGTGGTTCCCGCAATGCCTGTTACGATGGCCCGCCCATGCCCCACTAAACTATTGAACAAGCTAGACTTACCGACATTCGGGCGTCCGACAAGCGCGACTCTAAGACCATTGCGCAGCAGACGGCCCGTGCTAAAGGTGCTACGCAGACGCGAGAGATCCTGCTGAAGGTTTTGCAGGAACTCCCGAATTTCCTGCGAGGCCAGAGCAGGGAGATCGTCTTCAACAAACTCGAGCGATGATTCGAGCCGAACGATTATTTCGAGGAGTTTTTCTTTGGCCGGCCGCAGCCGGTTCGATAGCTCGCCTTTCAGTTGGCGCGTGGCCTGACGCAACGCAGCGTCCGTCTGGGCATCGATTAGATCGCGGATTGCTTCAGCTTCAGTAAGACGCAGCCGCCCGTTGGTTACGGCGCGAAGTGTGAACTCACCAGCGTCAGCCAGACGAGCACCAAGCTGGAGAATGAGATCGATGACCACCCTCAACAAGACCGGAGATCCATGGCAGTGCAATTCGACAACATCTTCTCCCGTGAAGGAATGTGGCGCCTTGAAGAAGCAGACGAGCGCTTCGTCAAGAATGTCTCCGCTAATCGGATCGACAACACTCTGCAAGCTCAGGACGTTTGGAGTTGGGTTGTATGATTCCGCGCTAAGGAGGGTGCGCAAAATGCCGAGGGAATGTTCGCCGCTGATTCTGATAACGCCGATGCCACTGCGGCCCGGCGGAGTGGACAAGGCGACAATAGTATCGGTCGGAACAGCCACAGTCGTTATTGCTGATGAACCAGCGGAGGAGGGAAGAAATCTTAGTTGGCGGAAGCCGGTCTCAAGCTGACTCTAAGGCGGCGCCCATTGCCCTCGCCGACCGACTCCGTGATCAGATCCTCTTCAGCCGCCAGAGAAAGATGGATCACGCGCCTTTCGCTTGGCTCCATCGGACCGAAAACAAAAGCCGCGGAGGTTGCTCGCACCTGGCGGGCAGCATGTTCAGCCATCGCCCTGAGTTCCGCTTCCCGGGCAGCCCGGTAATTATTCGCGTCGCAGATGATCCTTTGGCCCTTTGGCAGTTCGCGGCCGAGGGCCTGATTGAGAATCTGCTGCAGCGCGTCAAGTAATTCGCCGCCCTCGTTCAGCAGCAAGCTGCTGTCAGCGCCTTCGATCGCCAACAAACAACCCATTTCGGATTCAGACGCTGAGGCGCGCACGTCAAACGCAGCGCTCTCGAAAATCGAGTTGAGCAATTGCTCGGCTTTCCCGCAAGTTTCATCCATGATGGCGAGTGATTGTACCTGAAGATGCCCCTGCTGACCACGCCAAGGCACGTATCAGGAAGATCGTCGTAAGGGTAGAGCGAGTAAGTAGTGCTTACTCCTTTTTCTTGATGAACACTTCCCCGCGCTTAAACAAGCCGGCTTTGCCCGCCAGTGTATTCAAGACAGAGTCGAGAATGTCTTTGTTCTCAAGCCGAAAACTGGTGACCCCGGAAGCCTTGCTGTCCGGATCGTTGTACTGCAGGGCGAGGTATCGAACCTTAGTCTTGATGAGACTAGCCGGAAGACCGATGTAGGGGATGTTGCTGGCCACCGTCGCCGCGGAAGGCCGTACCGCATGCGTATCACCGTACGCGCCGGTGATCGCATTGTAGGGGACAAACAAAATTTCTTTCTGCTTGCCATCTCGAAAGACCAGGCGTCGGTTCGCATCATCGAAGCTCAGCGTACCGTCCATCTTCTTGTTATAACCAAAGACCCCGCCTTCATATTTCGCGTTGACGGTTTGCGGGGCGGGAGCAGGTGGAGGCACGTTGGCGGTGCTTTCAACCTTGTCCTGATTCATGGTGCGTGGCCGCTGCGCTATTACCGCGCTGGCAGTCATCATTAGCAGAACCACTCCGGTAAGTAACGTGAGTCGCTTAAGCATTTGATAGCCTCTCTGTTTGTGAGCCGAAATACCGTGGGAAAGACGAACTAAAGACGCTCTCGATCATATCTAAGTTGCCAAACTTGCTGGAAGCAGACTCAACGCCGGGCGCGGCCCAACTGAGTATCCGCAAAGGTATATCGAGTAGTTTTCAGACTACCGTCGATAAAAGTGTAGACGACACCGTTTTTGAGATTGCGGAAGACTGAGACGTTGCGCGTGTTGTCGCGCATGAAATCTCGATTCTGCAACAGGCTCATCGATTCAGCAGTGTCGGAAGAGTGTTCGTGCTGCAGAACAATCTCGAGTACAGTGCCCGCCAGTTCCGGTCTGAGCTTCTTATTGTTGACGAATTTTTCGTCTACAAAAGTAATCTGAACAGAGCCGCCACTCACCTTGTAACGCAGCAGGCCATCAGCACTCTCGCTGACGGGCGGACCCATTATTTTCATGACATCGTCACGCCGGCTCTTCAAAGGCTCGATTCCGTTCCACGATGCAGCGCTGACATTAGTAGCGAAAGCGGCGCACGCAAGCAGCGCGACAACCATAATGGCTCGCGTTAAGGAGCGCCCCTGCTGTCGCGTTTTATTTGTCACGGCCATGATGCTAATCGAACGTTACTGTTTTGCAAAGGGCCGGAGGCGTTCGACCGACTCTTTGAAATCAGCATCGTCGGGCGCCACTGTCAGGGCCTTCTGATAAAGCGCGAAGGCCTTGGGGTACAGCTTGGTCTTTTCATAGTCGTAACCGAGCTCGCGATAAACGTTCACATCGCTGGGTGACTTGGCCAGGGCGCGTTCTAACGCGGCTATCGCCTTCGGAAAATTGTTGGCGCGCGAGTGGGCCAGCCCAAACAGGTAAAGCGTTATGCCGCTCGCGGTTTCGTTTGCCGCGGTGCGTTCCAGGGCCGTGGCGGCGCGCGCATATTGCTTCGCGCCGATTAGCGCCCGGGCGTACAGACCCATCGCTTCTTCGTCTGAGCGCAGACGGGTCAGGGCTTCGCCGGATCGCACAGCGCCAAGATAGTCCGCGCTTGACTTCACTTCATCCGCAGCCGTAGCGGCGCGACGAAGGTAAGCCGAGGTCAGTAGAAACCAGGCAGAGGCTAGCCGCGGATCATTGGTTGTGGCCCGGTTCAAAGTCGAAATAGCCGTGTCGAGATCGTTGCGAGCCAGAGCCATCTGACTCAAGTAGAGAAGTGAAGCGGCGTCTTTTGGGTTGGCCTTAATGGCCGCGTTGAAAGAACGCTCAGCGTCAGCGGGCTTCCCGGTTTTGAGTTCGGCCAAACCGCGATAGTAGAGAAATGACGCATCCGGCTTAGCGCCCGGCCGTTCGATCGCTGCTATCAGCAAGGGCAGCGCGCGATCGTATTTTTCGGCCAGCACATAACTTTCGGCGAGGGCGTCGACGGTGTGCGAATCTTCCTGGCTGGACCGGCGTTGGAGGTCGAGAGCTTTTTGCAGGTCTTCAGATGCATCTGCGTATTGCTTCAAATAGAACTCGGAGAAACCTGCCAGCTTCCAGGCTTCGGCATTACCGGGATCGTTGGCCGCGATCTGTTTGGCTTCCTGAGCTGCCGCTGCGTACTGCTTTTGCTGGAAGAGCTGAAACGCATGGGTAGTATCCGCAGACGCCGGAGCGTTACCCACCGGTTTCGAAGGTTTGACATCCAGGAGAGGCGCGTTCCGATCCGTAGTCGGCGGAGTCTTAGGCTCAGGGCCCAGCAGAGTTTCCGGCGGCGGAGTTGTAACGCGCCGCGGCCGTGACTGGGCTCCTGCGGCGACCGCAATGACGAGTAACGCGCTGACAGTTAGAAAGGTTAGAAGAAGCTTCCTCATGGGGTGTGATTCTTTCAGATTCGAACGACTTTTTCCAACGACACTGGGAGAGAAACGAGCGACGGTACTTCGGATGCCCCGGCCCGAAGGCAGGTTTGCTCGCTCGACCGGAGGCAGGAAAGAAAAGCGGCCAGCGCAAACGCTGACCGCTGAATTACCTTTCAAGCTGAGTTAAAGGACCGGGCCCTCAACTTCTTACTCCTAGTACTACTAGTGGGAATTGAACCATTAATTGGCGCAGCGGTCATGAACCAGATCCCCCAAATTCCTGACAAAACAGAGGTGTCGTCTCAGCCGTGTTGAAGCATTAAATGGCGGCTAGTGCAAGATTGAATCGTTAATGGCGTTTGAAAGATTGTGCCAGAAAGTCCCCGCCGGAGTCAGTCGGAATTCGATCATTAATTGGCACCCATTACATCATCTCAAGCATTAACTGGCAATGGTCGCATTCGTGGTTCTATGGCCAGCGCCGTTGAATGAGGCAAGTCGCAAAGCTCAAATAGCGATCTGAGTTCCCGAACAGGGATCGCAAAGGAAGTCGAGTCGTGATCCTCGTGCGAATTCTTCTGGTTGAGATGCTTTGCGAAAGAGGCGCGCTGTGCCCTCTTTCAATTCGACTTGAGTACCGTTTAGAAGGAGCATTGCTCCTTCTCGTAAACCAAGTACCGGCACGTCGTTTATTTCCTGAAACTCTGCAATTCGCTTGGGACGTGTCTCTCCCATGTGGGTCGAGTCCGGAGTGGGATCGATGTAATGAGGATTAATATTGAAAGGCACCAGACCAAGAGCGTCAAAACTTGGCGGGTAGACGATCGGCATGTCGTTCGTAGTCTTGATTGTGGGACACGCCACATTCGTGCCGGCGCTTGACCCTATGTACGGCATGCCATTGAGCACGGCTTGACGAATTTCCAGCAGCAGGTCGAACTGATATAGCGCCGAGAGAAGTCGGAACGTGTTGCCGCCACCGATGAACACCGCATCCGCTTCGTGGATTAGAGACTTCCTGCTTGAAGCATCTATCCCCTCGTGTGCTGAAGTAACCGTGCAGCCTAACCGCCCCAGCCGCTCGCGAACCTTTTGGGTATAGGTTTGCCAGTTATTGTCGGCAAAAGGGACAAAAAGTACCCTATGGCGCGAGCCGCTTAAGAGCGTGCCAATTTCGTCAGCGCAATGATCGAGATAGCCCTGACCGAAATTTGTTGAGTTGCTGATGAGCAGGAGCCTTTTCACAATTTTACCCTGTTATCTTTCGTCGCAAGAGTACTGCTACGAAACCGCCGAGAGCTATTGGGATCACGCTCCACTTCACTATGTTAATTGGAAGGACATTGAAATTCCGAGCAACGGAAAGGGTCGCGGCGGCGACGGGTGAAAAGCACCGCCCCATTTCTGCACCGAGCCAAGCCATACTCCCGAGTTCGCGAGGCCGCTCACCAATTTTGTTCGCGCTCGGAGTAACGCCGAGGTTAAACGAACACGACGCTGCGTCTCCTGAACCGCTTAACGCGGCAAAAGCCATGTCACCGAACACTGCAAACCATGCGGCGCTGCGACGCTGTCGCGTTAACAACGAGATAAGACCTGCGAGCACTCCGAGCTCCTTTAGGCCCGCCACAAAAACCATTGCTGAGATTATGATCGTGAGGACTGCGCCGTAGCCATTCGCCATCCCGTCTTTCTCGAAGATAGTTTCGGCGAGTTTTTTGCCGTGAGGTTCGGGCGTCGTCGGAGTCGGTGCTGGAGTTGGAGTCGTTGAGGGGCCAGTACTCACCGTTGCTTGTGCCTGAGGAGCAGGGACGGACGATTTGATAACGGCAGCGGAAGTGTTTTGGGTCACTGGAACCGTACCGACAATCACGGCTACGACGATACCCAGAAACATCATTTGAAGTACTAGCAGTTCTTTCGGGAACAGTTTTGAGACGGCGTCGTTGCGGATTCGCGGCAATACCCAGAGGAGCACGAGCGGAATCAACGGAACGAAAGCGCGTAACCAAATCGCTACACCAATCACCACTGAGGCCCTATCGACAGTAGGAGGCCTTGATTGTCGAAAGAAAGTCGTCTGCGCCCACATCAAACCCGTGACGACTAATAATACAGAGACGACAACCGGGGCGTGTCCACGCACGACGTCCATCGCATCAACCTGCCTCGCGTCCTTCTTGTGCCTTTGCGACTCGTTCGCCGCATCAGCGATTAGGGCCGCGTGCTTGCTTCCAGGACTCAGTACTGCGCCCCACGACCCAGCAAGGATCGCAGCTCCGGCGAGCGCTGGGTCAATACCTGCCCTCTGAAAAATCGGTATGAATACTACGCCAACGGCGAGACTACTCGCAGTGGCGCTTACCAGCGCCATGTTTGTAACGAACGCAACCAGTATGACCACCGGAACTAGGAATGATCCCCAGCGCGAAAGGGGCGATGCCAGGACATTGACGAATGCGTCGCTACAGCCGGTTGCCTTGGCGACGGCAGTAAAAGCGAACACCGGAAGAATGACTTTGAGGAACTCTGTCCTGCCCATCGTCTCCACAAACTTTCGGAACCAAGTCACCGGAGAGCCGGAAATCAGAAACATCAACATGGCGCCGGCAAGCAGGCCTAGTCGGGCCTCAATTATTTCAAAGGCTATGCAGATGAATGTGGCGACGGCGACGAGAATCCCAAACAATGTCTTGTAGTTCTCATTCTTTAGGTTCGTCATAGGGCGCTCGGGTGTTCGAGAACTCAGTCAACCGTTGGAAATTCTTGATCGCTACGAAGCCTGTCAAGGTCGGGATCGGTCTGAGCGTATCGAACGTAGAAGCGGTCGAGTTCGATAGCCCGCTTTAAGTCCGAAATCGCTTCGGGATTCTGACCGAGCAGCACGTTGTAGCAGGCGCGATTGTAAATAGCTTGGCTGGCATAAGGCTTCCGCTCGATCAATTGAGTCAGGATGCCGATTGCTCGTTGCACCAGCGCTCGTTCGATCGCGCCGCCTTTGGGCGTGCCTTTCGCGCGATAGACCTTCGCCAAGCCTATTACTGCGGGGTCGTTGTCAGGATCGAGGTTGAGTGCTTCGCTGAAGTACTGTTCTGCCTCATCATATCGCTCGTCAACTCTCAGTTGCTCTCCCCTGATGTACGCCCGCAGGCTTTCCTGCTTCCTTTCCAATCGAATTTCGCCTTGCACCAACAACTGCACATCCTTCTTAACGCCCTGCACCTCCTGGACGAGCTTGTCGGACAGGCTTGAAAGAAGACGTATGCCGGCAAACCCCGTGATAATGGCAAAGGAGCTCAATTTAAGGATCACGTGATCGGTGACGGGGTTGATAAGGTGAGAAGCGACCGCGGCAGCATATGTAGCAACGCTCGTAGCAGCGCCGATAAGAGCGTCCCCAAGGATTCCGAGTTCGATCAACCTCCCTGTTAGGGGCATCCGAAGGTCGTGCCTTGGGCAAGTGTGCAGACCGGAAATAAATCCGCCAACACTTCCTGCAAACACTAGCGTTAGGATCTCAGCCCAAGAGGACATTGTTAGGCTCCCCGATATGATATCTCACGGCCTCATCATCGCGTTGACTCTCTTGGAGGTCATGATGCGAGGCTAGAGTCCGGATGTACAACCAATTTGGAGACTTAAGAGACTAGCTTGACCTTTGACGGACGTTTTGAGTCGGCCAAGCGCGGTCACGTTACCTCAAATTCTCTAAAACTTCCACCGGAAAAGCGTTCTCGCAGACTGCGTGTGGATCCTCGCTTAAGATCATTTTCAAGTATCGACATTCTCTTCCCGACTTATTATTGAGACAAGCTATTTTGAGACGGACGCGTGAAGGCATCCCTGAGATCTTATGACGTCGCGCCCTTTGCCAACGGAACCCATGGAGCCTTCTGGGATTTTCATCAAATCATGAGCTGCTGCACTTATTAGTAGTAGTCACCCAGAAAAAAGGACAGCGGAAAGTCGAGACGTTCCCTAAATGGTGTTCAAATTCTTAGGTCAGAAAACCCGCCCTTAGAACAGCTCTATTGTCGCGTTGTCTTTGAAACGTCGGCTGTTGAAAGATGTTGCTCGCCAAAAAAGCTTTAAAGTCGGCGCTTGAGTTGAAGTTGATTGCCCGGCCTCTGCGAACACATAAGGCGAGCTATATTGCTGGAATCACAAAACGAGTGTATCGATCCTACGACGAAGGAAGTATCTAAGACAAAGATGGTGGAGCGCCTACTGAAATTGTATCCAGAGCTAACGGAAGAAGATCAAAAAGAAACTTCTAGGTCTGCATATGGTTCAGCCCCGTTGAACAAGGCGATAGGCTATCCAAAGGAAGGTCTCTTATGCATTTAAACGAACACGCAGTCAACGCGTATAACGAAAAGGCGTTGACCTTGCTTCACAACCTCGTTGAGCGACCCTCAGCGCCCCTCGCAAACGCCGATCCAACCTGGCGGCCAGACATACATATTGCCGCCACAATCCCGTACCAGGATATTCGAAATCTGAAGACGAGCCGGTCCGACCGCGAGGGAAAAGAGACAAGCAAGGCTTTTTATCACGAGGGAAGAACTGTCGAGATCTCCGGAGACGGTTACCAGACTTTGAAACGCGTCGCAGAAGGAATCCAGAGGACGCCTAATTTTAGGGACTCAGTAAGCGTGAGTGTTCTGACATCGTCTATCTTTGATTGGATCGAGGCCAGATACAAGCAGGTGACCGCTGTAAGCATGACCGAATATGTGCTCACCCAAGTAGAAGCAAAAGTTCAGGAATATGAGGTCTGGATTCCAATCGCGGCCACGCGCGCCCAATCCGAGTTCGAATTCGGTAATATGAGAATTCAGACTATAACGAGAGCGATGCTCGATCAGTGGGAGGCGGAATCAAGGCAAGCCCGTCCAGAGGCGTCGTCAGCCCTCGATGTTTTTTTTCAGCGATGGCGAAAGGCAATTCTTGGACTCGCAGCTGCAACCATACAACTACGAGCCGAACCACAGCGGGCATACGAGCTAGCTTCGGCTGAAGCAGAACGAACCTTGGCCCTCTTGCGTTGTCTGTCACCCTGTAACTGTTTTCCATTCACGGTTAGCAACTCGGTTCCTTTGGGTCAGGAGATTTCGAAGGGCTATAAGTATTTCATGACTAAGGAAGGGCGAATTGCATTTTCGTCAAGCGGTTTTAAGCATACACCGTTCGATGAGTGGAGAATCGACAATGCTGCCCTGGCAGTGATGAGGTCCTTTGGTATGGAAAAGTTTAGTGCTCTCTTGAAAGAGAAGAAACCAACCTCATTCCAGAAAGACTTACTTCACGTCTTACAGCTATATGGTAGGAGTTCCACGTTGAAAGAGCCAGCTGACAAACTCACTTACATATTCGCGCCACTAGAGGCCCTTCTAATCGCGGACCGAACTCAAAGCGTTGATGACTTGGCGGACAGGTTAGTGATGTTCGTGGATAAGGCGCCAACAGGTCGCAAGGATGCATTGCGTACAATCAGGACTGTGTACGCTCGTCGATTGAGTTTCGTCCATGGTGACTTAACGAGGCAAGACTTAGAGACTTTGGAAAAATTCATGGTAATCGCTTGGACTTTCTTTATTAACGTCATAGGTAACGCGAACACTTACAAGTCTAGACCCGACTTTCTTAATGCTATCGACAATGCCAAACTCTCAGGTGGTTTGGCATGAAGTACTCGATCAATGACGACACGGCTCGTGAACTTGACCTAGAAGGACTGCAATTGCTCGACGCCCTAGCCGTAGAACCAGCTAAAGCAATTGATTCCCCAGGAGCGTTTCGCCCTAACTACCTCACAACAATAGCGAGCCTTCGGATTAATGAAACTCCGGAGAATCTGGTTAATCCCACGATTGGGACTGATGGTTCTGAAGTCGCTCGATCCTATCCTGATCTTGATCCATCGGTCGGACTATTCGGCCAGAGCCATGCCTCATTTATCAACCTTTGTCGGAGAGTCTTTGAAGCATCCGAACTAGAGGCAACGATTAGCGAGACATTTATAGTTGAAAGCTGTTTTGAATGGATGCGTCAGCGTCACCTAGGGACGACAGATTTATCGTTGACAGAATATGTCTTGGACCGATGCAAGCGGAATGTGGCCATCCAAGAAGTGTGGCTCCCCGTGATCGATATTCAACTCAGTCAGGAACTGCAATTAGGAAGCGTATCGTTCAAGCCAGTTCGCCAGGCAGATTGGCGAAGATGGTTATTAGAATGGCAGACAAGGCAGCCAGCGGAGATTCCGACGCTGAGACGATTTCTTGTTGGCATCGAGACCGAAGGAATTACTGTCGCGGTTCGCAGAACAACCGCGGAGCCGATTAGGGCCGTTGAGATAGCGCTTAAAGATGTTGAAGCGGCTCTTGACGTACTTAGATATTACTCAGCGTCGAATAGACACCCCACGATGCCTGCCTATTGTTCTATCGCTGGCCGGGAACCAGTTGACCGACCGAAGCACTTGATCATCCAGAGCGCCGTGTTAGTTTCAGCAGGAACGACGGTCGCAAATATGCGGGCTCAACATCCCTGGCCAATCAATGAAGACTTGCTTACCAAAATGAGGGAGGTGGGTTTTGACACTTTGGTTGCATTACTCAACACGCCACAGGCGGCGAGAAGCGAATTACAAAATGACTTCTTGAGGGCTCTTGCGATTTACTCAAAGAGTTGCATCGCTCAAAGCCTTACCGACAAGCTGCTTTATGCGGTACTTACTCTGGAATGTGTGCTACTGAAAGATGAAAGTGAGTCTTTGCAGAAGCACATAGGTGAGCGAATGGCTTTCATGATCGGCAAATCCCTCGAGCAGCGAATAGCCATCGTGGCCAACTACAAGAAGGCTTATGCCCTTCGTAGCGGTGCTGTCCATCACGGCCATGAAGTCAACGAAGAAGAGATCTTGAACGAGTTCATGCCGAACGCTTGGTTTGCACTCAATTGGATCATAGGTGTCATAAAGCAATTCCCAAGCAAACAAGAAATGATTGAGCACATAGACGACATGAAGTTCCTGTGACATGGACCAAACCACATGATTAAGCGCTCTCAGTAAGTAAAGAGTTGTGAAAGAAAGAATTCAAAAGGTCAGGACCTTTGTCGAGGGTTATCAAGCAGCCCTCATAGGTTTCTTAGCTCAACTCCCAGAGGACGGATTTATCCTTCCTAGATCAATCGTTAGTGCCCTAGGAATGTGTGAAATCTGGCCGTGCGAGGATGCTGCGGTTGTCCTTACTTATCCAGCCACGAACTCAGACACGAACGTTGTTGTCAGAGACCAAACGAATCAGACCTTAGCGCAATTCATGAAGCAGAGTGAGGTCTGCTCATATTTTGATGAAACGGGCGAACCAGGTCCAATGAGACCCTCTTTGGCTTTTCCCGAGAGGAACCCAGCCGACCAGAGACCGGTTGCCGATGACTTCCTTTTCGAAAAATTTAGTCTCGATGATTTAATTAGTTGGCCGCCGGCCACAGAATTAGAGGCACTAGGTCTCGATCAGAGATTCTTTGCTCCTAGATTCAATCGGATATCAGTATTCGGTTGGAATGCTCATTTAGGCTCGCCTACCACCCAAGCATTAAAGGATCTTAGAAAGGCGTATGCGTTAAGAAACTCTTCGTATCGGCTTACCGACAAAGCGGAGAAAGCAGGATCGTCAGAAATAATTTTTCAAGCAGCCTTAAGCCAAATAACAGAATTCGAGGTGTTGCTTGATCGTAACCACTCCAATTCGGTCCGGCAATTTATTATCGAACATCCTGAAATCATTCGGCCGGATTATCTTCGCGCGTATGCCACAGTTTCTGTTAATGACCAAATCGTTGATCTCATATTGCTTGTTCCGGGCGAACAGTCGCCCGAGCTAATCCTGGTCAAACTAGGAGATTTGGATGGCGCTTTTTTCACTGAACCAAATGCCCCCTCCGAAACCTACTCTTCAGTTCAAGCTGAATTATCAGGTCTAGAACAGAGTTTGAAAGCGAACCCTCTAAGCATTTCCTCGGTCAACTTAGATGTGAATAAAGCGAGTTTTCAATACGTTATGGGACGTTGTGCCACGCTGAGTTACTTGCAGAAAAAGTCGCTGTATGAGGAGAGGGTCGCGCGCAACCGTCAATTTGACACTTACGACGACCTGGTCAACCGGTTCCGGTTTCACGTTACTGACATTACAGAAATTAGGGATCGGTTCCTTCCGGTGGAGACACGTTTACAAACAATCAACGTCAAGAGTGATGTGGACTTTGACCGGCTAATGCAGGCGATCGATCGGGAGATGCAGCGCGAGAAGATACCACTCCCCGCTCGACCCATTGAGGCACATATTAGGTTCTCTTCGGTGTATAGCCTTTATTTGATGAATCGAGATCCACTTTGTACCAAGGTTAACGACTGGTTTGACCGATGGTACGGCGACCGCGCAAAGATCACAATGGGACTCGGTACCATGGGAGTCATACTGCGGGGCGATGTTTTGCGCATGGAGTTCCCTATCGGGTACGGACTGAATCGCATAGCGTGTTCCAGAGAGCTCACCAAAGAACGGCAGCCCGTAGTTATCGGAACACGTGAGAATCCTCCGACGTTGAACCCATTGGACTTTGTCGCCGGCCTCACTCAGGAGTACGCGACCACGTTAACAGATCAGGAGCTCGAAGCGCTCTTCAACCAATTTGTTTTTGGACGCATTGCCTTTATGCGAATCTATGAAATCTTTGAGCGTACCGAACTTACAAAACAAGGTCGAGCCGACTTGTTAGCGTCGTCTAATCATCTGTTCGATAGCCCTCCCAACTATGGCCTCTCCAAATGGGCTTCACTACAAGCCGCAGAAAAGTTCATTAAGGACTTTATAGCTATGAAGGGACGAACGGCGCCAAGAAGCCACAACCTCAAACATCTAGCTATGATCGCTGAGAGTCATGGCCTTCCCAAGATTCCTGAATATTGGCTAGACGACATTGAATGCTCCGCTGAAGTCCGCTATGGCGGCATCAGTGTGACATCTCAGGAAGCAATCGACGCCCAGTATGCCGCACTGCAGGTTTGTGAACATATTGCTATCCAATAACTGCCGACGATGTGTTTTTCACGAGGGTTGTTATGACAAATGAAGAGCTCACCACGATTGATTTTTCTGGCTGGCCGCTGCCGGACCAATATTTGGTTGAACTCGGGCGCATTTCCGCTTTGTGGGCAAGTCTGGAATCGTTTTTGAATATTTGCATCGGAAAGCTTGCGGTTTTTAATGACGTTAACGATCCAAAACCTTTCATTCTGATTGCACACTCAAGCTTTCCTCAACGACTAGATATTCTTGGGTCCCTTTGCGAGCAACTGACGAGCGAATTCCCTAAACTAGGTGAATATAAAGATGTACTGAGCGCGCTGAAAACGGCGCAAAAGCTTCGCAACGATTTCTCACACCAGGGAATGTCACTTAACGAAGAAAATGGGTTCGTTGAAATGCCTATTGGTAGTGCGCGAGGAAGTCTGAAAGTCACTATTAGAAAAATTGAACTTCCCGATATCAAGATAACCATTGTTGCAATTGACGAAGCTCAGTGTGCACTCTGTAAGCTTGTTTTAGGACGAGACCTAACGCCTGTCTGGAAAAAGCGCAGGAACCAAACTTCAAGCGCGCCCTAAGTAGCTAAACATCTTACACCGGCGAATTACCTAACGCTGGACGGAAACCAACCAACTCATGGCATCGCAAGGCGAGGTGCGCTCTTACGCGGAATTCAAGCAATAAATACCTGGCGTCATAACGGTTTGTTCAGTCGGATCCTGATGAATCTCCTAGCGAGCTATATGCAGGCCGCCATATCTTTACTGGAAACTCGAGGCTCGGTCGCTTGCTCACTGGGTTTGTGATGGCTACATTTAGTGGCAGATTGGAGAAAGGTGTCTCAACATGCGAGGAGTTAGATGAGCAGAGGTGAAAATCCAAACTGGTCCGATCTACTGCTTGAAAGCAGTGCTCACCCACTCCCGATCGCGGCCGAGCGCTATAGGGCTTGGATGGCGGGCCGTCAGATCTTCGTCAGCTCCTTGATGGACCAGGAAATGACGCCATATCGAGACGCCGTACGCGCCCATCTTCACGCGATGGGCGCGACGCCTGTGATGTGGGAGGAAATTACGCCGAGGGATGAGGGCCCACAGCAGGCTTATCTGGGTGGTGTAGATCGATCACCCGTTTTCGTATTAATGCTCGGGAGTCGATACGGAGTTACGGATCAGACCGGTTACTCGCCCACGCATCAGGAAGGAAACCGAGCGGCCGAACGACGAATTCCAAGGCTACTATTTACGCTGGGAACCCTTAACGATCCCGACCGTGATGGCAGATTAAACGATTGGTTGCGTTCTCTCCGTAACGAACTATCAGGAGGGTCTTTTGCAAACGCGAATGATCTGGTTGGTCAGCTTGATGCAAGGCTCCGGGAAATGGCGGCTCGTAGTGAAAGGCTGTGGATAAAACTTGGCGCCTTGGTGTTTCCGGGAATTGTTAATAGCCGCTTCGACAACAGAGGCGAAGGTGAAATCACGGTGACAGCGAACGTGACAGACGGCGAGGTAAGGCGTGCACTGGTAGAAGGCGGCCAGTCTTATCGATCAAGGTCTCGAGCCGAACGCATCACGTGGTCGAACAATAGCTTTCCTATCCAAAT
The DNA here is from genome assembly GCA_033856735.1 of Blastocatellia bacterium. Classification (GTDB taxonomy): domain Bacteria; phylum Acidobacteriota; class Blastocatellia; order Pyrinomonadales; family Pyrinomonadaceae; genus UBA11740. The sequence goes on from JAWVEM010000383.1 coordinate 26,085, forward strand.
CGAGTCAGTATCGGTGAAAACTGAATATTCAGCAGAGGAACAGGTTGAGATCGCCTGCAAGAGCTCCCAGAGTTGGAACGCAGGCTCGAGTTCGATTCACACTATGATGGGTTCGTTTGGAAAGCTCACAGCTGCGGAGATGGCGGAATTGTGGGCGCGTCGGGCCATTCTTGGAGAAGACTACCGGGATGGTGGAGGCGCACTCGACATGACCGCTTCGTTTAGCGAGCCCGAGACTGTAATACTTCCCGAGGTCCTTCGCGCGTGCTCGGCTGGCGGTTGGTTAGCGGAAGGGTTAACAAGGCTTTATTCAGTTGAAGAAGTTAGCCGTCGCTATGATGGACACTTTCAGTATCTGGATGTCGGTCCTTCTACGGCTACAAGTATCCGGATTAGGGGAGCTTTTACGTTTGGAGCCATGGGTTCGCGCAACGAATCGATAGCGATTGAAGGAAATGTGCCACTACTCCCGGGGCAGTAGGAGATTCGATAATTCAGCCATTGCTTGTTATTCAGTCGACAGCTTTTTCTAATTGGGGAGAAGTAGATGACGAATGGGCCTCAGACCGATCACGATTGGACGATCCACTCGTTAAATATTCACGGCATCTTCTTTGAGCGGTGGTGCCGTAAGATTATTCTGAGCGATAGCGGCTGGGCGCTGGCTTCTACTAATTATCCTGTTGCATATAAACCGTTAGATTCGCACTGGTCCTGGAGAGAGAGTGAACTCGATATACGAGCGATTAATGGAGGTTACCAGGGACACTCCCAGAACCGGCGGCACTTAACGTTGCTCATAGAGTGCAAGAAGAATAATCCTGAGTTTGTCGAATGGATTTTCTTTGTCAGTGAACCACGCCGGCTAAATTACTTCCCATGCGTTGAAACTAAAGTCGCAGAGTCGCATCTAAATGACTGCGCAGTTACAACCAGCCTGTTGCAAGCATCTTTAGAGTTTCCCGTAACTGAGAATGGGCGTGAGACTCGCGGGACGTATTTGCAATATCAAGCCCAACGAAATAGCAAAAATCTTCAGAGCACTACAAAGACGTCGAACGACGCGATCACTAAAGCGGCTCAACAAGTAGCTCTGGCGACACAAGCAATTGTTACTGAGGAAATCAGTCTCAGCGAACACTGCGGACGATTTAACCCGTCAAACACTCCCACTCATGATAAACATGTCTTCTTACCGACAGTGGTGACAACCGCGAAGCTATTTGTCTGTGAATTTGACGATAAACATGTAGATGGCTTAAGCGGAGAAATTGCGTACGATAGAGTACGCCTCACCCCAAGTCCTTGCTTGGTTTATAGGATGCCCTTGCCGCCACATTTACAGCGCAAGCCGGATCCGTCAGTTAAGGAAGCCATAATTTACGGATCTCACGAGGTCCACACGCGGATGGACATTTTGGTGGTGAATAGCGGAGAGTTCGAAAACTTCCTCAAAAGAATACCGGTGCAGATGTCTCACGCTCTTTGATAAGGTGAGACGCGCAACTCAGATGGTGCCTATTGGGTTCCATCCCAGTTGCTTCTCGATCTCATTTCTATAATCGGTCTCGCCAAGAGCAACGGCGCCAACCTGCACTTGGAGTTGCTCGCCACTCTACCGCTCACTGCGAACCAGTACATCCTGGGCGTCGGCTCGTTCGACGGCACACGGGTGCTGGCCGGAACCCAGGAGGGTCGAATTTTCAGCTTCGAAACCGCCTCCAGCACCCTGACCGAGGGGACCGGCTTGCCGGCCCTCGCCGTGAAGAACGCGGTGAGCCGGATCGTGCCGCACAACAATCAGGTCGCCTATCTAATTCTCAATGGCAATGGCTTCGTGGACAATGGACTATTCCAGGGCTGGGTCTATCAAACGCAGAACGGCAAGACATGGACTGTGCTACCGGGGCTGCCCAATGAACTCTTTTATGCTATGGAGATTGACTCCACCACCAACCCGCCTGACCTCTACGTGGCGACCGACAGCACGGTCTATGACAGCCACGACGGGGGAATGAGCTGGGGACCTGCGTCGCTCAACCTGCCGGTGCGATCGCACTGCGCGGATCTGCGGTTAGTGACCCAGCCCGACGACATCAGCTTTCTCTACCTGAGCACCTTCGGGCGCTCTATCTTTCGGGCCCAACTCCATCCGCAGCCCGCCCCGGGGATGAGCTTCCGTGGCTCGGGGGGCATACAGCCTCAGGCCGAACGGTCGACCGACGCGGCCCGAGCTGACCGAGTCCGCAGCGGTCCGCAGCGATCCGCGCCTCACGGGAAAACCGTTCCCCATGAGTGACGGGCCGAAATCTCGGGATTGAGCGCCGGCAGCGGCAGGCCGGCAGACGACACTCGCGCCGATGGTGGCGGCGTAGACGCCGTAAGGACTCGCGGCTACGTGCGCAGCATCTGCATTTGGGGTGGTTCCTCGAGAGAGGCCGATTGCGGAAGATGTTAATCCGTAACCAACTCTTCGCGAGCCCGCTTAATCGTGGCCCACACCTCAGTGCGTTTCAAAGCGCTGGCACTGAACACATCCAGCACAGCATTCATCGACGGAAACGTACCGCTCTTGTGAAAGTCTCGGACTATCGCTCTAATGCGTTCTTTGTCGCTTGTTTGGTTTGCAACGGATTGCTCCTGTCTATATGAGAGGTAGCGTGCCACGATCAGACGGCGCTCTTCAGGGAAGTAGTCCCGCAACCATTTATCGGAGACGCCCAATTTTCGAGTTGTATTCTTGAGGGTAGGTGGCGGTGTTTCCGAAAGAGCTGCATTCAATTGAGCACATATCTCGGAAAGTAATAACGCTTTTTTGTGAGCTTCATAGCGCGACTGAATCCTTCGGGAGAATTCCTTGTACCGGAGCCGCAGTATGTGGGCCGATACATAACCCAGTCGCCTGGCCACGGTGAGCAGGGCCTCAGGCGGGTCCGTCTCGAGCGATTTGCGTAGTTCAGACTCGACGAACTTCTTCCTAGCCTCGTAGGGTTTTGGATGTTTCTCGAGTAGAGCGCGACATAGCTCAGGAACTCTGTATTTGAGCCCGAAGCGATTTCTATAACCGAGTGATTGTGCGACCTGATTGAGAGTTGGAGGGGGATCTGTAATTAGCGCAATCTTGAAGGCAGCTTCAATCTCTGAGGAGGTTCGCACACGGCCTCCTTGCCAAGTTAGCGCTTTTCGCCCCCTCTCAGACATTCGATAGTTCTTAATGATTTGCTTACAGGTCTCGGCGGAGTGTTGACGAAGTCGTGAGGAGGTCCGGCCCACCCGGACTCCAACCTCCTCCAAAGAGGGTGGGGGAATTTCGTGGACGGCTGCCGCGAGCGCCGACAGAACCATCTCTTTGTTGGCGGCTATCAGCGGGGAAGGCCGTGATACCGTAGAAATCGACGGTGAGAACTTAGCCAGAGCGTCCTCATTCGTTAATAGATCGAGAAGATGTGTTTGAGAAACAAAAGCTAGTTTTAGGAGCAAACTCAACCCTACAAAGCATCGTTGTCGTTTAGTAGTTAATGCAAAATCTGCGCCTCGGTTGAGACCTAAGTATCGAGTAAGAGCACGAGTATTTCCGTCAAGACACCGCTCTACAAATTTGCTGATGGCGGTTTTGGAGATTTCCTTGTTGAACTTATCCTTAATTTCAAGTGAAACAGCGATTAGTTGGCCCACCTCGTTAGCGATGAAGATCTGATATTCAGTTGATTCGTCGTTGGCTCCGTCAAGTTCGTTGTGATCTCTCCCGGAGGAGGCGCCAAGCCAGCCATTGCATGCGCCGCACTTCCCGGGACGCATGGTGCCGGAAAGCGGAGAGCATGTCCGCTGACAGTGTGGACATTTGGTCTGTAGGGGTAGCATGTGGACCGAACAGGCAGTTACAGATTTGAGCGTCCAGAGTAATTGCTCGTAGATAATTCCGTTTGACTGTTCTTGCTCGTACAGACACAAAGGACACCAAGCCCGTTCACGTCTACAAGCATCGCGCTTTGAGAAAGCCTGCCGAAAAGGTAAAAGGGTTAAGGCATTCAAACCTTGCTGCAGTGTAATGGCTTCAAGAGCCTTCACCCATTTCTCGGCGACCAACCCATTTCCATTGATCTGCCACGTTCCGAGAGTATCGCTTGGGCCAACAAGCCCACGAGTGTTTTGGACATCCTTCTGCAGTGCGAGATTTAATGCTTTGTCGAAAAGTCTTCTGGGCGTGACGCAGTGCGCTTGTGCGAGTCTTAAAAAATAACTGGTCACACTTTCACAGGCTGGGGAGCCAACGTTCATGGGGCTGAGGCAATAAAATGGACTTCGGCGAGGTATCGTCGGTATCAGTTGGTCTAGTCGCTCACAAACGGAAAGTTCGTGGTGCGAGATTAAGTGAGACCAGAGTGTCTTGTTCGGCATAGCGGTGTCCTTTTGGATTATCAAATTGGACACTAAGGCTTAGAGCCGGAATTCTTCGGCTGTTTGGTTGCTGCTCGACCTTCACCTACTTTGTCGCGTTTGGGTTTGCGTCGGCCGAAACCACGTTTGGCCCGAGTTGCGGGTTTCTTTTTATTCGTTCCGTTGGCATCTTTCCGCAGGCGGGATGAAATACCGAGACGCTCCTTCAACAAGGCAAAGGAACTCTCCTGTTCATGGAGTTTGGCCTCACCTTCGATAAACTCCTTGGATATGGTTAGCAGAACACTGGCGGGATATTCGTGCTTTTGCAGGTGATGCAGAGTAACGGTTTTAGCGCCTTTACCAATCGCTTCAGCTAGAGATCGGGAGAACCAATCTTTGAGCAGGCCAACGCAGCCAAGGCTCCTCTCGAAGCAATATTCCAGATGTGGAAGGAAGTCAGGTGTTTGCATGAGTGGCATTTGCAGCTGGAAGGTCTTGACTACTTCAGCAAAGGCGGCGATGTCCTGGTCAGACTTCGCTTGATAACGATCGAAGTGAATGGTTAAAGCACGACGCCCCAACTGGCCACTGGCGTTTCGCAAGAGAAGGAGTTCGTAGGTGCCGAACATTAGATGAAGTGCCTTGCTCAGGTTGGCGACTGATTTTATTGTCTCGAGTTGAGACCGGAGCAGGGAGTCCGAGACGTGGGTTAGATGCTGGGCTTCATCGAGTAAGAACACTTTCAGCCGGCGGTGAACGGCAGCTGATTCGAAGGAACGTCGCAAGGCGGCGGTTTGTTCGCGTAGGCGCGCGCCCGTAGAGGGCCGATCAAGCTTCGAGCGCCTGGGAATAGCCTTGTCTTTGATCAACGGTTCGTCGAGGGCATCGAGTGCTCGATACCAGTGGTCGTGCCAGTTGTAGGTCATTTTCCCTAAGGACGGGATCTCGATCCCGGCGATCGGGATGTATCCAGGATCGGTCTGCATCTCAGACATCGCGTCCTCTAAGACTCTTTGATAAATGACTCTCTGAATAGTCGATTTTCCAATTCCCGACGGCCCAACAATAAACACGATACCGGCGTCGGCGGGCTCCTTGAGAGCGGCCGTGATCTGCTCATCAATGGTTACGAGTCTTCGATGTTTGACAACATAAGAACGGAAATACTGCAGCCGTTCCGAAGCTGGACGTTTCAGCAATTCTTTATCGAAACTTTTAGAACTCATGAGTATTCCTCCAATGTATCGACTTCGCCTGAGATTTCGAACGGTGAAGGTCGGTGTGGATCTTGTGCCGACCCTAGTGGTGTAGCTGAGTGGGTTGAATCCGGGTCGCTGGTACTTGCCTGAAACGGCCCATTGATTTGTTGTCGAATTTGAGCTGCCTCCTGGTCCTTTGCGCGGGCAAGGGCAAGTTGGGCGGCAAGTTCCTTTTCTCGTTTCTGGTCGGTGAGGGCGCCGCGGGCACGTTCAGCCGCTCTTTCCACGAGGGTGCGCGAAAAGGCAGTATTGAGCATCGCCCTTTCGGCAGAGCGTATTCTTAGTTCCGTTTCGGTCACGCCTCTCAATTGGTGGTGATCGTCAGAGAGGCATTTAATCCAGTTATCTCCTACATAGACCCAAGCTGTTGAATAGTCATATGGGTCATATTTGACCGGGAGTTCTTTTTCCAGGAGAGAGCGTTCATTGAGGGTGGGATGGCGGTAATACTCATTATTAATTCTGACTCCCTTGTTGAGTATGTTTTTTGCAGTACCTCTGGGAGTTGTCGGAAGAGTCATAACGCGAAAGTCTTCGTTATAAGAAATCATGCGGTGATTGCGATGGCCGGTAAGGTCGAGGGTGCGGGCATAGAGAGACTGAGGGGTTTCTTTTAGGGTTGAGTGCAATTGTTTGGCGTGGCGGTTGTAGGCCCAATCGCACAATTGTTCATAGGCAGGTCCCAGTGACCAAACTGCGAGATTGCGAGGGTTGTGAGACTTCGTAACCTGGCGAACGTCATTATGCGAGAGTTGAGTGTTGCCCTGGAGGTTGTAAACGAATTCCTTATGCGAGACGCCAAAGCTATTTTCGATAACGGAACCATGACGGCCTTTGGCCTTCGGCCTACGTTTCACGGTAACTTCAAATGATGCGGCGAGACACTCGAAATAGGTACTCTTAAAGGGTGGGCCGCCGTCAGTGACAATGGTTTGTGGCAACCTGCCGAAGCGTCGCACACAGTCGCGTAGGACCATCATGCAAGAGCGATAGCTTGGGCTTTCATATGCGAGGTAAGCAACGAGGATTCGCCGGCAGAAGGCGTCGGTGAGGAAAGTGGCCCAGGGCCGGCCGAAGTTCTGCCCGGTAATGGGATGAACAAGTTCCCAGTCAAGTTCAGTGTCATCGATGTGGCAAATTTCGAATGGACGATCACCGTGGCGAGGAGTAGCGAGGTCGAGGTGAAAATAGAACGGCTCACTTTCGTAGGCGGCCCGGCTGCCCATTCGCTTAAGATCCTGTTCATGTTTAGGGCGCTTATGAACGTAGTCTACAAAGGTTCGAAAAGAGGGTGGCTTTTTCTTAATCTCCTCGCAGGCGAGGATAAGCTTCCCATAGACTACAAACATCCCCTGCTGAACATCGGTTTCATAGTCATCGACAATTAGATCGACCATCAGCTTTACCACCTCAGCAGGTAGCCGCTGGGTTGACCGATCACCTCTCATGGCCCATCGAGGAATCAGACCCACGAGGCCGTTACCGTAGAGGAATTGGGCTTGCTTGTACTGGGAGGACCATCGCTCGAGGGTTCTGGTGGGAATTTGGCGGACGGGCTCATTCAGGTAGTACTTCATGAGCAAGGCGTGGCGCCGATTTGCTTCCTTTAAAGCTTCGGGCTTGGCGTCATCGATCAATTGCTTCCAGGTGAATTGAGTTGATGACGAGTTCTTTGGCTTTGATTGATAAATTTCCCCTCGAATGATCAATTGCTCAACATGCTTTCTCGACAGCGTCGGATGATGGTCCCCGTCCCCTATCAACCAAACATTTGAGTGATTCAAATTAGCGATTTCGAAGACGCGGTCGCCCCACTCAATTCTTTCTCCAATATTAAGTTCGACGTATTTTGGCTTTGGGAGATTAGGCAGAGTTGAGTGGCCCGAGGCTTCTTTGGAAGAGTAGACGTAGACCTGCTCTCTGTCGATCAAGGCACTGGCGCTGAGATTCACATATAGAGCGCCCTCGGCAATAAGCTGATATAGAGAGTCGGAGTTTTGGCCGAGTTCGGTAATCACGCAAAGCAATTCTGATAAGGTCAATCCCTCTTTTGCGGAAACTGCATACGTCATCGACTTCTTAATTTCGTCGGGTACAATCTGGACATCGGGACGAAAAAAGTCTTCGAGAAAGACAATGTTCCGCGCGAGTGTCCGGTCGATTTGAGCATCGGTAAACAGGTGGTAATAAAAGCCGAGCTTTTCTGCTTCTTCCTCGGCGGGAATGCAGTGCCAGGTGCCCTGGGAATCCAGCTTGAACTTGTTGGGCTGGTCTTTGGCGAGTTTAAGGAGAGTCTCCTCGAGCTTGCACTCCACGAAGCCTGCTTTGTCCGGGTGGATGAGAAAGAAGTCTGGGGTGTGAGAGGCGCTCACGTTCCTGCCGTTCTTGTTTGTATACCTGAGTCGAAATGTGGTTGGTTGATCCCAGTATTCCAGAACATCGTCAATCGGCGGGAATTCACAACGGCAAAGGATGAAGGGTAATTCACAGGTGTGACTTTCGGCCTGGATTGTGCGGCCCATCTTGCTGCTTGCATAACGGACGCAAACATTGCGTCCGGCCCAGCCGCGCGTAGCGCGGGCTGGTTCAGAGGTCCTAATCTTATCAACTAGGTGCGAGGCGGGCTGGTTGAGATCGAGTTTTCGCTTCCAGATTTCGAGTTCTTGATCAGTGAGCACTTGATTGGCCCTACTTTCAGGCGAAGCCGCAGCGTGGAAAAACCCTAATGCTGATGGTCCGCCGGGTCCACCGTGAGGGGAGAATGAAATGAACTCATTTCCCCCCTGATCAAAGTATGCTCGGGTATAACGATCTGGGCGGAGAAAGTAAGGCGTGAAACTATAGTTCGTGGTGTTTTGGCCAGAAAACAGTTGGCGAGTGGTGGAGACCGCTTTTGTCTGGACTATTCATCCAGCAAATCATTGGGGCCATGTTGTTGGAGTTCTGTATGAACTTCCTCCAACCAGATGGCCATCAATTGCGTGGCTGAGTCGGGGTCGGAGAGGGTCTTGGAAAGGCTCGCAACGGTGTGAGAGTTCCTGGTCAGGGTTTCGAGTGCGGTCAGGTGAAGGCGGAGGCCGCGAGCTACCTCTGCGATGGCTCGGGCCGGCAAGGTCCAAGGCTCGGATTCGTTTGTCTCGAGTTTGCGAATAACATCAGGCGGGACGTTCATGGCGGCCGCGAAGTCTTCCACATTCGCTTCAGCATAGGTCCGAACTTTTCGAATGTAGGAGGAAAGGGGGAGTTTCCTTACGATTTTTCGTACAGATGAGTTTTGGAATATTGAACGTAACTCGGCTGGATTGGGGGAGGCGCCAGACCTGTTCTTACTAGCTTTCGCCAGGCGGCGTAGCTCGGTGCGGATTTGTTCGTCTAATTCTGTTTCTTTGTCTTGGTAGTTCACCGGATTTCAATCCTCTCGATATTAGTCGAAGTTTTTGAAGTCCTCGCGAAACGCGCATCCGAGCAGCGGACTCTGAGATTCCGAGCCTCTCAGCTATTAGACTAAACGACAGGTCCTCGTCAAATCTGAGCGAGATAACTCTTTCATGACTCTTGCCGAGCAGTTCTCTGGCGCGTTCGGCCAGGAGTACCATTTCTGAATCTCCGCCCCTTTTTTGCGCGCGGCTGTTGTCTGTCAACTGTTTTGCCTCATCCAGTGGTTCATGGGGGAAGCGTCTTCGCTTTCTTAGTTCATATCTGGCGAGGTTCTTAATTACGGTTCGAAGCCAAACGACAAAGAGCCCTTTGGTTGGATCAAAGGTCGGACATTTGCTCTCGAAGAAGTTGAAATATGCTTCATACCAAATATCTTGCGCGTCTGCGTAAGAGAGCCCCATGTCACATAAAAAGGGAATGCAGTGTTCTCTACCATATTTCCACAGCGATATTTCGGCTTCTTCGTCACCCGCCCGGTAACGTTCGATGAAATCATCAGAAAATGGATTATCCATAGCGCTTCAGCTTTCTGAAACTGGCCCGTTAAGACGAAGCCATCGTTAGATTGTTGGAGTTTCAGGGTCTTGGTGCCTTCGAGAGCTTCACGAAGGCAGACCCTCTAACCTTTGGATTGACGGCATCAATCCAAGTCTCTGGATTTCCACAAGGCGGGGTGCGTCGTTTCTTGTTAGAAGAGCGACGTGAACTTTGGGCGGATGAAGGACCATCAACCCGGCGAAATAATTCGCAATAATTGTGCCACCTGTGCATCGGAAATTCGGATTCAGCATTTCCTTAGGTTTTTCGAATGCCCTTGTTAGGGAGCTCTAAGCCTTGGCGGGACCTTGTTCTCAAAGGTCGTTTTTGGGTAGATCACTTGATCGAACGTTGTTAGGGATAGTCTCTGAGTGGGAAAGGATTCTGGCGGGAAGTGGGAACTGGATAGGCGATCTCATCGTCGCCGGGTGCGGGCTCTAGATACAAACCGTAACGAGTTGAAAAACTTCTGGCAAAGCTTTCGGTCTACTTCTCGATCATCAACAACCGATCCGCAAAGGAGCGAGTAGACTCGAGCTCGCCGCAGAATGCTGCGTCTTAGATACCGGATGTTGTTTCGGGTGTCTGGTACAGCCTGTAAGATCTCAGCATCAACGATGTTCTTAGCTATTCGATGGACTTGGATGGTGCGCCGGCCGTCTTCTCGGTCTGCGTTTGCGGTAAGCTGCTCCAGGGCGGGTTCCCATGTATTGCTATCAGGCGCGTCAGGATCTCCACCGATGTCCTGAAAATTGATTGAGAACCGCAGTTGCCCATCAATTACGCCAAACGATCTAATGGTTGTCACCGGCCCCTGGCCGTTCATTTCGGGACTGGGTTTCGATGGAAATTCCAAGGTGAAGTCGCCGTCGGGACTCTTGAAGATGTACCACTTTTGCGAAGCCGTTCCCGGGCTAACACTCCTTTGTGGTTTCTCTTTTAGCGTTTGGGATTGCAGTAAGCAGGTGCTCGCGATTCCTTGATTCTCGCCGTGGGCCTGTGATGTTTCGTGTGAGACGCCGGCTCTGCGAGGGGGCTATCCTAATGGGAAGAGCCTCGCGTGAAGTGCCGGCGCGGTTAAGTGAGAAGCTTTTGCAGATCCGTACCGCCTTGGGTTTGTCGCAGGATGGGATGCTCCGACGTTTGGGTCTCGCCAAAGAGTACGGACGGCACTACATAAGTGGTTTCGAGACCGGCGAAAGGGAGCCATCTTTGACGGTGTTATTGCGGTATTCGGAAGTCGCCAAAGTCTGGATGAATACGCTTGTGGATGATGAGGTTAACCTTCCTCAGAAGATCCCAAGTAATGAAATGCAAGCAAGCATAAGACTACGAGGTAAGAGAAAATCGCGCGGAGAGTGACTTGTAGTTTTTCTCGCGAGGCCGTATGGCCATCGCCACATCGGTCGGCAGGACGCTGTGCTCTATGGTTGGACTGCGAGAAAGTCTTGAAACACGTTCTCAAACGCTGTCCTTAATCGATTCACGATATCGGTATTTATTGGAAGGACATTTACCTGCCAGCGCATCTTGTGATGGGCTAACAACTTTTCAACCGACGTGGAAGATGAGTTTGTGACGAAGAAACGACTGTGCCGGTGGATCTCTGTCATTAGCCCCAAAAATGATCGGCCCAAGTCTAGACCCAATTGGGACGCATAGAATTTGCACTCAGTTGCAAGCCAAAGATCGCTTCCGCGCGGATGGACATTGTTAATGCGACAGTTTTCTGCATCGACGGTCTTCAAGACGGCAACATCGCATTCATGCCGAACGCGAGATACCCCAGTTGCATATATTCCAATGTGAGCTTCCAGCACGGCCTGATTGCCGAAATCCATTCGAGCGTAAGTATACGGTTGCGCACGTGAGTAGATATATCCTGGAGATGTTCGAAACGTAAATTGATTATTGAACGACGAGGACCCAATGTTTTGGTAAACAACGTTCGCGCCCATATTACGGGCCGCTTCAACGATCAGAGTAAAAATGAAGACTTCAAACAAGTCATAAGCCGCCGTACTTGCAGATACGCTTGGGGTAACCGCTTGACCAAGACTTTGCTCAATCGCGTCAAGTAATTCTTGACTAGGCACGGGCGAGTCTCTCCAATTCTACAAGATGCTTACTCAATTCTTCGACAGCTTCGCTTCTCTGCTCCAAACTCGCTACCGTTGATTCAAACCCCTCACTGGCTCGACGATCGTAACCGCGATCCTCAAAGCCAGCAGGCAGATCGGGAGCAAACCGAATGTTGTTTGGGCTACCCAATCCAGCTAGAGCGCTTTTCTCGATCTGGTAAAGGTCGATGCCGACCGAGCGAATCGCTGCTATAAGGAGCCTCAGTTCTTCGTGCTCGCTGTAGGCCCGTGTTGTGAGAGCTTCTGCTTTCGGTCCCGGACGTCTGAGCGGCTGGTCAGGTTCAGAACCCTGGTAAACAATATGAGTTTTCTGGTCAACACCGCGTTCGACGACCGCAGCGACTTGTTGCACCACCCAACCGAGCCCGAACTTTGTTAAAAGCTCATTCAACCCTCTAATAGTCTCGCGTGCTTCCTGAGGACTCATACTGAATTAACCCGTAAAAACCAGTTGAGGGTGAGTTTGAGGAGGACCTTCGCCGCTTGTTGAGGCCCCTAGATGAACATTCACACGGCTTGGTTGAATCCGGACAAAAACTCTTCGCTGACTGAACTTCGGTTGCACATATACGTGCCGCCGCATCCAATCGGTGGTTGCGTCTAAGTCAAATCTGATAATTGCGCTTAGATGCCGCCGGCCGTATTTGAACGACGATCGGATGTGGATATTGCCCCGCGATAAGAATCGCGCGGCCGCGGCCAAGGCTTGGCACATCATTCCAAATCGCATCGTTGACCGTGCCAGCTGCCGCCTTTAGAACTTTCAGATTCTCACTGCCGTTTGTTTGATGGATGATCTTATTGTTCGCCAACTCAAATAGTTCAGAAGGTAAGTGATGCGGTGATTGAGTCACGAAATGAAGAACGAGCCATCTCTTCCTACCTCTTCGCGCGATCCGTCGAAGTTGATCCAAGGTTTGCGACATCTTCTCTTGTCTTTCGCGTGAAACGAATCCATGGGCCTCCTCGAGGGTTATGAAGACCTTACGCTTTTGATTCTGCGCTTCTGTCAGCTTCATTTTATAAGTGAACATCCGCGAGAGAAGGTCGGCTATTACAACATTGACTATCTGTTGTTCACGAGAATCGGACATATCGATCACTGACAGATGACCTGGTTGGCTGAGTTGTTCCATGTCCAAGGGCGGCGCATCGGGTCGATCAAATATTCGCATCATCCGAAGCTCGCGCAGCTTTTTGCGTAATCCGCCATAAGCAATAGCATCATATTGGTCTTGAATTAACGGCGGCAGCCTGTAAATGTGACAGTAGATTTTTGGCCGTTCGGTTTCCTCAGTCGCGCCTTCATCCGGAGGCTCTGCAGCTTTGGACTTTTTCGTGGACTTCTTCTCAGGGTGTTCTCGCTTCCAATTGTAGTGTTGGAATTCTTCATTGAGCATGTTGATTAGTTCTTCGAGCTTAATACCCGGATAACCGCGAGAAAGGTCTAGGTCATCTTCATTGAGAAGCTCCGTTGTTTGGCTCTTTCGCTTAACTTGAATAGCCTGTTCATAGAGGAACAAGAAGCGCGTCTGTTGCGCGGGGCTCATGTCCGTGATTTCTGCGATTATTTCCTGCGAAAGAGAGTCGAATGGTACCGAGAATTGTTTGGCATCCCTGCGCTTTGATTCTGATAGCGGCGGGCGGTACACAGTTATGCTCTTAACGCCTGAAGGCTGGCGGTCATATTTTGCGAGTTCGTCCGCAATAAAGGGTGCGTCTGAGGGCTGATCCATGAAAATGTACTCGCCCTCGGGATCAACGACTATTTGCGCGAATCCGGCAGCTAGCGTTTCCTCGACTACAACCTGGTCTGTGTTTGACTTACCACTTCCTACCGTCCCTGCAGTCAGCCAATTTCGGGCAAGATTCTTGTCGTTGCTATTCAGTTCGGCAAAGACGCCGTCGTAGTTATCCAGGATGCCCAATCTAAGATCACCATTGAGGTTCAGCATCGTAGCCATCGCCTCGGAATCAAAAGGAAAAACCGGAGATGCGGGATGTGGTCGGCGTGTGGCGGCGAATGCTACTCCCTTCCGTTCTTCGCTCAGAATCTCAATAAACACTGTGGCATGGTATTCCGGAACGGTTAATGCTTTGGCTTGTCCCTGGTTGAGAATAATGAATTGCACCGGCGTAGAATCACGTTTAAGTGTGTTTGGACTATAGAAGGGACCATCGACTACCCTGCCCATGTAGTTACGCTGGTCACTATTGCTGAGGATCTTTACGTAAAGACCACGGTGCACTTTTGGTATGTCTTCATGATGAACCAGCGCCTCCACGATATTGCCCTTAGCAGAACTGGGGTCAAAATGCACAAACGACACGGCGCCCTCCGTTGTTTGCGCGCGCGCCATGACCGCGGGATCTGGTTCCTCGGCTGCTAAGCCGGCGAGTGCTCTATCTACATCCGCCGGAGAAGGCCCAAATCGTTCGTTATTGTTCAAACTCATAAGATCCTCCATTTCAAACCCAAAGCCTAACCCTTGTTTCTGGTCGTTCTCTCTGATTGATACATCACGCTTCCGTTCGAAGCGCGTGCAAACTCTGCGTTCATGAAGTCTGAGTACTCACCGGCTCGAAACGCGCCGGAGCAGTATTGATCGGCGATGTCAACAAGCAGTGGGAACCCTCGGGGGCCGCTATGTTGCGCGTCAGCGAGTAGAGTGTGAACGGCTTCATGCAACTTGTCGGCGTTGCAATAAAATACATAGGGTGCGCTCAATTTATGTGCGCGCAACAACCCACGCACAACTTTCGCACCGTGACTTTTTTGGAAACGCTTGAAGAGTTCCTTTTGGCTAAGCGGGCTGCCTGACTCGTCACGATATTTAGGGTTTGGGGTGTCGGAGTAGTGGGCAGCACCACGGGTTCCCTTACCAAGGAGGAAGTCATCTAGGACTTCGTCACCGGAGTGCGTCACTAGATACTCACCAGCGTCGAGCCCAATTCCGAATGTAAGCAGATCACGATGTGAATCGTTAGAAACGATGCATGCGTAATTTCCATCGTCAATGAGTTTGCCAAGGAGATCTAAGCAAGTCTGCATGGTGTGGTGTCGGCCAGAGCCTACCAGCATTTCATAAGGAAAAGCAGTTCCCTGAATTAACTTAAAGATTTGCGGACCGCTGTCGATTAGAACCTTACGCTCCATGTACAAAGACACTGTGTAAACGAAAACGTTCGAAAGCTTTTCTTTGAGTTCTTCGCCTCGAGAACGCATAGCGTTTACTACATCTTTCGCGGAAATATTTCGAGGGACGGCCATGCCCCATTGAAGTAGATTTGTTACGAATTGGCTGGTCCCGCCTTGATAGGAGACACGCGACACACCAATTTGTGCGCCAATCAGACTGATGCTGTTATATGGCGCAACTGTAGCATCGGCAGACACTACTTTTCCTGCATAGAGTCGCTTTTGCTGAATCTGTTCGATGTATTTTTGATTGGCAGTTTCCCAGGTTTGGATATTCCCGGATCTAACCAATTCTGGGTAGACCTCGTTGCGAAGTTCTTCCTTAAGGTTTCGATCATGTTCGGCGACGTGGTCGATAACGGCCCGGGTGCGTGCCGGCATTGTTTGATAGTAATCACCTGGGGATTGCCAACTTGCTGGATTGACGATCGCGTCGAAGTCGATATTTTCGGAGATAATGTCGCTTGCTTCCTCAATTAAGCTGACTTCGTCCTCTAGAATTCTCATGACGCTAACCTTATTCCCGTCGGATCTTACGGCCTAGATTAAAAGGATCGTGTTTATCTACACCGTTATACACGTGAATCAGCCGGTTTTCTCATGCCCTTTCCTAAATCATGGGTTCTATTGGCTAAGTTTCAAATGAAGCCTGTCAAATAGGTCCGGTTTGTGGCTTAACGACATATCAAGGTCATCATAGTAGTTTGCTGCAACTCGAAGAGGAAGGTAAAAGCTCGCCCGGACAGACTCAGAGAATGCACGCTTGGATGTGGTCCTGTACAAAGCCTCAACTTTACGCCAGGGGGCCATTATCTCGCGCGCGAATAGATCAGCCAACACCTCACGTTCAAGCGTTTCGGGGACTAACGAGTTATCGCGGCCGAGAATAGTGCGAGGCCTGGGCGGAAGACCCTTAAGAAACGCTCTCAGCTCAAGCCAGGGATCCTTATCAATCTTGTGCCAACAAAAATATTTTCGTATGACATCCTCCCGCTCAGGGAGGGAAGCTAGCCAAAGCTGCTGAATAAGGAAGACATCTGCGAGTAGATGGCCGAGTTCGTGCGCCATAATGTACGTCTGGAGGTGTAAAGGAAGGCTCTCATTTATGAATATGATGGGACAGGGTGAGCCAACGTATAGCAAACCGTTCAAGCTGCGGTCTGTCGTTTCAACACTGCTATTTTGATTGCCTCGTATTGCGCACAAAAACTTTGTAACGCTTGAGACTGTCAAGGCCCTTTGCTTTATGATTGGGACTTGAACAGCAAACGTGACAATTCGTTCGATATCCCTTGGAAACGTCGTTAGGAGATTTTCGTAGGGCCCGCCGAGCAGAGCTCGTACTGTTTCCATCATTACCGCCACGCGTTTCATGGGTTCGGTGCGCAGCACGTAGTCAGTCCTCGTCCGGGTAGGAATCAAGATCGTCACGTTCGTCAAAAGCTGCCTGATAGTAGGTGTCTTCCAGAGCGGTCGAGTTTATATTTTCGATCTTATAAGCAAGGATCATTGCCCGGACAAATGCGAGCGAGTCTGCTATTCCGCACTCCTCGGCAATTTGATTCGCGTCGACTATCAGGGTTTGAGCCCGCGGTTGTGGCATGCCTTGTAGATGAATAAATGACGCCGGATCAGCGCACAGCTCAAGCCGTTGTTCTTCAACAGTCTGTCCAGTATGCCTTCGAACCCGTGCCAAGGCTTGACCAACGAAGCCTGCTTGCTGAGCAGCATATTGGTACCACCTCTCGGTTAGATCGATGTCTTGTTCATCAATTGTGTTCAACAGGCTACTCCATGACGTCTTGCAGTTCGATTCCCATGCTCTTGGCTATGTCCCTCAATCTCCGCTGTACTCGCGCCTTGCGATTCTTGGCCTCAGATTCTGGATTTTCGTAACCAGCGTCCCGCAGTTGCTTTACGAATTCAATAGATTCCGCTCCTTGCCTCATAAGGTCAAAGAAACTCTTGTCCGTCCCCGTTAAAGTGTTTGCCACGGTCTCGTAGAATCTCTCTCTCATTATTCGGTAATTGAGATCGGTCGGGTCTATCGAGTTATACACACCCGAAGCGGACTTTTCTTGCGTTTCTATCGACAAGGCTTGGTTTCTTTGCACATTCAGTTTTAGGCGCTTAACGCGCAGTTTTATTAGGTTAATGACATAAGTTGTGATTACGGATTTTGAGGCGTCATAACGATCATGATTGCGGGCGGTCTCGGCTAGACACTCGTGAACGAGGCTTTCTACATCATCTTGGGGAAGACTAGGGTATTCTTTCCAGCCCCAGCGACAGAGGGGTGCCAAAATGCATCGTATTACACGGTCGATTGCAGCCGGGTCACCTTTTCTGAAGCCAATGAGGTCTTGGGGAGAGGGCTGTGGGAACTCGCTCTTGCTCATGAGCAAAACTCAGCTTTCGTCAGGTCTTTTGACGCCGTTTGAAGATTAGCACATCTTCCTCCGGATAAGCTTGGGTGTCGCTATCGTTAACTGACGAAAACCGACCTGTTGTCTGATCACGGGTTGCCACCAACACCCTGCCGGCGACTTTGCGAACAAACTTGCGTTCGAGATCGAAGCCCGCATCATCCGCCAGCTCGGTAAGTGCTTGGGATGTCGGAATAGTTACACCACGCTTGATCGAATCGCCTATTACCATAACTAGATACTTGCTTTTGGCGACGACACGCGCCGCCTCCTGAAGCACCTTATTCATGTCGGTGAAGTACTTCCTTAGCGCATTGACTTCGCGTGAGGCGCCGTTCGCTTCTGACTTCACGACGGTGCTGGCGAGTTTCGATAACGCTCGATCTGCCACCGGCGATCCAGTTACATCCTCAGCTCGTCGCGTTCTTTTCACGTACCCACCAATACACTTATTCCGAAGCTTGACTGGCTGGATTATTCCGCGTCTTTCGAACCACAGCTGAGATAGTTGGTGCAGTTCGAGGTACTGGTAACAGGTTGCATAGGGGGAACTGGTTACTAACAGGTCGAGTTGTTGCGCGTCCAACGACAGCCGGCGCGCGTCACCCCGACGAATAGTAAAACAATCTGAGACGTCGGTTGGACTCTTATAAACATGCGATAAATCATTCCAGTATATTCGATTACGCCGAAGCATATCACGCGCTTGCCAGCAAAATCGTTCGACAGGATCGCTCAACTGTTTTGAAACGTCTTTCTGTGGCTTAGTGCTTCCACTCAGCCATATTGAACAGCTCCTCAAACTGTTAGAAAACGCGCACAAGAAGAAATTCCGTGTTCTTTGATTTCGTATTTCCAGGACAATATCCAGAATCATGTCCAGTATGGTGGTATGAGATACCGGAAACCAGTAATTAAATCTATTCTCTGCGTTGGCTCGAGCAATATCAACGGAGGCAATGAAATCCTTTTCTTCATCCGTGAGAAAGCGCCTTCCGATGCGGGGTATGCTTTCTAGCGCTTCAGAGAGTTGAAGCCAAACTTTATCTAAGTTGGTCGGATCAAGAGGCGTACACTTGACTCGGCTAATGAAGACCGCGATCGGATTAATGTCAATACCCCAGAATTGTCTATTACACCTTAGTGCTTCCACCCCACTGGTGCCCGAGCCAAGAAAGGTGTCTGCAATCAGGTCCCCCGGAGAAGAGTACTGCTCAATCACCTGTCGTACTAATTGTGGAATGAATTTAGCTGGGTATCTGTGATAACCATGCGGGCCCCATAGTGTCTCTGAGGTCTTCGCCTTCGCAAATGACCAGTCTCTCGGACGATCAAGCGAATTACCATTCGTCTTCGCTCCGTTGGTTGGATTTTGAGAATGAGTCTCTGACATAACTTCGAGGAAGTCCTATCCTGTTTGGCCTTGGTTTGTTAGCCACTCACAAAGTTGCTGCTCAACTACGGCGCTCAAATCCAAATTGTCCTCTCTTTCAAGTAGGGCATGTTTCACGGCTTTCCGAGTCTTCTTGCGTATGTAAATAGTTGTCGATGCGTAAGCAGGATCACTCTTTTTGCCGGGCGGCCGACCTACCGAACGTTTCTCAACATTCGCCGTGAGGGGCGCAGATGGATCATTCTTGCTGCGCTGAAGACCTCGACTACTTCCCGCCTTTTTCTGTCGGCCGCGATCCTTAGCCGTCTTAGAACGTGAGTGCACATCAGAAAGTGTATCATAATTTTGCCAATTCGAAATGTTACAATTTCGAAGCTCCAAAATTGCATCAGCAACTTCCGAATAGAGCAATCTTTCACAGAGCTAACACACGGGGCGAAAGGCTTTCGGTTAAAACCCCTAGTCCGGTTGACGGTTATTTGTTAAAAGTGATGACGGTGGTTGTGGTCCTGAATTCTGGCGGTATGCCCCGCTCAGTATCTACGACATGCGGTCTTTTCAGACTTCGTTGAAATGGTCCCGGTTCAGCCCTGCAAGAACGGATTTGGCAGTTGAAATAAAAAAGTTTCCGGTGGCGCTTTGCTAGCGAAAAACGGGGTAGGTCCGTCGTCCCCACATTCACGCTGTCGCCACATTCACCCTGCAATCGAGACATCTTACTGAGCTCCGGCAAATCTCACGAAAAGGACGCCAGTCGGTAGTCCTTACGCGCTGCTTCATCGACGGCATCGATGGCCTCAGCGAGGTACTCGAAGCGTGTCAGGAACTCATCGAGTGTCATGCGGTATTCGTCGTTAAGGTTGGCGGTAGGAAAGTATTCTCGGAACCGATCGTCAACAAGTCCGTTCTGATGCGCATAGAGGTGTCGGATCTGCAGGATTCTCTCGATCTCTTCCTGCCGCGTGTCGAACACGCCGAGTGACTCTATCTGTTTGTTGTCCGCTATGAATCCTTTGACGCTCCCGCGTTGCAGCTTCTTGAGCTTGCTCTTGGCGTGTCGGCTGATGAACTCTTGCATGTCGGAGCAGTCCAGGACTTCTTTGACGGTCACTTGTGCGTTTGATTTGAGTGTCTCTGGCTTCGCGAGGTAGATCTCGTAGAGCAGGTCTGACATGAAGATCTCGAACGTGTCGGCGCAGGACGAGAAGAGGATACGCATGAGCATCTTGCCTTCAGAGTTGTCGGTCGGCATGTTTGAGGCTTTTGGATATAGGAGCTTGCCGAGGTCGTCCAGTATGCGGAGTACGCTTTCGTAGTGGTCCAACAGCTTCGCCCTCGCGGCGGTTGAGGACTTGCGGTTCTCTCTGATTATTGTCAACAGGCGGGCAATGCCAGTGTTTCGGATGGCTTTGTCAGGGATTGTTTGTCTGACGATCGTACGGTCGCCAGTCCTGACATAAGTTTTACCCCCAAGCATGACTGCTGCGTCCGACTTCTGCACGTCGATGACGAAGAGGCGATTGCCCTGATGAACGACGTAGCCGTACTTCACCGAGGGTGGCGGCGAGAGTAGATCGATTGCCTTGCGGGTGATTTGTACGGCGCGGAATTCGTCACTGAGGCCGTTGATGAGGACGTCCCTGCCGTCTTCAACGACGCCGAGTACGATCGCTCCGCCCTTCGCATTCGCGAATGAGCCGATCAGCTGCGCGACGGTCGCGGCGGGGGGCAGCACCGCTTTGTATTCCAGCTGCTCGGATTCGGGCTGGCCGATGCGGTCTAGGATGTCTTGAGCGATGTCCATTGCGTTATATCGGGAACCGTCGAATCTCCGTTTTCTTGAGGATGTGGCCGAAGGTGATCCGCCGGACATCCGTGCCGGTGTCTACCCAGAGTTCGTGGTCTACGAAGTCCAGTACGTCTAGTTCCGATTGGTAGTAGATGATCACCGTGCCATCGTACGCGGGTCTGACGACGATGGTCACGTCTCGGTCGTCCTTCTTGACCCCCGCAAGGACGGTGGGCGCTGTCTCGTCCATCTCGGTGAGATCGTACTCTTCGAGTCCCGACAGGTGGGCGATGACGCGTTTCTTAGCTTTCTTGATCAAGGTTTGCGCATACAGAAACATCTCAGGCGTGGTTGTGGACTCGTGGGAGAAAAGAGCAGCCAGGTTTTTGTCTTCAAGCGCTTTCGTCCACTCGTCTACAGAGGTGATTCCCAGGCTCGCGATGATCTGCTGCGTGACGGGCAAGAGCTGCGAAGTCGCGGTATGCTTCTCGATGACGGCGCGAAGCTCATTAACGTTCTTCACGTTGTATTCGCTCAGGAGTTCGTGTAACTCCTCGGCGCGCTCAATATTGTTGAGGATTTCCTCGTCGTCATAGAGCAAGTGTTTTTGGTCATAAAGCATCGGGAAGAGCTTCTTTGCGCGCGACGTATTTTCGCGGAACCACAGCAGCAGCTTGGCAAGTGCGGGGCGAAAGCGTTTCGTGGCAGCCCGATCGTTGAGGGTTTTCTCGATCGTTGCCGTGATTTCCTTGACCACGAACGCCCCGTCTCTCTTGGACAGATCAGCAAGGTCCGTATCGATCTCCGCATCGAGAAGCTGATCGCGCAGGTCGTTTCCTAGGAGTTTGAGGATGTCCAAGAGCGTGGCGTCGATGTCGCCAGCGTCGCGGGAGAGGTCTGCTTTTCGCTTGAATGTTCCGTTCTGGTTCGGGAATATGCGACGCTTGTTGACCACCGCCTGGAAGGTCGACTCGTCGAGTTTCAACGTGGCGTAGAAGTCCTTGAGCCATTCGTGGACTTCCTTTCCCTTGAGTTCGCCTGCTAGTTTTTCGATCGTGTCGTCGTCCTCTACGAATATGGCGACCTGGTCGAGCGTGAGTTTGTCGCACTCCTCCCAGATGATGTCATGCCAGACTTCGACATCCGATTGTGCTGGCAGCTGTTGCGGCATCCATGACCTGCAGCAACGCCAAATGGCACGTCGGAGTCTTTGGGTCGGACCGGTCGGAAAAAAGATGTTGTTCGTGCCGTCCGCGGAATGGATGGGGGCAATTGTACCTGCTGCCGTCCGCACGATGTTGGTGCGCAGGAGGGTGTCCCGCATGGGCTTGAGGATCTCGGTTTTGTACCAGTGCTGATCTAACCGGGCGAGCTCGGTCGGAGTTACCTTGACGGCAGCGAGGAGATGAAGATTTTCCCAGTCGTTTTCCGACGCGTGCTCGATCAGTGAGAGATAGAGCGCGAGCGCTTCTTCGATGATGCTTTTGTTGTGGTTGATCTGAGGAACGGGGCGCTCGGTCTTGGTGAGGAATACGCCGTCCCGTGGTTCGGTCGGATTAAAGGTCGGGTTGTTGATGATCACCGGGAACGGGAAGGTTTCGGTTCCTAGGAGCGGAAAATCACAGAACAATCGGGGGGCATTGGGGCCGAGTGGGAGGCTCCGAACGCCGTCGGCTGTTTGCTCGATCGGTATGGCGATCGTGGTCAAGCCGATGCTCAGTAAAGCGATCGAGGATATCTTAGGATCGGCGAACCCTTCAGGGTCGGCGATGGTCACGGAAAGGAATTGCACCTCGCCGTCTACCCTTTCGTCATCTTCGTCATCGGGCTCTTGCAGGCTCAACAGACGGTTCGGGTACTCGACGCTTTCGATCTCCCGGACGAATGCGAGCGTGTAAGGGAGGCAGATGTCGAGGTCTGCCAAACCGGCGCTCGCTACGTTCTTACCAGTCTTGTCGGCGAGTTCGTAACGGAAGGCCGTATTGAATTTGCCAGGGACGTATCCTTTATGCTCCGGTTGGTCATCCAGGTCTAGGACCGAGTCTTTTGCGGCTTGTACGGCATCGATAATGTCGTCCAACTCAGAACCGCTGCGATCAAGCGACAGCTTGAACTTCCTCGGCGCGAAGCCCCGTCCCTCCGCGACACCTTTGATAACGACGCGTTCCGACAGGAGGTGGGTGGTGAGAAACCCCGTGCCGAACTTCCCAGTTGTTATGGGCCGTCCTGTGCTGTCATTCGTTCGGTCCTTCGATGAGACTTGCTCGATAAGGAAACGGATATTCTCGGCGGAGAACGCGCCCCCGTTGTGCTTGAAGGTGACGTGGGCATCCCGGTCTTCTAGATCTGCTTCGATGCGCACGCGGACCTTGCCTCCGATATTCACGTCCTTAGCATTCTGGATCAATTCCCAGACCCAGCGCTTTGGTGTTGTGGGCGATGCGTCCACACCGGCACGGAGCTTAGACAGCTCCTCATGGATTTTCGTCGCGATGTTACGGTTGTGCGCCTTGTCTTGCGAGGCCGAGAATTGCGATCTAAATGACACCTGCGACCATCCCTCTCGAATCGAGCGTACTGCAACTCACCTTCCCGAGACACAGAGCTCTAAAAGAGGCTTGTGGCCTAGGTTTTTGATCTTGCGCGTATGCCCACCACAGTTGGTGCCCCCGTTCCTTCGCGCTTTTTGCGAAGGGCGGGAGTCGAAAATGCCGGCGCCTTTCCTGGGAACGAATGATAACCGCACGCGCAACGACGCTTCGAGTCCGGCGAAGTAGGTCCCACGCCAGGGTCCAGACGCTCAGTACCATGCCGGTGAGAACTGGGGGAGACTCATTCGCCGCTCCTTGTCTCTCCTTGCGCGATTGTATCAAGGCGCCTTCGAGCGATACTCACTTGGTGGTCGCTTGCTCCGGGTGTAGCGAGGACCTGGCGCCAAAATTCGCACGCGCCCTCCAAATCGTTGGTATCCTCAAGAAGCAGCCCACCGACGATCATGGCGTCAATCCAGGTTTCCTCGCTGATTCCAGGGTCTTCCACCGCCTGGCTCAACAAGCTATCCGCCTGGGTCTGATCGCCCGTCCCTCGCGATACGTCGGCCAGATCCACAAGTGCCATCGCTCGGGTCCCGTCGAATAAATACTTTGAGGCAAGCACGGCTTCCAGATCAGTCCGTGCCTCGTCCCAACGTTCCAGATGGCGCATGATTGCTGCGCGCTCCAGCCGAGCTTCGGCTTTTTGATGCGGAGTAATGTCCCAGATCTCGAGGATGCGGCTCAGATCGTCTAATGCAGCTTGCACATCCCCAGTCGCCGAGTACGAACGACTGCGCCGGAACAGAGCGATGTACCGCCTATCAGGAGCTGTCTCCTTCAAGGCAAGAACTTCCGAGCGATCACGGATGGCCTGGTCATGTTCTCCGCGTTCGACGTATAGATCGGCTCGGTTATTGAACGCGCAAGCTCGCAGTTCATCGGCTGCATCGTGGGAGTCGATCATCATCGTGAATACTTCGAAGGGGTCGTAGCTCTCGTCATCGACCCGCTGCAGAATCACGCGATTATGCATGGCCATTTTCACTATCAGCGAATCCTTGCCCGCTCGGGCAATTGCGGCATCGAACTGTTTAATCGCGAAGGGGTTGTCTTGAAACATGCATGGCAGTCCCAGGTGATAGTCGGCCCGTGCGGTGGCTTCTTGCAATTCTTGCTCTTGTGAATGGCTATCAGCGATCGCGATCAACTCTTGCAGTTGTTGCAGGGCGAAAGCGTCGTCGGATTCGCCTGCATAGGGGATGAGATCGGCAACCATGTCCGCCCAGTAGCGTCGTGCCTCGGCGGTGTCGCGCGGGAGGTCGAAGAGGGTATGGATAGCAGGATCCCCCGGGAAGTCGATAATGCAGCGTAGGGCAACGACCCGCACGTCATTCGGCTGCCAGGACCAAGCGGCGAGCAGGAGCGCCCGCGCATTTTGTCCGGCGATTCCAGATTCAGATAATCGATCCAGCACAAATCGCTCGCCCAGGATGTCCGGCTGAAGTCCGGCCAACGCCGCGCCCGCTCCTCCGGCCGACGAGGCTAGGTCGTTGTAAAGAGGTTGGTCAAGAAGTCCGACGTTGGGAAGAAGCCCCGCCACGTTGCTCAAGGCGAGATGATCGAAGCTGCCTGCCTTCGGTACGAGACCGCTTACCAGCGAGGCGAGGAGCAAGAGGTTTTCCATCCGCTTCAATTCGTCTGAGCCAGGCAGCAGTCGGCGCCGCCTCGCAGCCTCTCGCTTGAGTACCGTTTGCAGTAGGTTCGGTTTGCCCGCATCAATTTCCACAGCTTCGAGGTACAGCGCAACAATCATTGCAAAGAGAGGGCGACCGCGACGATCATAACTGTACATCCGCAGAAGGAATTCGCGCGCCACTTCCGCATCCCACGTCCCCTTTCGTGAATCGACCACCTCTTTTGCAATCTGCAGGATGGCCTCCAGAGACATGCCCGGTAGTTCCAGCGGATCGCCGTATTGGCACTCGATAATCTCTGCCGATTCGCTCTGACTATCTTCCCGACTGAACGTCGTCCACCACGAACTCTTCTCGCGTTCGACAAGCAGGATACGAACCGGCTTCGTGAACGAGGAAGAAGCGCGAGATAGGGTGAGAACAATCTGACCCACCTCGACCGCGCGGCTTGCGACGTAATCGATCACGATCAAGCTATTCCGAGATGGCGAAAAGCGAGACCACTTGAAATCCGTCTCGGTCCGACTCAAGAACCCCACATGCCATTCCCCGTCAACTTGGCGACACAACTCCAGCGCCAGTCGGCTCTTTCCGCTCCCCGCATCACCGGTCAGCATGAGCCATGAAAACTTCGACTCCGAGTTGAGAAACTCCAAGAGACGGGTTTGCTCCTTGTCTCGGCCAACCAGACTTGTGGCCCGCGATGAAAACGCGAGCCATGCTTTGGCCGGATCGGTAGTGGGGAGGTACAGCGGAAGTGGTTCGTTCGAGTACTCAGGGAAGATAGACGGCAGTGAGTTGACGACATGCTGGTGAACTCGATGCAGTTGCTGCAGATCGCTAATGGCCTGAGCCGACTGGAGCGCGTCCCCGAAATCGAGAACATCGTTTCGCCAATCGAATTCGATGCCCGGACATTCGGCATGAACCGTGTACCGTACTTGTTTCGGGATCAACAAGAACACTTTGAGATGTTTAATCTTCACCGCTAGTTTGTGCGTCTTGATGCATTCCACGGTTTTCGTCAGCTTGTCAGAACCCTCCTCCGCAGTGACCTGCACACCCAAGCCCAGCCGCTCATCGATCAAATCGATGCAGGGATAGTTTGCTGTCACCTGATTCGTACTGACGAGGCCCCAGCCCTGGATGGCATTAAGTAGCCCAGCTACGAAGTCCTCCGCATGGACATTCGTGTCTGTGAGGTTCAAGGCCCCGCCGGGCCGGACGTAGTTTTGATACACCGCCAAGCCTTTGCGAATGTCATCGAGCATGGTTTCGCGTTGAAGCATCGGTTCGTCGTTCCTTCCGGCCAACCCTGCCGCCGTGGGCCTGGGCTCTTCAATAGTCGCAGGCAAATGATCTAACCATGATGACAATTGTGCCGCCTCGGATCAAACGTCTCGACATGCTCGAACATTATGACAATGAATAGATGAGTCACCGAAATCGAATTTTGAGGCAATGCTATTAAAGAGGAAAAACGATGAAGGTTCAAATATTCCTCAAGGGCCGTCCCCACTCCACCCAACAATACGCCGACAGGATTCAAGTGGGGGGTTGCCAACTATTTCGACACCGACTCCGGTGCGCCGGCTCTTGCAGCTACTATTCGCCAGGGCCAAGCTCCGCGCGTCGAGCTTCTGCCTCCGCAGCCAGAGCTGGAAAGCGGCAATATGGTGTACATGATGTCAAAGTCGGCATATCTATACGACGCAGGAGATCACAACGGACCACATCTGATGTTCTTTACCGCGCTCAAGGACGGTAAGGATTGGGGGGCTGCCGCATCGGGCTCGCCAGTTTTTGCCGGTCCTTACTGGTTCTTATCGTCGAAGGAACCGTCTAGGCGAAAGGGCTGTCGCCGATTTCTTGTGTTCGCAGTCGAACTTGCAAAGTGGTCCGACGGAACGGCTGCAATGCATCAAGAGTAGATTGACCACCACGCAACATCTTCCACCGCGGCACCTTCCCTATGGCCGCCTCAAAAGGAAAAGTAATATTGGGAGCATATTTTGACGAGAGCTACGGGAAGGAACGCTTACTCTATCGCTGGATATATAGCGACGATTTCACAATGGAGAGAATTTGAGAGTGAATCTGATCTGGAACATCTGGGTGGTCAACTCAAACATGAATGCCCTTCAGTGAGGGATGAGAAAAGAGAATTGACGCGGCAGGGCACCGGGCGCATACTTCCGTTCGAAATCGTTTGTGAAGGGATCCGAGGATGAAAGAGCAAATCCTGCCAACTAAACCTGCGAGATCATTCCGTCGTCGTCAAACATTTAGGGGAACAACCCTGATGAGCACAAATAGGAGCGCACCTCCAAACTTTCAGGTGTCTTTGGTGAAGATCAAGGAAGCGGCGCGGAGAGAATTAGGACTGGCGCCGGCACCGCCGGCTACTATCGTTGCCTCTTGTTTCGATTATGGATTACAGAAATACTCACCAGACAATTGGGTAACGATCGAGCTTGTACGAATTGTTCAGGAATTGCCGGGCGTACCCGAATGGGTCAAAGGCGTGGCTGGGTTATTTGGCGTGGGCGCTTTCCTGTTGGGTACGGTCGACATTGGCGAATCCTTACGAGGCCAGACCAAGCCACAGAAACTGCTTAGTTTCGCGGTCCCAGAATTTCAACTGCCCAAAGGCTTGGCGCTACCTGTGCCGACAGGCCAAGGCCTATTCCAACCGGAGGCTGGCACATTTGGCTTCACCTTCGCCCCTCCTCTTTCCACCTAATCAACTCTAAGCTTTCAGAACAGCTTGAAGTCTACCAAGGCTCAAATAGGATGATCCAAGGAGATCCCGGCCGAAAGCGGTTTGCGAACCCGCTTCAGATCTGATTCTAGACTTTTACCCTGGATTTTTCGTGAGTTTGAAGCAATAAGTGGCGGAAACCGCCACTTATCGCTTCAATTCTCAACTAGAAGTTCAGTTTCAATCCGAACTGGAACTGTCTCGGGTCAAAAGCCGCAGTCGCGCGGCTGTAGTAGCTTCCGTTGCCGGCGCGTTGCTTAAAGCCATTGACGTCGTCGATAAAGCCAGACGCGGCGCCTTCGTTAAAGCGATTAAATAGATTGAAGCCCTCGGCGATGATATCGAGCCGCACGCGTTCGCCCAGCCTGACGCTGCGCATCAGGCGCATGTCGAGCGATGAAAAGCGATGCGTGATGCCCATGTTACGTCCCAGATCGCCGCTCGCGAACGAGCCGTTTACGATCAGGGGCGTGCAACCTGGCGTGCCCGGTACACAAAGCAATCCATTGGGCAGCACGGACGGACGGTCGGTTTGATTTGACTGATCGTTGTTGGTGTCCTGGTTGCTCAGAATGTTGAAAGGCCGGCCTGACGCGATTTCAAAGATCGGTGCCAGAGTGAAGTCAGCCAAAAACTTGTGCATCCCATCACCCGAACGCCATTTTTGCGGCGAAGCAAGAACCGCGCTGAAGACAAAGCGCTGTCGCTGATCGAAGAGCGAGTTGGCGCGCTCAGCCCGGAAGTTTCGGTTGTCTTGCGGCAGTAACAGAGTCTGCAAGTCAGAAGAATCGTCGATCGAATGCGACCAGGTGTAGGAGGCGAGAAATTGGAAGTTCCGGGTAAAGCGCTTCTTCAGATCCAGCGTCATCGCATTGTAGTTCGAGTTGCCATCGGAGACTTGCGCATTAATTGAACCGAAAGGCGAGACGACGCCCGGAGTTCGCAAGGTGCCGCTGGCGGCAAGGGCGCCGTTGAGTACTGCCGGCGTGACCGCACCGTTCGTCAGGGCTTGCACGAGGAAGTAATTTGGGGCGCTGGGGCGGAAGAAATTGGCCGCCGCCGGAGCAATAACTCCCCCGCGAGTCGTAACGGAAATCAGTCCGGGAATAGGCTGCGCCACGATGTTGGCGCAGGCTGCTGGATTGACCGTCAAGGCGGCGGTAGTGCTGGTAGGCAGAGTGCCGAAGCAACGCCGATAGTTCTCGATCTGGAGATCGGTGCGCGGCGCATTGATGTCCAGCGGATGCGGCAGGTGGTGCGCGCCGACAAATAGATAGCCCGCCGAGATCGACATGTCTCTTGTTAGCTGGCGTTCGATCGTGAAATTACCCTGGGTGGCATACGCGTACTCAAAATTCTTACTGACATGCAGAGTGAACGGCAGCACTGGACCAAAGCCAGGGAAGGTCTGGTCGTTGAAACGCTGGCGACCATTTTGATACTGGGCAGTGGTCGCTGCACCGGGGGTGCAATTCACGCCGGGGATAGCGCCCGCGAAATTACAGATGATGACTGTGCCCTGAAAGACCTGCGTGGCGTTGAGCAAAGCGGTTGGAGCTGGGCCGCCCACTGGTGTCAGGATGCCCTGCTGCTGCTGAGCGGCGTCAGCGATGTCCGAGTTGAAGGCGACTGCCAGCAGCGGATGGTCGTAAAAAATCCCGGCCGCCGCGCGAACCACGGTCTTCGCATCCCCCTTAATGTCCCAGGCAAGGCCAACCCGAGGAGCGAAGTTGTTTTTATCGCGTGGAAAACCCTGCTGTACACCCATGGCATCTTGCGCAGCTAGCATATCGCTAGCCGACAGGGTAATTCCCGAGAACGGATCCCTTACGCCCACAGTAGGAATTTGTTGCGTGATTTCGTAGTCATACCTCACACCGTAATTAAGCGTGAAGTTCGGCCTGATCTTCCATGAATCCTGAGCAAACCAGGCGATTGGCTTGTTGGTGAGCTTGCTGACCGGATTGCCGAAGCCCTGGATAAAATTGGTCGGCAGGCCGAGGCCGTATTGCTGCACCGGGGTAAAGTCTGGCGGCGCGGCGGCGCCAACGGTCGGAAAAGCCGCCACGGACGAGGCGCTCAAACCGCCAAAGTTATAGAGACCGGCAAAATTCAATTCAAAAATTGCGGAGGGTATGTTGACCGAAGCGTAATCTCCGCCGAACTTGAAAGTGTGATTGCCGGCAACGAAATTCAAGTTGTCGGTCCACTCGTAACGGGTTTCGGTGCGCACCACCGGTGAGAATAGTTCGCGCCCGATGAAAGCGGTGCCTGAAATATTGAATGCTACGGCATCGCCATTCTGCGATTTAAAGACAGCGCGCCGCTCGCCAAAATTAAAGCGGGCCTCGTTAACCATATGACTCGAAAGCGTGGAGGTCAGCGAGACTACGGCTGAAGTGTCTTTCAGTTTTTGAATGCCGGTGCGCGAAAAATCATTCTGGCCCAGCGACTGGTTCTGCGATTCAACCTGAATGCCGGTAATGGTGCTCGGGTTATAACCGAAACGGAAAGTCAGATGATGATTCTGCTTCTCGTCAATCATCTGATCGAGACGGAATGAATTAAAGGTCGTCTTGTCAGTTACGGGAAAAATTTTCTGCAGATTCTGCAGTGGCCGAAATGCGATTAGCTGGCCCGCGGCATTAGTGGTCGATACGGGAACCGGGGCGCCGGACAGGAAGAAGCGTCCACCGACCACCGTTCCGGCAGGAATTGCGCCACCCGCACTGATCAGTGGATTCGTCCCTGTCAGGGCCGTGTAGCCGCCGCTAGAGGCTAGGTAAGCATACTGCACGGCCGCATTTGCGAGTGCCGAGCCTTGCGCGATGTTGGCGGGCACGCCCGAGCCGATCAATGCCGATGCCGTGCTGAGCAAAGTGCTGACATAACTACTCTGCCCTGGCGTGATATTGCGGAACGTCTGCGTGAAAGGTAAGAAGGGCGCGCCAATTGTAACGGTGCTGCCCAACCCCGAAGTTACATCGCTGGTAAAGAAGCCGGATTCGTGCCGCTGACGTTGCTCAAACGCGGCAAAGAAAAACGTACGATCTTTTCGCAGTGGACCACCGAGGGTCGCGCCGTATTGAGCGCGCGTGAAAGGTGGCTTGTCCACCGGCGCGAACGGATTGCGTGCCTGAAAGCTCTTGTGTCTGAGAAATCCGAAAACGTTTCCCTGAAGTCTGTTGGTTCCGGCTTTCGTGACTACGTTGACCACGCCGCCAGAGGAACGGCCAAACTCAGGAGCGAAGGAATTGGTTACTACTTGAAACTCCTGCACGGCTTCCTGGCTGACGGTAGAACGCGAAGCGTTAACTGAGTTGTCGGTGTTGTCCGCGCCGTCGACCTGTACCAGATTTGATCGACCTCGCTGCCCGCCGAAGTTCAAGCCGGTCGTCGGTGCTGGGCCAATCGGTCGGCCGTTGTCGCGGCCGACTGTAGAAGTTGTCAACGCAAAAGAAAGATAGTTGCGTTCGTTGATCGGAAGACTTTCGATGCGTTGCTGGTCGACAGTCGTCGACACGCTGGTCGCGGTGGTTTCCACGATGTTCGGCGCCGCTGCGTTCACCGTTACTATCGCGGTCAAGTCGCCAACTTCTAACGGGATGTCCTGATTTGCCGTCTGGCCGACGGTGAGTTTCACGCTGGGGATTTGCGCGGTCTTGTAATTCGCCGCCTTAACCGTTACTTCATATTCTCCCGGGGGCAGACTTACGATCTTGTAAAAGCCATCATCATTGGTCGTCGCGTCGCGGGAGCCGTTCGTCGCCGTGTTGCGGGCCGTCACCGTCGCGCCGGCAACCACTGCGCCTTTGGGATCGCGGACAGAACCCTGCAAATCCGCGGCATTCGATTGCGCCTGAGACATCGCAGCACTAAAGCTTATGACTACAACCAAACAAGCCAACAGAACCTGCATAGACTTCCTGAGACACTGCCTGAGGGGAAAAGACATCTTCGTTGCTCCTTCTGAAAAGTAAACTCGGAAATTTGGTTAACGCCGACGAATCCTTACCTGACGCACTTATGCGCCAGCCATTTGATGGGAGACCGATTTAACGCGCTGCTGCAAGGGTGCGGTTCATAGACATCGGAATACTCGCGCTTTGTCCCGGACTTTGTTCGGGATGGAAACTTTGTCGCACTTCATACCTTAACGCGCTTTTTACAGGAAAAACCGCCGCGTGGCAAGGACTGATTAAATTTAGCGACTATCTCTTGAAGGAATCGAACCGGCTTCAACCACCGTCATTTAAACGTTGAGAGAGAGGGAAAGTTTCCGGTGTGCCGCCCCTGGTGGCCCGCGAAACGCGGCGGCGCAGACTGTCGCTGGCTCCGAAGATGCGGATCGCCATCTGCGCCAGGCCGGGTACGAATGCCGCCCGGCGTATCAGGGAACAGACGCGCAGTCGTGAATGGAACCTTGCCCTATACGCGGCTTGGTATCTCTTTTCCAAATCGACGAGTCCCGCCTCCGCGCTCAGATGATCACCAATCACGCCGGCAGCCAGTTCTCCGCTTTCCAGGGCCATGAGCATTCCGCTCCCCGTGAACGGATCGATGAACGACGCGGCGTCCCCGATTGAAATCAGTCCCGGCGCCGGCGTGACCGGCTGCCGGCCAAAGCCTTCGAGCGAAACAGCCAGCCATGGGGTACACGCTTCAGCCCGTGCGAGTGCATACGCGGCGCGGCGATTCCGGCAGACAACCTGGCGCATGACGCGTTCAGCGTCGGCGCCACATTCGCGCACCGCTCGCGCCGAAGCAATGAAGCAAAGATTGCTGAGTCCGTTTTCAATGCTGCTTAGCCCGCCGTAGCCGCTGCGATAAAAGTAAATCTCACAAGCACCAGGCGCGACGCGCACGCCTTGAAAGTGCGCCTTGAAAGCTACCAATGAGGGTCGCTGCGATGTCGTTACATTCTGCGATTTCTCGACGCGACGCGCCAGCGCCCGCGTGCGTCCCGTGGCGTCGATAGTTACGCGCGCGAAGTAAGCAGCTTCCTTGCCGTCGTGCTTAACCGCCACGCCTGCGACGCGTTCATGGTCGAAGATTAGATTCGCAACCGGCGCATTTTCCAGAACTACAGCGCCGGCATCCTCAGCGCGACGCAAAAGGCGTTCATCCATTTCAGCGCGACTCAGACCGAGCGCGACACCGTTCGCGCTGAACCATGCGCTCGGCACACTGACACTCTTGCCTCGGCGTGAATAAAAAACAGTTTCGTTTAGGTTAGCCGGACCCGCCGCAGACATTTGCTCGGCGACGCCCAGACGCTCAAAGTGCCGTGCGCATTCCGGCGAAATGAATTCACCGCAAAGCTTTGCTCGCGGAAATTTCTTCTGTTCCAACAGCAGCACCTGCGCGCCGCGCGTGGCGAGATGAATCGCCGCGCTGGCCCCGGCCGGCCCGCCGCCGGCAATGATTGCGTCATACTGATTCGCACTACTCATAAAAGAGACGGAGTGTTTAGAGTGGGGCTAATGCCCGACCGAGCGGGCGGTAGCTCGCTCCTAAACTTCTCCGTTGAAATTCGCGCTCAAAACCAGGCGCGAGGGAAAATGCTTCTCGACGGCAGCATTCTTCAGGCCCGCCTGCTGGCCGAGTTTCTCTAATTCATCAGGCGTGAAACTTTTCAGAATCGAAAGCGCGCCATCTTCGCGAATCAAGCGATTGTGCAGAAACAAATGCCCGAGGGTCGTGTAAAAGAAATACGCCGTCGGGTTGCGATGCAGGTCGATCACAAAAATTCCTCGCCGCGCGACCCGGCCCATTTCGCGGAGAATGCTGACGGCGCCCTCGTCATCGAAATGGTGCAACGTCAAAGACGACATGA
This sequence comes from Blastocatellia bacterium, assembly GCA_033856735.1. Classification (GTDB taxonomy): domain Bacteria; phylum Acidobacteriota; class Blastocatellia; order Pyrinomonadales; family Pyrinomonadaceae; genus UBA11740. The sequence continues at coordinate 59,472 of JAWVEM010000383.1, forward strand.
CGTAATCAATCGATGCGTCCGGAAAGGGAAGCTCGAGCCCGCTGCTTTGCACCGAGGAGATTTCGGGAAACTCAGCCGACTCTTCGAGGATCGCCTGCGCTGATCTCGCGTTCAATTCCAAGCCCACGAGCGCCGGCGTGCGGTCTGTCTCCCGCGCCCAAGCGGCCAGCACTCGAAGCAGTTCACCTGATCCGGCGCCGACATCAAGAACTGAAAAGGAACGCAGATCCTGACGCTCGATTTCTTTCAGCAGCGAACCGCGCAGAGCTTTCGCATCGCCGAGCCATTCGTTTACGCGTTGCAGCTCGACCAGACAACCATCATATTCTTCGGCGGTGTAGGTGCCCTTATCGATGTTCTCGAGTTCATAGCTGCGTTGGCGGAATCTTTCGAACATGGTTGTTGGGGGCAAAGGGCTTGTCATTGCCCTGGTCACTTGAAAATCGGGCAGGGACGAGCCCTGCTCCTACACTTTCGCGATCACCAGCGCGCTGTTCTTCGATCCGAAACCGATGCAGTTGCAGAGTGCGACTCGCACATCAGCCTTCCGGGCCGTATTAGGAACGTAGTCGAGATCGCATTCGGGATCCGGATCGTCGAGATTGATTGTTGGAGGGATGATGCCCGTTTCCATTGCGCACAAGGCCGCGCCCAAACCGGCGGCGCCGCTCGCGCCCTGTGGATGACCGAGCTGCGACTTGGTTCCCGACATCGGAATTTGATGAGCGTTGCCGTTGAGTGCCAGTTTCATCGCATTCGTCTCAATGCGATCGTTGAGCATCGTCGATGTGCCATGCAGATTGACATAATCGATCTCGCCGGGCTCAATGCCGGCGTCGTTCATTGCGAGAGTCATCGCGCGCGCCGGCTCGTCGCCGCCTTCCTGCAGCCGCACCCGATGATAGGCGTCGCAGGTCGTTCCGTAACCAGTGATCTCGGCATAGATCTTCGCGCCACGTTGTTGGGCGCGCTCAAACTCTTCCAGCACATAGATCCACGCTCCTTCGCCCAGGACCATGCCGGAACGATTGCGTGTGAAAGGACGCGAGGCGCGCTGTGGCTCGTCGTTCCAAGCGGTGGTTAGCACCGTTAGCAGATTAAATCCCGCCAGGATTCCCGGCGCCAGCGGCGCGTCCACCCCGCCGGCAAGCATTACTTCCTGACGTCCGAGCGCGATGTGCTGTGCCGCATAAGCAATCGCATCAGTCGAGCTCGTGCATCCGGTCGAGATCACATGCGAGAGACCACGCAGCCCAAACGCCATCGAAAGCTCGCTCGATAGAGTGCCGTGTGTAGCGGCCGGAATAATGTAGACGCTCGCCTTATGATGCGCGCCACCTTGATACCAAATCGAGTAGTGCTGTTCGACAAAAGGCAGTCCACCGCCACCCGTGCCCAGCATGACGCCAATCTCTTGCTTCTCTTGGGGTGAGAGATCTTTCGCGGGAATCCCCGCATCCTGAAACGCTTCGCGAGCGGCAGCCAACGCCAGCGGCACCGTGCGCGGCACGTGTTTGCGATCTTTCGGATCGAGTTGAGCTTCCCAATCAAAGTCGCGCACCTGCGCGGCAATCTTTACCGCCGACTTGGAAACGTCGAACGACTCGATGCGGCGCACGCCGCTCTCGCCGTTTTGCAAACCGGCCCAAAAAGCTTCGCGGCCGATTCCGATCGGTGTGACACACCCCATCCCGGTGATGACTACGCGGCGAGGCTTGGTGAAATTGTTTAGCATGCGGTCTGTGTCAGATGAGTCGGGGCGCCAAGCATACCATCGGGTAACGTACGAGAGCGAACTTTCCGGAAGAGCGGTACTGGTTCAACTCTCATTAGCACCAAAAAAAGGCCGGACGCTAATCACGCCCGGCCTTCGACAGCCTTACAGTCTCGACTAAGTTAACCAGCTTTCGTTCCGCACTCGTCGCAGAACTTTGCCCCCGGCTTGAGTTCGTGCTGGCAGTTGGAACATTTGGCTGGTGATTGGGAAGCGCCGCACTCGTTGCAGAACTTGGCCCCAGCGGGCATTGCTGCGCCGCACTTGACGCACTTTCCGGTCTCGGCCGCGCCACCGCCCTCGCCACCTGAAGTGGTTGCCCCGCGCTGATGCATGGCGTTAGTCATCGCTCCGGCCATTACGTTACCGACCGCGAAGCCGGCGCCGAGTCCCGCGCCCAATCCCGCTCCGCCCGAAGGATTCTGGGCTGCATCTCGCATTGCGTCGGCGGCCTGGAACTGCGTATATCGGTTCACGTCGCCAATGACGCCCATCGAAGTGCGCTTGTCCATCGCGGCTTCGACTTCCTCCGGGAGGGAAATGTTCTCGACGACGAATTTCGTTAGTTCCAATCCCAACGACTTGAATTCATCCTGCAATTTCTGGCGCGCAAAGCCGCCCAGTTCGTCATAGTTCGATGCTAGATCGAGCGCCGCGATCTTTGATTCGGCCAGAGAGTCACTGAAAGCGCTCACCATCGTCCGGCGGAGTTGGCCTTCAATGTCTTCCGTAACAAAGTGCGCGTTGGTCCCGGCAATTTGCTTGATCAATTCGCGCGGATCGGCGACGCGCATCGAATAGATGCCGAAGGCCCGCAGACGCACCATGCCGAAGTCCGCATCGCGCATCATCACGGGATTCGAAGTGCCCCACTTTAGATCGGTGAATTGTTTGGTGTTGACGAAATAAACTTCCGACTTGATGGGCGAATTGAATCCGTGTTTCCAGGCGCCAATCTTGGAAAGGATCGGAGTATTGCCGCCATCGACGCTGTAACGTCCCGGGCCGAACACGTCGGCAATCTGTCCTTCATGAACAAAGACTGCCGCCTGCGATTCGCGCACAATCAACTGCGCTCCGTTCTTGATTTCCTGATCGCGAACCGGAAATCGATAAAGCATCGTATTGCTCGAATCATCGAGCCACTCAATGACCTCAATGAACTGTGCGCTCGGACTGAGCCGGTCAAGAATTCCCATTTGTTTCCTGTCTCCTTTTGCGGCCCGGTGAAATTAGTCTCGGGCCGCAGGTATTATACGGTCAAAACGCGGGCGGGGTTCAACTCGGACAGTGAATGGACAGGATTCACAGGATTAACAAGTCAAAAGTCAGACCAGAATAGGTTATCAGGGACGGCTGCTGCTGTTTGAATCCTTTCAATCCTGTCCATCTCTCTTGTGTTTCCGACCAGCCACCAGGACGAGTGCCGCCAGTCCTCCGGCCGAATCGATCATGCAGTCGTAAATCGAAGCGGTGCGCGATGGGACAAAGCTCTGATGGAACTCGTCGCTGAGCGAATAGGCAATCACCAGCAATAGAGAAATCCAGAACCAGTGGCTGCGAAACAGCTCGGACGTTGAGGTCCGAAAAGCGCGCGCGGCCAGCAGTGCAAAGATCGCGTATTCACTAAAGTGCCCGGTCTTGCGCAATAGGAAATGCAGAGTCCTGAGCGTTGCGTCGCTGGCATGGGGAAACAGCCATTGAAGGGGCCGGACCAGAAACAAGGAAGTATGAGGGGCCGATAGCAGATTGCTGGAGCCGATGAAGATTAACGCCGCCCACAAAAGAAGAGGGCCGTAGCGCGATAGGCGACGTTTGGAGTGCGGTGGCAAGCGCAACGCGACACCGCTTTGGATAACGAAGGTCAACATTCAAAAGCGCCGTCGCCGCTTCGCTCTGCCGGCGCACTCCAAATTTCTTATTTCCTAGAGTGCCGAAGCGCCGGAAACGATCTCGATGATCTCTCTGGTAATGGCGGCCTGGCGCACGCGATTCATGTTGAGCGTTAGTGAAGAGATCAAATCGCCCGCGTTCTTTGAAGCGGCGTCCATCGCCGTCATGCGCGCGCCTTGTTCGGAAGCTACTGACTCGAGCAGGGCCCGAAAGATTTGCGTCTCGACGAGGCGCGGCAAAAGGCGACTGAAGATTTCCGCGGGAGGTTGTTCGTAGATGTAATCCTGCGTCGTGGTGGCGTCCGGGTTTTCGGCGCCTTCGGTGGTGCGAGAAATCGGCAGCAGTTGCTCGACCACGATGCGTTGGTTCAGCACTGATTTGAACTCGGCAAAGATCAGGAAGACCTTATCGATTGTTTCGTCTTCGGTAAATCGCTTGACGACATCGCGGGCCACCTCGAGCGCTTCGGAAAGATCTATCCGGCCTTTACCGGACAAGCCTACGTATTCGCCGGCGACGTCCGCGCGCTTGCGGAAAAAGTCGCGCCCTTTGCGGCCCACCACGAGCAACTCGTTTTTCTTGCCGGAATTTTCCTTCAGGAAGGTCTGGCCCGCTTTGATCAGGTTGGTATTGAAGGCGCCGCACAGTCCCTTGTCGGCGGTGATCAAGACGACGAGATAACGTTCGTCGCCGCGCACGTCGAGCAGAGGATGGTGAAAATCTTCCGGGATTTGCGCGGCCAGCGAACCGAGCACCTCGGTCATTTTGTTGGCGAACGGACGCGCGTTGACGACGCGATCCTGCGCGCGCTTCAGCTTCGCCGCCGACACCATCTTCATTGCCTTGGTGATCTGCTGCGTGTTCTTTACCGACTTAATGCGCCGGCGAATATCTAAAAGATTTGCCATTCAAAAATGTAGGGGCAGGGCTTGTCCCTGCCCGTGTCTTTCGAAGTAGCGGGCAGGGACGAGCCCTGCCCCTACAATTACGCTGCAGCGGCTCGTGCCGACTCGGCCCAACGATCCTTGAAATCCTTCAACGACTGCTCCAGGTCTTTCTGAATCTCGTCGGTGATCGCTTTCTTTTCGCGAATCTTTTGCAGGACGGCGGGATGCGAATTCTCGATAAAACTCTGCAGCTCCGCTTCAAACCGGCGAATGTCTTCTATCGCCACGTCGTCGGTAAAGCCATTGATCGCCGACCAGATGATCAGGACTTGCTTCTCGACGTCCATCGGCTGGTATTGGGGCTGCTTTAAAATTTCGGTGAGCCGCTGGCCGCGGGCAAGCTGCGCCTGCGTCGCCTTGTCCAGGTCCGAGCCGAACTGAGCGAACGCAGCCAGTTCGCGATACTGCGCCAGGTCGAGACGTAAACTGCCGGCCACCTGCTTCATGGCTTTGATCTGGGCGGCGCCGCCGACGCGCGATACTGAATTACCGACGTTGATTGCCGGGCGAATGCCGGCGTTGAATAGATCGCCTTCCAGGAATATCTGTCCGTCGGTAATCGAAATCACGTTCGTCGGAATGTAGGCCGAGATGTCGCCGGCCTGGGTTTCAATAATTGGCAGACTGGTCAGCGAGCCGCCGCCCTTGAGGTCAGAAAGTTTCGCGGCGCGCTCGAGCAAACGCGAGTGGAGATAGAACACGTCGCCCGGGTAGGCTTCGCGGCCCGGCGGACGCCGCAGCAGCAAAGATATCTCGCGATACGCGGCCGCTTGTTTCGAAAGATCGTCATAGATAGTCAGCGCGTGCTGGCCGCGATCGCGGAAGTACTCGCCGATAGCCGCGCCCGAGTAAGGCGCGAGAAATTGCATGGCGGCGGGATCCGAAGCAGTCGCTTTGACGACAATCGTATAATCCATCGCGCGAAAGTCGTGCAAAGTCTTTACCACCTGCGCGACGGTTGAAGCCTTCTGGCCAATCGCCACGTAAATGCAGATGACGTCCTTGCCGCGCTGGTTGATGATTGTGTCGACGGCCACGGCCGTCTTGCCGGTTTGGCGGTCGCCAATGATCAGTTCGCGCTGGCCGCGGCCAATTGGCACCATGGAATCGA
>JAWVEM010000384.1:0-10293 GCA_033856735.1 Blastocatellia bacterium
CAATTATGTTGTCACTAATAGGCGCGAGATTTCATTCGCGGTCGGCAACTATGACAAGGCCCAGCCCCTGATCATTGATCCTGTGCTCGTCTATTCGACATACCTGGGCGGCGGCGGCGACGATTCCGGGAGTAGCATCGCCATCGACGGCAGCAACAACATCTACATTGCCGGAACGACTAGTTCAACTAACTTCCCCACCCAGGGTGCGGCATTCCCAAATAAGACCGGACTCAGCGACATCTTTGTTACGAAGATCAACGCCGCCGGTAACGCCATCGTTTACTCGACCTACATCGGCGGCAGTGGTCAGGATCGCGCTGATGGCTTAGCACTGGACGGTAATGGTAACGCCTATGTGGTTGGACGCGTCGACTCTAGTTCGACTGATTTTCCCACGACGCCGGGGGTAATCGGTCCGGCATACCGGGGCGGTGATTTTGACGGCGTTGCTTTAAAGCTTAACGCTCAGGGAAACGGTCTCGCGTATTCAACCTTCATCGGCGCCGAAGACAATGACTCGACCGAGGGAGTGGCAGTCGATTCTACCGGCAGCGCTTATCTGACTGGCGGCACGAAATCACAAGCCTTCCCAGTCACGGGCACTGGTTTTCAAACCTCAAAGAGTGGGGACACTGACGGTTATTTGATGAGGCTGAATTCAGAGGGCACCGCGTTGCTGTATTCGACCTATATTGGCGGGAGCGGAACCGATCGCGGCAGCGGCGTGGCGATAGATTCCAACGGCAACGCGTACGTCGCGGGCTATACCTCGGCCCCTGACTTCCCCACTGAGAACGCATTTCAGAATTCCTTTGGCGGCAGCTTCGACGCGTTTATTGCCAAAATCGACACGAATGCCAACGGCCTTAATTCGCTGGTCTTTTGCTCCTATCTCGGTGGGAGCGGGGATGATAAAGCTTATGGCATCGCCATCGATAGTGGCGGCAACAATGTCTATGTTACGGGCCAAACCTCTTCTAACAACTTCCCTGTGGTGGGGCCGGCGCAACCCGCATTAGGAGGTTCGTTTGACGCCTTCGTTGCGAAAATCTCACGCACGGGAACGAAAGTGTACGCCAGCTACCTTGGCGGAACAGGCGATGATCGGGGCACTGGAATCGGAGTTAATACCGCGGGCGAAGCGTATGTAACTGGTTTTACCTCATCGACGAACTTCCCCACGGTGACGCCACTCCAAATCGCGAATGCGGGCGGGTTCGATGCGTTCGTTACGAAATTAAATCCGGCGGGGAACGGGTTTCTCTATTCCACCTATTTCGGTGGCAGCGCGAACGATGCCAATGCCAGCACCATCACGTCGACTAATTCTTTGGTGTTGGATTTGTCGAATAACGCGTACATCACGGGATACAGTCTCTCGACAAATTTTCCTACCGCGGCGCCATTGCAGCCCGCAACCGCGGGTGGTCAGGATGCCTTCATCGTAAAGATTGCCGACGCCACGCCTGCTGCCGACTACTCGATTACAGTTGCGCCCAGCTCTCGCACAGTTGTGCCGGGCGGCGCCGCCACTTACACGGTCACCGCGACTCCAGTCGGTGGTTTCATCGGAACGATCGCATTGAGCGTCTCAGGGTTCTCGAGTGATTCGACCGGGAGTTTTAACCCTGCGACCATCGTGATTTCTGACGCCTCTGCAAAGTCGTCGACACTAACGCTAACCACGACGGCGGCGACACCGCCAGGAACGTATTCGCTCACAATCAATACGACGAGCGGAAACCTACAGCACGGCGGCTCGGCTCAGCTATTCGTTTCGGGAAGCGCGAGCGCCAATCTGGCGATCACTAAGACAGCCTCGCCAAATCCGGCGATTGCGCTCGCTAGTCTTACGTATCGGATCACCGTAACGAACAACGGTCCGTCTCCTGCGACGAATGTGGTCGTCATTGATGCGCTGCCTGGGGGGCTGGCATTTGTTTCGGCCGTACCGACTCAGGGCTTATGCAGCGGGACGACGACAGTTACATGCAATCTAACCTCAATAGCGAATGGTGCGGGTGCAATTGTGAACATTACGGTGACCCCACAGGCACCCGGTCCATTGACTAACACCGCGAGTGTCAACGCTGCCGAAACTGATCCGGACACGAGCGATAACTCGACCACGATTCAGACAAGTGTAAACGCTCCGGCCAATGGCCCGTCAATGCTGGATCCGAATCTTTCAGTAAAAACCGTCGTCAGTGGATTGTCCCAGCCGACCAGTATGGTTTTTATAGGGAACAACGATTTCTTCGTTCTGGAAAAAAACACAGGGAAGGTCCAGCGAGTCATGAACGGCGTTGTGCAGAGCCCGGTTCCTTTGGATCTGGCAGTCAATAGCGGATCAGAGCGCGGCCTGTTGGGAATCGCCCTGCATCCCAACTTCCTCGTCAATGGGCTTGTCTATCTTTATTGGACTGAGAGCAGTGCGGGGATTGATTCTACGAACCTCGCTGATGTTGCATTGCTGGGGAATCGCGTCGATCGTTATATCTGGAACGGCGTCAATTTAACCTTCGATCGCAATCTCATCAAGCTGCATGCTTACCAGGCTGACGCCAACCAAACGCTGCGCGGAAACCATAACGGCGGCGTGCTCCGCTTTGGCCCGGACGGGAAGCTTTACATTTTAATGGGAGACAACGGACGACGCGGTCTGCTGCAGAACAATCAGCTCGGCCCCGTGCCCGACGATCAGTTTGGCGGCCCTGAGCCCGACGATGCTCATCTGACCGGATTCATCCTGCGTTTGAACGATGACGGTTCAACGCCGCCCGACAATCCGTTCTTCAATGTTTCCAGTCCGCTTACCGGCCAGGCCGCGGTAAACATCAAGAAGCTTTTCGCGTATGGCGTGCGCAATGGATTCGGTTTGGCTTTCGATCCGCTGTCCGGAAATCTTTGGGACCAGGAAAACGGTGACGATGCGTTTGACGAAATGAATCGCGTCACCGCCGGTTCGAATAACGGATGGGTCGAGATGATGGGTCCCAACAGTCGCGTCGCTCAGTTCAAGCAGATCGAATCGACGTATGCCACTGGAGACTTGCAACAGTTGCGTTGGCCGCCCTCTCTGATCGCCGATACTCCGGCGGCCGCGCTGGCGCGTCTATATATGTTGCCGGGCGCGCATTACAACGATCCGGAATTCAGTTGGAAGTACGCAATCCCGGCATCACCTCTCGGCTTTGTTTCGGGCAGGGGATTGGGCCGGCAGTTTGAAGGGGACATGTTTGTGGGCGCGGCGCGCACATTCCTGGCTGGCGGTTTTCTGTTTCGGTTTAAGCTCACTCCTGATCGTTTGCATTTTGCGTTTAGCGATTCGCGGCTGAACGATCTGGTCGCCGACAATCTGGATAAGTTCGACATCACCGAAAGCGAAAGTCTGCTGATTGGTCGAGACTTTGGGATCACCACCGACATCGAGACCGGGCCGAATGGCGATGTCTTCGTGGTCTCAAATACCAACAGTGCGGTTTACGAAATTTCCGGCAAAGCACCGCTCGTATTCACGGCCACTCTGAATGGCGCGCAAGAAACGCCACCAAACAATTCAACCGCTATCGGCACTGCAACTTTGCTTTTGAGTCCTGACGAACAGACAGCGTTGGTGTCATTGAGCTTCAACGGGCTTTCCAGTGCCCAGACGGCCGCGCACATTCATGGTCCCGCCGCCCCAGGAACTGCGGGCGCCGTTTTGTTCCCGTTGCCGAACGGCAGCTTCACAGACTTTCTTATCTCGCCTTCGGCGACAGACGTGCAGAATCTGAAGAACGGGCAACTCTACCTTAATGTTCACAGCAGCAATTTTCTGAATGGCGAAATTCGTGGACAATTCCAAACAGGAGCCAGCGCTAATAGTTTCCAGTTCAACTCGGCAACTTCGTACGTGTCAGAGAGTGGGGGCAGCGCCCAGGTTACGGTTACTCGTCTGGGCAACACGTCTACCGCCGCCACCGTCGACTATGCAACGAGTGATGGAACAGCGAACAGCCCTGCCGATTACCTCGCGACATCCGGCACGATTCATTTCAGCGCCGGCGAAACTTTCAAGACGTTTTCGATTAAGTTGGTTGATGATTTATTTGTGGAAGGTAACGAAACGATCAAACTTAGTTTGAGTAACCCAAGCGCCGGTTCATTTTTTGGCAGCCCCAATCTTGCTACGCTGACAATCGTCGATAATGATGTGGTCACGACTTCGCCGCCTCAATTGATTCTTGAAGAATCAGGACCCGATCCCAACCAGTCAACTGCGTTTGATGCAACCCTTTTATTGAGGGATCCCTTTCACGTGCAAAGTCCGGGCGACTTGCTTAATCCCGGGCCCGATCGAAATACACGCGTAGTTGTTTTTGCCGCCAACCTGAAACTGAATCAGGGCGAAACAGCCTCTGCTGTGGTGGTCCATCTGGTCGACGGTAGCAACCAAAGCTATGACGTGACTGCAGAGGACGTGCGCCTGGTGCCCAACTGTGATTTTGCTCAGATCACTTTTCGACTGCCGGACAATCTCTCTGCCGGTGCGTGCCTGGTGACTGTGAAAGCGCATGGCCAGGTTAGCAATGCTGGGATCATCAGAATAGTGTCCTAACTGGGGCCTGAAGCGGAAAGCTTGTGAAGCGGAAAGCTGGGGTCAGGCCTGCGATTCTGCGATTTTCCCACGAGCTGCGAAGCAGCGGCCAAAGTTAAGCCCAAGGCGAGGCGTTGGGAATTCGCCTTCCGGGTCACATTCTTTCTTGAGCCTTGGGTTGCGTGCAAACAATTGTTTGGAGCTGCGAAGCAGCAGCCTGAGCTAAGCCCAAGGTGACGCTTTGCGAGCCTTGGGTTACCTTGAAACAATTGTCCGGAGCCGCGGAGCGGCGACCGCATCTACCTCCAGAGGTGACGGCAGACGCACATACTTGCGTCGCCGCTCCGCGGCTCCAAAAACTTTATTACAACGTTAACCCAAGCCTCGCAAAGCCTCGCCTTGGGCTTAGTTCTGACCGCTGCTTCGCAGCTCATTGAACTTCAGGACCCCTCATCCCCAGCGAATTTCAGCATTGATGCAGATCTTGCATTTGTGTTACCGTTCACGTCCCGGCAGTCGTTTTAGGCTTTTCTAAAACCGCCCCAAGTTCAACGCGTTCACCTCGTCAGTCAGGTAAGTCGGTAAGTTGTTCAGGCTTTCCCAGGAACCCATAAATGAAATTATCAATCCCCCGAAGCTCGCGCTCCACTCGAAGAGCGTTTACGTCGTGTCTGCTCTCTTTTTCAATCCTGCTCATGCCCTTCGCGCAAATCGCGAACGGACGAGGCATGAGCTCCAACGCAACACGGGGCACTAGCCCGACCGTCAGGGAGGGCTCCTCTTCAACTAACCTGAAGACAGCCGCAGCGAAAGATCTCTTCGTCGCTCCAGCACCAGCGCCCGCGGTGGGCACGACCCTGACGACTACGCTGACCGGCGCGATCACACCGACCGCAAACAACCTTGACGGCAAAGCCGACCCCGGCGATACGATCACTTACACCGCGACGATCACGAACACGGGCGCCAGTGACGCCACGGGTCTGTCTTTCACCGACACGGTTGACCCGAGCACGACTTTGATCTCAGGTTCAGGCGTCATGGCCCTCGACGATCACTTCAACACGATTGGCAACGTAAATCTGAATGTGCCCGCAGCCCAGGGCCTGCTGGCTAACGATAAGGACATCACCTCAGGAAATAACACGGGGATGACTGCGAGTGGTGGAACGACCAGCGCACAAGGCGGCACCGTCGCGATCAGTTCTGACGGCAGTTTTACCTATGCGCCGCCGGTTGGATTTACCGGCAACGACACCTTCACTTATACGGCAACGACCTCCGGCGGTAAGACCGCAACCGCAACGGCGCGCATCGCAATCGCCGGCAAAATTTGGTTCATAAACAACAATGCGGGAGCCTGCACTTCATCGTGCGACGGCAGATTGAGTCATCCCTTCACTAGCATCGCGAACTTCAATGGAGTAAACGACAACGGCGTAGCTGTATCACACCCCAAGACTGGCGACGCGATTTTTATTTATGAAAGTGCGACCAGCTACACCGGCCCAGTCACGCTGCTCAATAATCAACTTCTCATCGGCCAGGACGCGACCGCGAGTCTGATTACGATCACGGGACTGACGCAGCCGAGCGGCACTGATCCTCTGCCGGTGATGAACGCGGGCAACGGCACGATCGTCAACATCATCAGCGCCGCGAATGCGATACCGATTCTGGTAGGAAACAGCAACACCCTCCGTGGCTTTACCGTCGGCAACACGACGGGCGCCAAGATCATTTCCACCGGCGCGAACTTTGGCACGCTCACTACGAATGACTTGACCTTGACCGGCACAGGCCAGGCGCTGAATTTGACGAGCGGAACGCTGGCCGCGACCTTCACTAACATCACTTCGACCAGCGCGGCGAGCGCGGCGGGCATCTCGCTGGCAACGATTGCCGGCACTTTGACGGTTTCAGGCACGACGGCCATCTCAAATACCGGCAACGAAGGCATTAAGATCACGGGCTCAAGTCTCACGGCAAATTTCGGCACGACCAACGTCAGCGCTCCGGGGCTGAGTGGAATATTCATTCAAACGACCACCGGTAATATCACCTTTGGGGCGACCACGATTACGAATGGAATTGAGGGCATTGACCTTTTCAGCAACTCTGCAGGTACGCGCACCTTCGGCTCAATTTCGATCACGGGCTCATCGGCCAACGCCATCAATCATTCCGCTGGCGGGAATTTGACCGTCACCGGAACCACCACTATTAGCTGCGCCGGTAACCCTATTTCCGTCGCCACGCCGGCGAGCGGGACCTTAATAGATTTTCAGGGGGCTACCAGTGCGACGAGCACCGGGGTGAACGTGACGGGTGTTATTTGGTCGGGCGCTGCGGGCGCGACGATGCAGTTTCTCGCGCTCACGATTCAGACCAATGGCGGCATCGGTTTGAATGCCACAACGGGCGGCACTGTCACCGTCACCAGTGGGACCGGCACGATCAATAATACCGTGCAGGCGGCTTCGGCCATCGTTGCCAGTGCGGTGACTCTGAACGCGAACTTCTCGGCGATCAAGTCATCCGGCGGCACGAATGGCGTCAGCCTGACAACTGTAGCGGGCACCTCGAACTTCGGTGGTGGCACACTGTCGGGCGCTTCGGGCGCAACGTTTCTGGTCAACGGTAGCAATGGAACGGTCACTTACAACGGCACGATCACGCAGGGCAATGCCGCGCGCGTTGTTGATATTCAGAACAAGACGGGCGGGACGATCACGCTCGGTGGCGCGATCAGTTCAACCGGCGGCACTGGTACGGGCATCATCGTCAACAGCAACACCGGCGCGACGATCAACTTCACGGGTGGCATCGCGCTCACTACGAATGCTAACGATGCCTTCACGGCGACGGGCGGCGGGATAGTCAACCTCAGCGGCACGAATAACATCACCACCACCAGCGGCAAAGGCGTCAACTGGAGCACCGACACGTCCGGCACCGGCGTCACGTTCAATAACGTCAACTCGACTACCGGCGGCGCGGTAGTCGTGGCGAGCAGCGGTGCGAGCAACTTCACTCTTAATGACGTGAGCTCAAGTACAGGAACAACCGTAACCATCACAACCGCCACTGGGGCCTTCGTTTTTCATGCGATTACCAAAAACGGAGGCACCACGGGCATCGACGTCAACGGCGCTACCGGCTCTTTCACGGTTAACGGCGACAGTACAACGGCCGGAACGGGCGGTACGATCCAGAACACCACCAGCAACGGGGTCAAGTTCGTCAGCTCGAACAACATCACGCTCAAGAACATGAACCTCACCAACAACGCTACTTCACAGTCGTCTACGAACATCGCTTGCGGGAACAACCTGGTGGCAGGTGACACGACGCTGTGTACGGCGAATCTTTATTTGAGCAGCGTTACGACTATCACGCTGAACAATCTGTCTATCACCGGGTCAACCCAGGAGGGCATCGCAGGCACCACGGTTTCCGCCTTGACGCTGACCAACTCGACCCTCAGCGGAAACGGAAATGAAGACTATGAGGACGGGCTCCTGTTCAAGAACCTTACCGGCGCCGTCACGATCACAGGCACGAATGTGCAGAATAACTTCTCGCGGCAGGCGCACATCTACAACGATGCCGGCTCGCTGACGTTCAATGTCACCGGCTCGTCGTTCGGGCGCACGATCGCGCCACTTACCAGTTCACAGCAGGGACTGTTAATGGAGCTTCACAACTCGGCCCACGCCGACGTTGATATCGGAACCACTTCCATCGTTAAGAACGGCAACGGCAATGGCCTGGCAATCACAGCGGTTGATTCGTCGACGCTGGGTTCATCCGGGACGCACAGCAGTCTGCACAACAGCACCTCTTTGAGTGAGAATGGGGCGCACGTATTCATTAGCACGGGCTCTAATGGTGTGGCTTACTTTGACACGGTGAACAACACCGTGATGACAAAGGCGGGCCTGCAGGCGATTGACTACTTCGTCGGCCCCAATTCAACGGCCAGCGGCAGTATTACCGCTGTGATCTCAGGCAATACGATTGGTACCACCGGCGTTGCCGGCTCGGCTTGTAATCGCGCTGTCACCCTGGGCGGCTGCGACGGCATGACCATAGACAAGGATGGCGCCGGAGCGCTCAGCCTGCGCATTCAATCGAACATCATTCAGCAGGTGGAAACCAACGGGATTGCTCTCGGTACGACGCAAAGCAACGCGCTGAATGCTTCGATTATCAGCAACACAATCCGCGAGCCGGGTTACACCGGCGGCGGCGCGAACGCACAGGGCAACGCTATGTTGTTCAATGTCGGGGCGAACAGTGGCTCAACGACTACGGCGTGTCTCAACATTGGCGGCGCGGGCGTGCAGAACACTATTCAAGATACAGCGTCTAAGACATGGGACATTAACGGTTCTGGCGCATCAATATACTTCAACACGAAGAATGGGACCGTGACCCGTCAACCGGGCTATGGCGGCACTAGTACGAACGATGCAGCCTTCGCTGCCTTTACCACGGCCCAGAATAGTTTCACCCTGGTGGGCGGAGCCATTGCGACGTTGTCGACGAGATTCAACGGCAGTACCTACGCCGGCGGCGCTGCTTGCACGGTGCCGTTGCTGCTCGCCCAAGGCGGCGTCGAATCCGCATGGTATTCGCCGTCTCCTCTGTCAACATTCGGTTTGTCCCAGTTGATGCCTTCAGCAACCGGACCACGATGCGGCGCGAGTGCGGAGAAGGCTAAGACAGTTACCGCGCCGAGCTTTGTTGCTTCGCTCGATCAGCAACAGGTCGACTCGATAGTCGCGGTGGCAATCGAGCGCTGGACTTCCACCGGCCTGACAGCCGGACAGATTGGAATCCTGCGTGGGCTCAAGTTCGACGTTACCGATCTCGGCGGCGCGTATCTCGGCGAATCCAACAACAGCCACGTCCAGATTGATCGGAGCGCCGGCGGCAAAGGCTGGTATACGAGCGCTGATTCGTCGAGCGATACGCTCTTCAATCACGCCGTGTCGGCAACGCGGCGTTACACCGATCCGTTTAGCGCGCCGGCCGGACACGTTGACCTGCTCACGGCTATCGAGCACGAGATGGGTCATCGTCTCGGGCTTGATGATTCGTACTCGCCGCAAGATCGCGACAGCATCATGTACGGCTATCTGACGGTGGGCGAGCGGAGATTGCCCTCGCGCGGTCAGGCAAAAGGTGCGGAAGCCGGTAGTCTCGCGTCGGCGCATTTCCTATTGGTTGGCTCGAATGATCGCTTCCCCGCAGGGGATGAATTTAATAGCCGTGGGCATCGCCCACGGATTGATGAGCAAAAAGGTTCCGACCCTGAAAGGGTCGCATCGATTCGACCCCTTCAGGGTCGCAATTCAATTCTCGTTGGCCAACCGGTGGCGCTGCCACCGGCTATTGAATCTCACGCCTTCGGCGTGAAGAGCTGGGGCACTAGCCCGCGCGTAAGCAAGGGCTCTGCTTCTCTCTCAACGGTCTCAACGGGCCAGCAGCTGGAGCCCTCCCTGACGGTCGGGCTAGTGCCCCGCATTGCCGCCAATCATCTGACTTCGCGCGACGATAAACATTCCGTTCCCACGGCACGCAAATCTAATCACGTGGCCAGGCGGACGATGGCTCCGTTCGCTCCGCCCGTTGGCGGCACGATCACAGTCAGCATCGGCACGTTAAAGCCGGGTGACTCTGTCCAGATCACTTTTCAGGTGACG
>JAWVEM010000385.1:0-6635 GCA_033856735.1 Blastocatellia bacterium
ACAGCCACTGTGCCCGCCCGCTACCGCAGGCGGTTCTGACAATTGCCATGTTTGCGCTGACTCTCACCGCTCTCTATAATTCGCTCCTTATCCAATGGAGAAGATTCTTGACTGACTTAGGCTTACAGAACATTGTCCCCGACAACGATCAGACGCAGGCGCGGCGCGCTCACCTGGAAGCTTTGCGCGAACTGGTGGGCAACGTCTATCCAAACAAGTTCGAACGCAGCAACGTCACCGAGACTTCGTCCGCTGAAGACACGATAACTTCCGTTGTCGATGCGTTCAAGAAATTCGAGCCGCAAGTCGCCGAAGGCCAGAAGCCCGGTCCGGATGAACTCGAAACCGCCAACGGCACGCTCAACAAAACTCGCGTGCGGATCGCCGGGCGCATCGCTGCGCCACCGCGGGTGATGGGCAAAGCGGCGTTCCTTCATCTGTCTGATGGCACTTCGCGTTTGCAGATTTATGTTCGCCGCCAGGACATCGCCGGCGTAAGCAACGACGCGGAGGGCGGCGAAGTTAACGGCTGGGATCTTTTCAATCTGCTGGATCACGGCGACTTCATCGGCGTCGAAGGCTATCTGTTTGTTACCCGGACCGGCGAGCTGTCGGTGCACGTCGAGAAGTTGCAGTTTCTGGCAAAGGCTTTATTGCCGATGCCGGACAAGATGCACGGGATCCAGGATGCCGAGATTCGCCAGCGGCAGCGCTATGCCGATTTGATCGCCGGCAGTTTGAAGCTTGAGCGCGAAGAAGGCGATCTGACGCCGCGCGAAGTTTTCGAGTTGCGCTCGAAAGCCGTGCGCGAGATTCGCCGCTTCCTCGACGATCACGGTTACATCGAAGTCGAAACGCCGATGCTGACGCCTTTGGCGACCGGCGCGGCGGCCAAGCCTTTCAAGACGCATCACAACGCCCTCGACATCGATCTCTACGCGCGCATTGCGCCCGAACTTTATTTGAAGCGGCTTGTCGTCGGCGGCTTTGAAAAGGTCTATGAGCTGAATCGTAACTTTCGCAACGAAGGCATCTCAACCAAACACAATCCGGAATTCACGATGCTCGAGTTCTACATGGCTTACGCGGACGTGAATCAGATGATGGATTTTGCTGAGCAGCTTTTGCGTTCGGTCGTGTTTGTAGCTTTCGGCCATACGCACGTGCGCTATGGCGAGCACGAGATTGATTTTTCACAGCCGTTTCAACGGATGACGATGAAGGAGGCGATTGTAAGAGGATTCAAACGAATCTACGACGAATGGATTAAGGACGAAAGTGATCCTAATCTGAGCGTCGACTTGCTCGCCAACAAGAGTTTTGTGGAAAGCGTAGTTAGATATTTCAAGAGTTGGGAAGCAACAAGGGATAGCACTGCCTTTGCGTATCCACCGCAACGGCAGAAGTCCCGTGGGCTTTGGGACTTAGAAAAATTGGATTTTCGCTCTAATCTTAGTGTTTTTCGCGAGGATGAACACGCGATAAACATAGAATTCTTGTTTGAGAGATTTGGCGAACCGCTGTTAATCCAGCCAACCTTCATCACCGATTTTCCGAAGCCCATCTCGCCTTTATCGAAGGCGTCTCCTTCGGATCCATCCATCGCCGAACGCTTCGAATACTTCGTCGGCGGGCTTGAATCCGGCAACGGCTTCTCGGAGTTGAACGATCCGGAAGAGCAGTACCAGCGTTTCAACGATCAGGTGCAGCAACGCGAGCGCGGCGATGAAGAGGCGATGGTGATGGACGAAGACTACATCCGTGCGCTCTCGTATGGCATGCCACCCGCCGCGGGTATCGGCCTCGGCATTGATCGTCTGGTAATGCTACTCGCTAACAAGCAGTCGATCCGCGATGTGATCATGTTTCCGCACATGCGTCCCGAGCGACGCGCCGACGATGAAGGTAGCGCGGGGCAGTAGCTTGACCGTGAGAGGGCGTAAAGCGCTAGCTGGCCGCCCGTGGGGATCGCGATTCAACCAGCCTGCGAAGCAGGCGACGATACCAGTAGCCCACAGCGTCAGCTGTGGGTTCACGATTCGTTGAAATGAACGGAGCCCGCGACGCGGGCGGCATAGCTCCAACACGGCGTTGTGTCGCCCGCATTCGCGGGCTCACCTGTTCTCGTTTGGGCTGCTCACCCGCAGCTTGCGCTGTGGGCTACTGATATTTCGCCGGCTTCTCCGACTCGACGCGCGTCTTCTGCCGGCTTCACGGAGTGGTAAGGGTGTGATACCATTCGCCCCCCCGAACAATAAACCAAAGATTGAACCAAGGAGACCCCGAAATGATGCGTAAAATTTTCCCTTTGATAGTAGTCCTGGCCCTGATGGCCGGAGCACTGATTGCCCAGGATAAGAGCACGACCCTGACCGGTTATCTGATCGATAACAGTTGTGCCGCCAACCACGCCACCGACAAGACCTTCGGCACCTGGGTAAAGACCCACGGCACGAGCTGCGCGACCATGGAGGCGTGCGAGAAAAGCGGTTACGCGGTTTTTGCCGGCGACAAGCTTTACAAGTTGGACGACAGCGGCAACACGAGCGCGGAAGCTCTGCTGAAGAGCACCAAGTCGAAGAAGGGCCTGAAGGTCAAAGCCGAAGGCATTATCGACGGCGACACCCTCAAGGTAACCAAGCTGACGGAAATTACCGAGTAGTATCTGACCCCTTCTTGAATCAGCGACAATGCTGACAGATTAGAGCCCGCCCGGCGGATATCCTTCGCCACGCGGGCTCATTCGTTTTTCATCCTTCACAAAATCGGATATCGACTAACGCTTCTTGGCGCTTGTGCCTTTGGTCAGGCCGGTGGCTTCGCCGCCCGCTACGGCCGCGCCTTTAATTGCTCCGGTGGCGGCGCCCTTGGCTGCGGCTACGACTACTTCACCGACAAGCTTCTTCGCCTTATCTAACAGACCGATTGCCGAGCTCTTGCGGGCCGACTTTTTCTGCGAACCCTTCCCCGCCTTCTTCGAAGATTTCGAAGACTTGGAAGAAGACTTTGCTTTTGAAGCAGACTTCGAAGACTTAGAAGTCTTTGTACCTTTTTTCGACGTTTTCTTTGCTGCCATGTGTGCCTCCTGATTGGTTAAATGCTGCGCCCCTTATTTCCCATTTCGTTTGGTGCTCAGCGTTTTCTTTGTCGCACCTTTCGTACGCTTCCTGGCGGTGCTTTTCGTGGCGCCGCCTTTCTTCGGAGCGCCGGGTTTGGCGCGATCTATCTCTGCCAGTAGATCGGAAAAATCAAAGCCGAACAATTCTTTAATCCTCAGGTTGAGCGTAGGCATCACCAATGTCTTGCCCACCAGTGAGGCTTCGTCAACGAGGCTATTGGTGAAGGCGCTGACCTCGGAATGTTTGCCCTTTCCTTTCATTTCCTTGTGCGCATACCCAGTCGTGTAACCCAAGGCAAAGCCCGCGGAGAGTGCGCCCAGACTCCAAACCAGCGGTTCATTCTGAAACTGCTCGCGGAAGGTCATCACGCCGCCAACAGTCTCTTTGATTGCTTCATAACGTTCCGTAACGGTTTCCTTGATATCGTCAACCGTCTCAGCCAGGGATTCACGTGTCTTGTCCAACTCTCGCTGCAACTGCGCCTTGGTCTGCGGTTCTTCGTTAGCTTTCGAACGCGCTGTTTTTGATCCGCTTTCAGCCATAGCTTCCTCCAATCCTTTCAGCCCTGAATCAAAGTCTTGACCATCTGCTTGTCACTCTCGAGTTCCGCGAGGCTTCGGCGGGGCAAGAAATCCTGTGCGGCCAGACGCCTCTTGGTCACGGCCAGAATGATTCCGCCTGCTATCAGATAGATAAGCCCGGTCATCGTAAACCCGAGTCCATACTTTCCCGGCTGACTCAATTGAGAATTCGCAAACAATGTCGAGATGAAAAACGAAAGCGCTATGTTAGCCAGGGCAAAGCCGACGGCCACGATTATTCCGCCGATGGCCATCATTACTCCGTGATGTACATAGGCGCCGACGTCCTCCTGTATCTCGACCTTTAAGAGATTGAATCTCAGGTCCACTAACTTGGTTAGCTCGTCGCCCATCCGGCCAAACAACGAAGGCAAGCTATCGTCATCATCGGGGCTGACGGGCTTGCTCGCCGGTCGGGAAGATACTTTTGCTGCCAAGTCGTTCATTGTTCTTGACCGCGCCAACTCGCGCTTTCAATGTAGCCTCCAGATACACTTGGCGGCCCGTTGTTCGCTAATGGTGCAGGCGAACCCGTCAATTTGAGTTCGAATTAAGGAGGACTGCAAAGCCAGTGCCGGAGGAACACGTTCGTGCTTTTGTGGCTCTGCCGCCGCACATAAAAAAGGCGGACCATGAAAGTCCGCCAATACTAATTGGAAGTGGCACGCGCATCTTGCCGCATGGCTCACGGGCAGGATGCCTGTGCAACGTACTTACTTGGTCGTTGTCTCCTGATGAGAAGCGGCCAGCCATCTGCCGCCGCGGTTAACGTAAAGTGAACTGGACCAGACCTTGGGAATGGCAGTGCCGGCGCAGGTTCCATCCACCACCGCTTTGTATGTGAGCAGCGCCGTGCCCGCATTGAAAAACGTGATCTTGAAGTCGCTAAGCGCATAGGATTTTACCTCGCAGGGTGCGTTCGCTATTCCGGTAGCAATCTCGTTCTTTCCCATTACGCCCGTTTCGTTGATTGTCACATGGTCGGCGGACAGATTGGCTCTGAAGGGCTGCCCGTCTTTGTTCTTGAATGCTTCCCACAACTTCTTTTCCGTGACGATGATGCGATTACGAATCTGAGCCCTGCTCATCGCCGGCTTTGGCGAAGCCGTGGGCGAGGGGGATGCAGCCGGAGCTGTTTGCGCAAAGGACATCGACGCCAGCGCCAATAACAACAGCGCTGCCAGGGGTAGAAATCTCTTCATTCTTGGTTCTCCTAAGGTTTTGAGTTGATTGGTAGATCGAGTACGCGCATTTTCTACTATCAGGCGAGGCGGGCTGTCAATGATGAGGTTGGTACCTGGAGCGATAGCGACCGGGTCCGTCCTAGCAATCTCGATGTGTGAGGAGATTGAACCCGGGTCGCTATCGCTCCCGGTACGGACCTCATTGCGCAGGCACTGAAGATTTCAGTCGTGGAGATCCAGCCGGACCATAGGAAAGGATTGTGCCGCCAAAGCCTACTGCCCAACCGTGATTTTGATCGACAAAGAAAAGACGTTCGAGAGAGTGTGAGGTGACGCTGGCCGACGCGAACCAATGAATGCCGCCGTCCTTCGTGTTCAGAAGCGTGCCCTGTGTGCCGACGGCCCAGCCGTCCGCCGCGTCGATGAACTTAACATCCAACAAGTCGGTATCGACGTTCGAGCGCTGTGCAAACCATGTGCGGCCGCCGTCGGTCGAGGCAAAAACTCGACCCGCGGTACCGACGGCCCAACCTAAGCTTGTCCCCACAAAGCTCGCCGAAGTAAACCGCGCGCCCGCGCCATCGCGCACATTGCCGGTCTTCCAGGTCGTGCCGCCGTCGCTGGTTTGAATGATGGTTGCCCCGGCGCCTACCAACCATCCATGCGCAGAGTCAACGAAAGCTCCGCCCAATAACAAATATTTTGTTGGCGACGCCTGGCGCACCCAATGCGCGCCGCCGTCCCGCGTGGCAAAGACGACGCCGCTTTCGCCAAATACCCAACCACGGTCGGCGTCGGCAAATACCACGCGGACCAGCCGAGCATTGATATCGGGTTCCTTAAGAAACACCGGCCGCCAACTCAAACCACCGTCTTCAGTTTTCAGGAGGTAGGTACGAGGCTCGTCATTCGTTTTCAGTTTAAGGAAGTCGCGCTCAACTACCAGCCAGCCAATCTTCTCGTTGGCAAAGTAGACGTCTCGCAGATTGTCTTTGATCAGGAGATTGAGTCGCCGCCACGTCTGGCCGCCGTCGACTGTTTCCAATAGCGTGCCGCCGCTCCCGGCGACCCAGCCGCGGTTTTGATCGAGAAAGTAAACTCCGTGCAACCAGGACATCGTGCCGGTCTGTTGGCGGGTCCAGGTGGCAGCGTTGGCGGTGAGCAGTGAGCAGTGAGTAGTGAGCAGCAGGAAGAAAGCAGGGACCAGGAGGCTGGCGGCGCGACTTAGGAAGCAGGAGACATGCGCCGTTTGTATCCGTTCACTCCGTAGCGGCGAGATGTTTATGGTGCCGGGCATTGGAGACCTCTCTGCAAGTTATGATGTCAGTAGCGGGAGCGATAGCGACCGGGTCTCGCCCTCGCGAACTCGGTCGTATCGGGAGTTGAGACCCGGTCGCTACCGCTCCCGGTTCTGACCTCATGCTGCTCTAGAATCCACCGGTGAACAAACGCGCAAAGGTCAACACTTGTGTGAAGCCCATGATCGTTTGCAGTTTCTTCAAAGTATTGCCGGGCACGACCACCTGATCGCCGGGCACCAGATAGACCGAGTCGGGCGCCTGGCCGCGATAAATTGCCGTAACATTCACCGGAATCGGCGTGAGCGTTCCATTCGCTTGCCGGCGCAGCACAAACACCTTGCTGCGATTACCGGTCTGCAGTACGCCGCCGGCTTCGGACAACGCTTCAGTTACCGAAAGGCGGCGCGACATCAGTTTGATTCCCGGCTGGGCCACGTCACCGATCACGCT
>JAWVEM010000386.1:0-24939 GCA_033856735.1 Blastocatellia bacterium
GGCGCGAGTTGTAGTGCGATCAGTTTATGCATGCGGACAAAGTCGATGGGCTTGGTTAGGTAACCTGAAACTCCTACGTCGTAAGCGGCCCTCTTAAAACCTTCAGTATCGAACGCGGTCAGCGCAATTATCGGTACCTCTCGCAGTCCCTCTATTTCGCGGATCTGGCGCGTAGCTCCCAAGCCATCCAAACGTGGCATGCTGATGTCCATGAGAATTAGGTTCGGCAGGATCGCGGCAGCGATGCTAACTGCTTCCTCGCCATTGGTCGCGGTCACTACTCGATAACCCATCTGCTGTAGGTCCAAACTCAGAAACGCTACATTATCGGCAGAATCGTCCACCACGAGAATCACGTTCCTTTCCACGGTACTTGGCTCAGTACTCGGCGTAATACTTCCGCTATGAGCACGATCATTCTCTGCGGACGGTTGGACACCGGGGAGAGTGGTTGTTGCCAGAGGATTTTTCTCTTCCATTAAGCGATTATAGGCCAGAACCCAAACTCTTCCCACGAGGGGCGATCCTTACAGCCGGCCCGTATCAATCCGCTGGTACTGATGGGTTGAAATTACACGCCCCGTTAAGCTGTCAATTTCCGCTTTCTCGTGTATCATGTCGCAGCTTTTCAATCCCTTTTCTGTTATTGGTTCAACTTTCAAGGCTGAACTTTTAAGGAGTACCCCGATGGTAAGTAAGACCCTATTGATTTTCGCGGTCCTGTGTACTGCTATTCTGATCGGATGCAGCAAGACTGACACGACGGAAAACAGCAACACAATGGCCGGCAACTCAAACAAGACGACAAGTTCGTCGACCCCTGCGGCCACAACTGCGTCCGCTGGTGAAAAAATTGGCGTCCCTGAATGCGATGATTTCATCGCCAAGTACGACGCCTGCGTCTCGAGCAAAGTGCCTGAGCAGGCACGCGCTCAATTCAAATCCGCCGTCGCCCAGTGGCGCTCTTCCTGGAAGAAACTGGCTGACAATCCAGCCACCAAAGGAAGTCTGGCCGCGGCTTGCAAACAGGCTGCTGCGCAACAGGAAACCGCGCTGAAGTCTTACGGCTGCACCTGGTAATCCGTACTTAGTCTCGATCTCAATCCAATCAGTAGCCTGACCGTAAGGGGCAAGCGGGTAATTTGAGCGTCAATGGAACGCCGTCCCTTACGGTCGGGCTACTGCTCTGTTTTGTCCCACCCTTCGTCCCCGTCCCCGGTCACCTTTCGGAGAACTGCGCATAGTCTTCTTGTTTTGCCGCAACTCGCTGTTATAATCCCGCGCCATGAAGACTAAATTCGCTCGTTCAATCGCCGTTGCTCTCCTGGCACTCTTTTTCATTCAAACGTCGTGGGCCACGTGCGGCGGCGGAGGTGGTGGCGGTGGCGGCGGCATGTCGAATGGCGGCGGCGGTGGCGGCTCGAATGCGGCCACTTATCCGGTGCCGTGGAAAGTTTATACCAAGGCCACGCCGGCGACAGGCGGCCTGGTCCTTTTTTGGTTCCCCGCTTCTGAGACTGAAATAAAGAATTCCAGTTTGCGGGAGTCGCGTGCGCTGTCGGTTTATGCCTCGCAATGCGTCGCGATGGAAGTAGCAGACACGAACCTGCCGAACGCGGACAAGCTTTTGGGTGACTCAAAACTGCCCGTTGCTGTTCTGGCCACTCCTGACGGCACTCCGGTAAAGAAGATCGAAAACAAAGACGGCAAGCTCAAAGTCGCCGAGGTGGAAAAGGTCGTCGAAGGCGAGATGAAGCAGCGCGAGGGCGCGGTCGATGGTCAGTTGACTGAGGCCGCCCGCAAGGTCAAAGCCGGCGACAATGCTGGTGCTATCAAAGAATATCGCGCGGTGCTGGATCAGAAATGCCTGTTCCCGAAAAAGGCAAAAGAGGCGGCCAAGGAGCTGAAGAAGCTCGGCGTCGAAGTTGCCGTCATACCGGCGGCGCCGATCTTCGAACGACGCCAGAGCGCGCTGATCCAACGCACGATGAAGCTCGGGCTGACGGCTGAAAATAGCGGCCGCTACATCGCCGCGGACAAGTTGTACACGCGGGCACACCTGATGGATCCGGCTGATCCAACTCCGCTGCGGTTCATGGGCGAGAACTATCGCCACAACATCGGTGATTGGAAAAAGGCGCGGCTGGCTTTCGAATCTATTCTGAGCATGCCGGCCGATTCGTTGTCGCGCTCGGTCGCGTATCACGGCCTGGGCAAGATGACGATTCACGATG
Source organism: Blastocatellia bacterium (assembly GCA_033856735.1). GTDB lineage: Bacteria > Acidobacteriota > Blastocatellia > Pyrinomonadales > Pyrinomonadaceae > UBA11740. The sequence goes on from JAWVEM010000386.1 coordinate 2,235, forward strand.
GTGAGTTCAAAAAAGGATTGGAGTTGATGGAACGCGCGGTGGCAGAGTTTCCGCTCGCGCTGGCTTATCGAAACCTGGCCGTCTATTGGAATTCCGAAGGCGATCCGGCCAGGGCGAATGGGTACACGCAACAGGCCCTCGCTCTCGATCCAAAGGATCCATACAACCTGGTATTCGCCGCTGTTTTCCTGGCCGCCAACGGAAAGAAGGAAGAGGCGCTAAAGATAGCCCGCGATAACGTCGCGCTGTTACCGGCGTCGTACAATCTCGCCGCGATCTATGCACAGAACGGGCAGCGCGAGCGAGCGCTCAGTCTCTTACGGCGTCACTTCTTTCGGTACGAACGCTATGCGGCGGTGCGCGAGAAGGAAATGATGGAAGCGCGCGTTGATGCAGTGTTCGATTCCATCCGCGCCGATCAAGCGTTCATCGCGTTGACCAGCGGCGCTGACGGGAAACTGCCGATTCCGACGAAAGGGATGCCGGCAACCCAAGCAGGCCCGAGGCGGTAATCGACTGATTTCCATTAGCACCTCGCTTCAGCCAGGTGACTTGTAGAGCAACCAGGACGGCCAAGCGTTTCAACGGCACTAATATACTTGACTCATTACGGCAATGGCTCTGCCACTCTGATGCGCGGCAAGTCTGCGACTTGCCGGCGGCGAACCTGCTTTTTCATTCGGGTCTTCGACCCGTCACGGTCAGAGACCGTTCAGATTAATGCCACGTTTCGGCAAGTCCGAGACAAGCCGCGCATCAGAGTGGCAGAGCCATTGCAGCGGCCGCATCGAAGTTCGACAGAAGCCCGCGCGGAGTCAAGTATGTCGCTGCCGTTTCAACGGTTTTGCCGAGAAGCCGCTATCTTGAGTTAGAAGTTCCGTTAACACCTCGCTGAAGCGAGTGCTAATGAAATAGTTTCCGGCTCCAGCTTGTGCTCATCAGCAACCTAGGGTTGACCTCTTGAAGAGGCACCTCCCTTCTCCAATTTCCTTGCGTCAGAAACCCTGTTTGCTGCTAAGATACGCCCAGTCTCGCCCAGGGGATTTTTTGCAACCCTGCCTTTCAAGTGACGTGTAACGGTAGGGAATCCTAGTCGTCTCAGTTCAACCAAACTAAATCTGGGCGAAGCCTTCGGCCAGTCAAGTTCTCTGAAACATTTGAGGTGCTTATGTCACATACTCCCATGCGCCGTATCTTCCCGCTCTTGATGGTTTGCGGCCTACTCATCATCGCCTGCCCTCGCGCCGGTTATTGTCAACAGACCACCGGCTCGATCAAGGGCACGGTCACGGATCAGCTCGAAGGTCTGGTCACAAACGCCACCGTGATTCTCAAAGATGCGCAGGGCAAAGCGCGAGCCGCGACGACCAACGCTTCCGGCAACTATGAATTCAAGTCACTGCCGCCCGGCAATTACGAGGTCACGGCCGCGGCCGTCGGCTTCACCGTTCGCGAAGAGAAGCAGGTCAAAGTTAAGGCGGGTTCGACCACGACCCTTGATTTGCAACTAAGCATCGAAGCCCTGGAACAGTCGGTCACGATCGACAACAAAGGAATCAGCACTGACTCTGATCGAAACGGCGACGCGATGGTCCTGCGCGGCCGCGAGCTCGAGGCATTGCCCAACGATCCTGATGCGCTGGCGTCGGCCTTGCAGGCGATGGCCGGACCAACCCAGGGAGAGAACGCGCCGCAGGTGACTGTCGATGGATTCTCGAACGGGCGAGTCCCGCCAAAGGAAGCGATCAGGGAAGTTCGCATTAACCAGAATCCCTATTCGGCTGAGAATGAATATCCGGGCTGGGGTGGAATCGAGATTTATACTCAGCCTGGCTCTGACAAGTTTCACGGCGGCGTTAGCTTCAACTTTAACGACGAGAGCCTGAACTCGCGCAACCCTTTCGCTTCGCGACGGGCGCCATACCAACAGCGCGGTCTAAACGTAAATCTAACCGGACCGATTATTCCCAAACGTGCCTCGTTCGCTTTCTATGGCGGCCGTTACGCCAGTGAAGGCAATTCAGTAATCAACGCCACGATTCTCGATCCAGTGACGTTGAAGCCGGCGCTCTTCAATCAGACACTGGTCACACCGCAGACATCGGATTACTTCAGTCTGCGCGGTGATCTGAAGATTAATAAGAAGCACACTCTGGTCGCGAATTTTGAGTACGGCTGGTTCGCCCAGAACCTGCAAGGCGTCGGTGGGTTCACGCTGCCGTCACGGGCGTATCGCGGCGGCCGGCACAACTACACTCTGCAAGTGACTGAGACCGCGATCATCAACGAGAAGACAATCAATGAAACTCGACTGCAGATAAGCCATGTCATTTCTCGCCAGATCGCCAACACTGCCCTGCCGGCGCTCAACGTAGCGGAATCTTTTTTTGGTGGCGGCTCCCAAGTCGGTACCGCGTCTAACCAGCAGGACCGTGTAGAGCTGCAAAACTTCACCTCATGGTCAACGGGTAAACACTTTTTCAAGATCGGCGGCCGCCTCAGGAACGTGCGGCTTCGCAGTATCTCGCCAAATAATTTCGGGGGCAGTTACACCTTCGCCGGCGGCACCGGCCCGGGTCTCGATGCAAATGATCAGCTTATCCAGGGCGGCGCAGCAATCGAGATCAGCAGCCTCGAGCGCTACCGGCGCACCCTCGTATTCCAAAGACAGAACCTGAGCGCGGCGCAGATTAGAAGTTTGGGAGGCGGCGCTACCCAGTTTTCGATCGCGGGTGGTAATCCCGAAGCTGACGTCAATCAAACCGACATTAGTTTTTACGCACAGGATGATTGGAAGCTGCGGCCAAACTTTACCATCTCGCCGGGAGTGCGCTACGAGAACCAGAACAATATCAGCAGCAACTCGAACTTTGCGCCGCGCATTGGCTTTGCCTGGTCACCTTCGTTCGGAAGCAAGAAACCAAAACCGCCGGCGACTGACAGCAAGAACACGACGGCAGCGAAAACAGCGACACCCCAGAAGCCAGCCGGGCCCAGTCCGTCCAAGACAGTGATTCGCGGAGGAATCGGCATCTTTTACAATCGAATCTCGGAGGATCTTATTCTGCAAGCGCGCAGGTTCAACGGCCTCAATCAGCAACAATTCGTCGTTACCGATCCAACGGTGCTCGACCTGTTTCCTGCTATACCTTCGATCAATCTGCTCGACGCCTTTGCCCAGCCCCAGACAAGACGTTTTCTCGGATCAGATATCGCCCCAGGTTATTCTTTGCGCTCGTCATTGAGTGTGGAGCACCAGGTATCAAAGACTTTCAGGTTCGGCATCACCTATTCACACGCCGAAACGTCACACATATTACGCACTGTGAACATCAACGCTCCGCTGGCCCGGACCTTTAACCCGGCGCTGCCCACCAGCGGCGTGCGGCCACTCGGACAAGCTGCCGGTAATGTCCTCGAGTCACAATCGAATGGCAAATCGAGATACGACAACTTCAGCGTGAACGTGAGCGGCAAAATTATGAAGGTGGGCTTTTGGAGCACCTACGTTTTAGCGAAGACCCGCAGCACGGACAACGGCACCAGCGGTTCACCTTTCGATCCGTACGACTTCAGTCAGGAAAGGGGCCGTGGTAGTTTCGATATTCGCCACTGGTTCTACTGCAGCGCGGATTATCAAATGCGCTCCGGGTTCAGTGTGAATACGTTTATCATCGCTAATTCCGGTGTGCCTTTTAATATCACGACCGGCCACGATACTAATGGCGATACCTTCTTTACCGAACGCCCGGCCTTTGCCACAGACCTGAACAAGCCCGGCGTGATCGTGACGCCGCTGGGCGCATTCGATCCGAATCCGGTTCCTGGTCAGCCAATTATTCCGAAAAACTTTGGACACGGACCGACGTTCTTCTCAGTCAACCTGGGACTGGCAAAGGTCTTCAAGTTTGGGCCGGCCATTCAGCCGAAGACACCGCCACCCGCAACCGCGAACGCCAGTGTGATCAGCGCGACCGGCAGCCAAAAGCCGCCAGCCAAACCTGAGATTCAAAGACCATACTCGCTATCGTTTTCGATCTATGCCAGCAACGCTCTGAACCACACCAACCGAGGGAACCCCGTCGGCAACATGGCCTCGCCTTACTTTCTTAAGTCGAACGGGACGTCGGGCATGTTTTTCTTTGGACCAGGCGGCGGAGGCGGCTCAGGCGGGAATCGCCAGATTACTTTGCGGGTCAGATTGAGTTTTTGACGGCAGGAAAGCTCACGTTACGAGATCAAATCAACTACCTACTTCGGCACCTTGCCGGTCTTCAACAGCGACGACGGACAAAACTTCTCAACCACACATTCTTCGCACAGAGGCCGGCGGGCTTTGCAGACTCTGCGGCCGTGAAAAATCAGCAAGTGTGAAAAAACGATCCAATCGTTGCGCGGCACCAGCTCCGTCAAATCCTGTTCGATTTTGCCGGGGTCTTTCTGCCTGGTCAGCCGCAGCCTTTGAGACAAGCGGCTGACATGCGTGTCCACCACTATTCCCGCGGCGATGCCGAACGCGACGCCGAGCACGACGTTGGCGGTCTTGCGCGCGACGCCCGGAAGCCTCAACAACTCTTCCATCGTCTGCGGTACCCGCCCGCCGAATTCTTCCGTGAGCATCTTGCACGCGCCCTGAATCGACTTTGTCTTGTTGCGAAAAAAGCCAGTGGTGCGGACGTCCTGCTGCAGTTCGGTTGCCGGAACTTTCAAATAGTCTTGCGGCTTACGGTATTTGCGAAAGAGATCCGCCGTGACGATGTTGACGCGTTCGTCAGTGCATTGTGCTGACAGGATCGTGGCGACCAGAAGTTCAAATGCGTTTGAATGATTCAGCGCGCAGTGTGCATCGGGATGCGCGCGCTTAAGCAGTTTGATGATCTGTTCAGTGCGGGCCTTGCGTTGAGCTTTGGTTTCTCTCATTCCAAAATGGAGCGCGGGCATCCCTGCCCGCACAGCGCGCGAAGCGCGCTCAATCTAAAACCGGCGCTGACCCTCGCTGCCATGCGTTCGCCAGGGCGAGGAGCCCTCCCTAACGGTCGGGCTTCTGATACTCCGCCCCTCGGGTTTTCAACCTCCCGGTGAGCATCAACGCGAGCATTTTCCAGTCACCCATGAACGACCACAGCGGATAGGTAAACGTAGCCGGCCGATTCTTCTCAATAAAAAAATGCGCCGCCCAGGCGAACGCGTAACCAGGAACCAGCGCGAGTGGAAACAACCACCAACGGCCGATTGCAATTAGAGCAATCACAAAACTGATAGCCGTCAGCGTGCCCAGACAATGCAGCACACGTGTGGCCGGCTGGCTGTGCTCGCCCAGGTAATATGGCCAGAAGTCCGAAAATGATTTGAACTGACGATTGGTCATGCGAAGTCGCGGCCATTCTAGCAGAACTTCTTGGCGCCTTTGGTATTCTCTTTGCGCCTTTGCGTGAAATTAATTAGCAAGAAATGCATTTAACGCAAAGGCGCAAAGGTAATAGGTAAGACGCAAAAGCGACCTGGGGTACTTCTAACTTGACCACCGGCGTACCGCAGGGCAAGATCAAGCGCTATGTTTTTTAGTTCCATTGCCCCCCGGCGGATTTACCGCCAAGTCCCCATTCAGATTTCGCTTCTGCTTGTTGTTTCTTTGTTGGCTTCGTTCTTCACTTTTCGCTCAAACACCCGGGCGCAAGCGCAAACTTATGAAAAGGAATTAACGACCGGCGGAAAGTCGCTCTTGACGATCAAGAATCGCAATGGGCGCGTCTCCGTGGTTGCTTCTGATGATGAGAAAAGCAGGGCAAGCTTGCAGGCAAACTCGTCGGGCGCCCCGGTCGAAGCCGCGGACGTGACCGTCTCTGGCAGCGACATTACCGTGCGCGAACGGCGCGACCGCATCGATCTGACGGTACACGTTCCGAAGCGTTCGCGGGTGAAGATAGAGACTGAAACGGGTATGGTCGACGTGATTGGAGACTTTGAAGTAGCCGATGTGCTCACGAACACGGGCACGATTCACGCGGACGTGCCGCTCGACGCGCTCAAATTCAAATTCCTTTGGCAATCCAGCCACCCACGGTTCCTCAGCGACGTTGAACTGCCGCGAATCAAAGAAGGCCGCGCCGGCGCGTTTTCGATTTCCGGCGTATTGGGCCCGGACGCCAAACGAAAGAAGCACAAGAAGAAAGAAGCTCCGGCGCTCGACGTCACTGCAGATTCTGCCGATAACAAAGGTGAGGCAAACGACGCGGCTAAGACGCCTGATAATACCAGTGAGAAGCCAGCCGAAAAACAGGAACTGGTGCAGTTGAATTTCATCACGCAGCGCGGCGTGATTCTGCTCAACGTCGATCCAACAATGGCCCCGAACGATCTGCGCGAGCGGCCGCTGACTGAAGCAGCACGCGCGATAGTGCGCAGCGGTGACGGTCCACTGACAGACGCTATTCGCACAGTTAGCCCGCGCATGTTCGGCGATTTTGCCCGAACTCTCCCACCGCCGCGCAACGAACCTTCGCTGGTCAAACTTCCGCCGCCGGGTGAAGTCGCTACGGCTGTCTCGCCGCAACTAATGCGCGTCAACGCCAGCGTTACCGACCGCAACGGCCGGGCAATTCCCGGCATGCGCAATTCCGACTTTGCGGTTTATGAAGACGGCAGCGAACGCCGGATTGTCGACGTCACGCCCGCGACTGAGCCTTTCAATCTGGTTCTCCTGCTCGACGTTTCCGGCAGCGTGGAAGAGCGAATAGATTTCATCCGCAAGGCGGCACGCGATTTCCTGAACACCGCCAGCCCGCAGGATCGAATCTCGATTATCAGCTTTCACGACGACATCAAAGTGATCTCCGGCTTTTCGACCGATCGTCGTTTGCTCTCAAAGAAGCTCGATGAGCTCGACGCCGGCGGCGCGACCGCGCTCTGGGACGCGCTCGGCTATACCCTGGTGGAACCGCTGAAGCCTCTGCGCGGCGAGCGCACCGCCGTGGTAATTCTGTCGGACGGTGACGACAACAAATCGTTCATTCCGTTTCCCGCAATTCTGGAAGCGACGATCGAATCGGGGGCGCTGATTTATCCGCTCTATGTGCCGTCGGGATTGATTCCTGAATCCAGCGTCCCGCGCCCTTCCATCACGGTCGACCCGATGCGCACGCGCTATTTGACGATCACGACCCGCGCCGCGGAAGAGGGACAAAAGCTGGCCACCGTTTCCGGCGGTGTTTTTTATCCAATCAAGCGTCTGGAAGATTTGCAGAAAGCCTACGACGACGTGGTGGCGCAGATGCGCACTGCTTACACGATCACCTACGCCTCAGGTACGGATGGCAAAGGTCACCGCCGAATCCGCGTGCGCGCCAACCGCGACGGGGCTTCGGTCAGACTTAGTCCGGTAGTTGCGGCGACGCATTGACTGAGATGGTGCTGAGTTCCTGCCGGTGCAAGCCGAACCTTCACAGATTTCTGATAATGAGCTCTTACACGCCGTGGCGGGTGGGGACGAACTTGCCCTCGCAGCTTGTTATGATCGCTACCGGCTAATCCTGTTTGGCCTCATCCTTCGTATATTGCATGACCGCGAAGAGGCGGAGGATGTTTTGCAGGAAACCTTTTTGCAGGTTTGGCGGCGAGCAGCCGATTTTGACGAAGCGCGCGGACGCGCCTTTACCTGGTTGGTAACCATCGCCCGCAGCCGCGCGCTCGATCGTTTGCGCTCGGCCGGATCGCGCATGAGATTGGCCGAGCAAGTCGCGCAGACTCCGCAAGAAGACGTTGGCGATGCCGCGCTCGATGCTTTGAAATCCGAAACCGGCGCCATCGTTAGGCAGGCCTTGGCCGAACTCCCCGACGAACAGCAGAAAACGCTTTTTCTGGCTTACTTTGAAGGTTTGACCCAGACTGAGATTGCCGCGCGGTTGGGCGATCCTTTGGGCACGGTCAAGACGCGCATGCGTTCGGGATTGAGCAAATTGCGGGAATTGATCGGACAATCACGCGACATAGTCTAATGGAACATCCGGAATACCAGGAGTTGTTGGTCTTGTACTCGCTCGATGCGCTCGACGCTGCCGACACGCGTGTGCTCGAAGAGCATCTCAACACCTGTGCGGAATGTCGTGACGAACTGATCGAGTTGCGAGACAGCGGCGCTTTGTTGGCGCATGCAGCGACGCCGGCAGAGCCAAGCCCTGAAGTTCGCGACCGAATCCTGGCTAGTATAAAGCGCGAACAGCCGGCCACCTCGCCCGCGGCCAAAGTTATTGAGATGAAACCGCGTGCTCAAAGAAATATCTGGACAATCGGCCTGAGGGTGGCGGCAGCGATCGCCTTGGTTGCGATGCTGGTGGGCATCATCGTGCTGTGGCGGCGCGATACGAGAATGCGGCAGGAGCTCGCGCAGCTCTCGCGTCAGGTCAACACCCAGCAGCATGAACTGGTGCGCGATCGCGACGTGCTCGGGCGACAACGCGACGCACTGGCGCTGCTCAACTCACCGAGCGCGAAGAAGATGGAACTGGCCGGCACGCAAACGGCCCAAAGCGCGCGAGGTACTTTCATCTACGATCCGAAAACCGGCCGAGCGATACTCATGGCGGAAGGACTGCCGGCAACCCCCACCGACCAGGCTTATGAGCTGTGGTTTATTCCCAAGGGCCATTCGCCAATGGCCGGAAGAATATTCACGGTAGACGCCTCCGGGCACGCCATGCTTCCCGAACACATGCCTCCTGAAGCGATGGAGAGCGCGGTCATCGCGATCACCCTCGAACCGAAAAAAGGATCGGCCATCCCCACGGGCGCGATTTATCTCAGCAGTCCCAGTTCTTAAGTTCGAAGAGTACGTCCCTTTTTTCGCTTCCCGCAAAAAATTCTCGCTGGATCGAAAATCCGCTATTGCCGGACGCCGCGTATATCCCTCAGAAGTTCACAATTCAAAGCGACAAAAAGGGAGAGAACGAATGAAAAGATTTTTCGCAATTATGATCGCGGCGGCGGCTCTGACAATCGGGAGTTCCGCGGCTTTCGCGCAGATGATGAAAGAGAATCCGATGGTCGGAGGCGCCGCGATGTACCCGAGTAAGACGATCGTCGCCAACGCCATGAACTCAGCGGACCATACGACCCTGGTCGCGGCCGTTAAGGCTGCCGGTCTGGTCGACACGCTCAACAGCAAAGGCCCGTTCACGGTCTTCGCTCCAACCAACGACGCGTTCGCGCAGTTGCCGGCCGGGACAGTTGATACGCTGCTCAAGCCGGAAAACAAGGCGATGCTGACGAAGGTTCTGACTTATCATGTTGTGGCTGGAAAGTACGACTCGAAGACACTGGCGAAGCTCATCAGGAAGGGCCATGGAAAAGCTCGACTTAAGACAGTCAGCGGTGGCACTCTGATCGCCTCGATGGATGGCAGCAGCATTCTGCTGCGCGACGAAAAGGGCGGGACCTCAACGGTGACGGTCGGTGATGTCTATCAGTCGAACGGCGTTATCCACGTAGTTAATACCGTGCTGATGCCTAACTAACGATTCGAATCGGACGATTTTCGAAAACTATCAAGGCGGCTGGGCTCTTTGGTCCAAGCCGCTTTGGCTTTTCTAAGCAAATACACAACCAAACGAGGTGAGAATGATGACTAAGAGACTTGCGATTTGTTTGTGCCTGCTGGCTTCTATTGCCGCAACTGCGGCGGCGCGGCAGCCAGTCAGTGCTTCGAGGTCAGTATCAGTGCTTGGCCCGGCGACTCAGGACAAGAAGTCGCTCTACGACCGTCTCGGGGGATACAACGCAGTTGCCGCCGTGGTTGACGATTTCATCGGCCGCCTGGTAGCCGACAAGCGCTTCACAAAATTTTTCGTCGGTCACAGCGAAGATTCGCTGAAGAAAATTCGCCAGCACATCGTCGATCAGTTTTGCGCAGCCGCGGGCGGTCCGTGCCTTTACACCGGCCGCGACATGAAAACGTCGCATAAGGGTTTGGGAATCACAGCTGACGATTGGGATGCAGCCGCGAAGCACCTGGTGGAATCGCTCGAAAAGTTCAACGTGCCCAAGGCTGAGAAGGATGATCTGCTGGCGTTTGTTAGCAGCCTGCGAAAAGATATCGTCGAGAAGTAGTGCCTGACAGAATGGGCGAAAACTCCCTCTCCATTTGGGAGAGGGGCGAGAGATTGCAGCTTAGAACCTGCCGCCTTTGCCCGCACTGTAAGCACCGGTGAGAAACGGATTAGTCCGCCGCTCCTGGCCGATCGTGGTGGTTGGTCCGTGCCCTGAGTAGACCGTCACTTCATCACCGAGCGGCAGAATCTTGTTGAAGAGCGAATCCATCAATTGCTCAGTCGAGCCGCCCGGCAGATCCGTGCGGCCAATCGAACCCGCAAACAGGCAATCACCGACAAACACTTTTCTTTCACTCGGTTCAAACAGCACGACGTGTCCGGGCGTATGGCCAGGGCAATGAATAACCTGGAAGCTGAGCCCACCCACTTCGTAAACCTGTCCGTCGCTCCAGTACTCATTCGCCTTTGGCGGCGGCTCATAATCAAAACCGTAATCAGCCCACTGCGAACGCGGAATCCCCAGCCAGGCCGGTTGATTCGGCAGTTCAAGGTATAAAGGCTCATCAGCCGCATGAATAATAATCTGTGCGTCCGGCTTAAGCTTTTTCAGCGCGGCGACTCCGCCGACGTGATCCAAATGGGCATGCGTGCAGGCAATGGCTTGAAGTTCAAAACCGTGCTTGTCGATAGCGCTCACGATATCTGCCGAGCCATCGCCCGGGTCGATACAGATCGCGCGTTTCGTCTTCGCACAACCAACGACGCGCGTGTGCTGTTGAAAAGCAGTGACGGTGATTTCTTCGATGATCATTTCTTCCTTAATAGAAATGGTGTCACGTAGATCTAAGGATAGCGATTGCTGCGTCCGTTCGCCACTCTCATGCATCAGAGGAGTATAATTGCTCAGACAAACTACTACCATTGAACGGATTTAGATAAATGCCGCTGAGCACAACAGCAACTTCACTCGCTGAAGTCCTCGATGAGATGACCGCCGAGGGCGCGTCTGAGTTGACCGAGCACCTCGCCAACAACGCGCTGCACTGCTTCGCCTGCGGCCATCGTTGTCTGATCAAAGAAGGAAAGCGTGGCATCTGCAAAGTCCGTTTCAACGAAGGCGGACATCTGCGCGTGCCCGTCAACTACGTGGCCGCTTTACAGTGCGACCCGACTGAGAAGAAGCCGTTCTTTCACGCTTTGCCGGGATCAGACACGTTGACGTTCGGCATGCTTGGCTGCGATCTGCACTGTAGTTATTGCCAGAATTGGCTCACGTCACAGGCCCTGCGCGACGATGCGGCGGGGTCCCCTCCGCAGACCATCACGCCCGAAAGATTGATCGCAATGGCCCGGGCTTATGGCGCATCGATGGTCGGGTCGAGTTACAACGAACCTTTAATTACGGCCGAGTGGGCAGTCGAGGTTTTCAAGCAAGCGAAGGCCGCAGGCTTTCGTACTGCCTTTATCTCGAACGGAAATGCGACGCCGCAAGTGCTCGACTATCTGAGGCCCTGGACTGACTGCTACAAGATCGATTTGAAATCGATGAGCGATCGTAACTATCGGCAGCTTGGCGGTGTGGTCGATAACATTCTGGACACGGTGAAGATGGTCCATGAGCGTGGCTTCTGGGAAGAGATTGTCACCCTCGTAATTCCCGGCTTCAATGATTCCGAAGATGAGCTACGACGCGCGGCGGATTTCATCGCCTCAGTTTCGCCGGACATTCCCTGGCACGTGACGGCATTTCATCAGGACTACCGGATGACTGACAACGCGAACACGACCGCCGCACAGTTGATACGTGCCTGCGAGATAGGCCGGGCAGCCGGGTTACGTTATGTCTACGCAGGGAATCTTCCAGGTAGAGTCGGTCGCTGGGAAAATACTTTCTGCCCGTCATGCGACGAACTGCTGGTTGAGCGGTACGGCTACATTATTCAGAAGATGAAAGTTACCCCCGCAGGCAGGTGCCCCTCATGCAGCGAAATGATTCCAGGCATCTGGTCTTGAAGCTCAGCTCAGTCAGGTGAGCGCGGCTTGCAGCCTGAATGTACGGAGACCTTCCGTAGTGTCTCGCCAAAAATTATGGGCTGCGCCCAGAAGGACGCAGCCCTTTTTCGAACCACGCTTACATCCAGCGGCAGGCTGCCTTAGCTTCTACTATGGCGTCTTCGTTTTCGCCGGTGAAGGCATGGCCTTCGTCGCCGGCGACGCCTTTGCTGCCGGTGTTGCCTTGGGCATGGCCCTGGGCGAAGGAGTTGGCTTCAGGCCCGGAGACGCTGAGGGAGTTGGCGAACTCTTCGGGGTTGAGGCCGCGGATGCGCCTTTCTGAACTGGCGTCGCCGCGCCGGCCACGACTTGCCACTGCCCGTTACGCCGCACGAAGGTATCCACCCAGCGATACTCGCCGCTGATGTCCTGGACCTTACCATCAGGCATCTTGTACTTGCCGCCCTTAACCACGTTGCGGCCGCTAACCACCGCTGAATCCTTGTCGAGTACGTTCACTTTTAAGTCCAGGACTTCCCATGAATCCGCACTCAAAGATCCGGCTTCCATGTCCTTGATATCCTGCGCCTTGTCGCCGAGTGTCCCATCGGGATAAACAAAAATGGCGTCATCGGCTTCGATCCGTCGCACGGTGGCCGCATCATGCTCTTTGATAATTCGCGGCCAATCATTCTCGATCTTTGTCAGTTCCGCCTCGATACCGGCCGTATCCGGCGTCGGTTCGGGTGTCGCTATTGCGACGGTGTTAGTGTTTGTATTCTGCGGGTTGGCGCAACCGAATTGGGAAAAGGCCAAAAGTGCTATGGCCACGAAGGGCAGAGCCAGCGAAAGATATTTCTTCATTACCCCGTTACTCCTTTTAGGATCAAATTTGAAACCGCTTTGGTTGAGTTAGAAATCACAATGCTTCTATGCCAAATCGGCCTGCGAGTCAATAGGAAGTCAGTCGCGGACCGCCAGCATAATTTACAGCCACTGAAACTGTTGACTTGTGATTCCGGCTTGGCATATTGTCAACGTCATCGTAATGGCCGGTCGTCCGCAAAGGATGGCAGGCTCGCCCGGTTCCGAAACCTTCCGCCGCGCAAATCTAACGTGGCCATCATCGGAGGAGTACAAAAATGCTTTGCGTTTCCCCCAGACTGTTTCGAGGTCGAACCAGAAGATCAACTTTCGTTTTCGCATGCATGCTGAGCTTCATAGTCCTCACTGCAAACGCTTCCCTCGCGCAGCGAACCAGGACTGCCGCGGACGATCCTGAAAATCAGCCCACCTTCAGCGAGTTTAAGGGCGTGCGCATCGGGATGACTGCCGACGCCACGCGCAAGAAGCTGGGAAATCCGCGCGACAAAAGCGCCGAAATGGACCTGTACGTTTTCAACGATACGCAAGCCGTGCAGGTTTACTATGACAAAGCCGGCGCGGTGACGGCCATCTCGATCGATTTTATGAGTGGCGCCAATACCATTCCCTCGGCTAAAGAGGTGCTGGGCGCCGAAGCTGAGGCCAAAACGGACGGCTCGATCTACAAGCTACTGCGCTATCCAAAAGCCGGCTATTGGGTTTCGTATAGCCGCACCGCGGGAACCTCACCCACAACCACTATTACCATGCAGAGGATTGATCACTGATCCCTGAGACGGGCGTCACTCATCTGTTTCAATGAATCAATCTACGGCATGAAGCCAGTGTGCGCGAGCGGTGACCATAGAATCAACTCCTGACCTGAGGAGTCTCGGGGCTCACCCTCTTAACAGTTGGTACTGACTGTCATCACGCCGGCTCCCAAGGATCTCAACACCCGATTTGACTTCCGTGGTCTGTCGATTCGACTGTCCCGCTCGCCGCTTGCGTTACGTCCAGCGGCAGTGTAGAAGTGTTGGTTTCGCATTGAGGAGGAATTGCTCACAGTATGCTCCGCGCAGGCATAGTCGGTTTACCCAACGTCGGCAAGTCGACGCTTTTTAACGCTCTTACGGCACAGAGCGCTGCCCTCGCGGCCAACTATCCGTTCGCCACCATCGAGCCCAACGTCGGCGTGGTGCCGGTTCCTGATGAGCGACTTGAGCCGCTCGCGAAACTCGTCAAAACCAGCGTCATAGTGTCGGCCACGGTCGAGTTTTTGGACATCGCAGGACTGGTGCGAGGGGCATCGAAAGGCGAGGGTCTCGGCAATAAGTTTCTGGCGAACATCCGCGAAACCGACACGATAGTCCAAGTCGTACGCTGCTTTGAAGACGAAGGCGTGGTGCACGTCGAGGGCTCAGTCGATCCGAAACGTGATATCGAAACGATCCAGATCGAGCTGGCCCTGGCGGATCTTGCAACTGCTGAACGTCGCCGCGAAAAGGCCCAGAAGGGATTAAAGGGCGGTGATAAGACAGCGCGCGCGGAACTGGAAGTTCTCGACAAGATTCAGCCGGCCCTGGAGCAGGGCAACTCCGCGCGCATCGTTGAATTGACGAACGATGAACGCGCCATTGCCCGTAACTTTTTCCTGCTCACCATGAAGCCGACGATATACGCGGCCAACGTTGACGAAGCCACGCTGGCCAACCCGGAGCAAAGCGCCCATCTTCGCCTCGTGCGCGATCTGGCCCAGTCTGAAGGGGCGGAATGCTTGACGATCTGCGCTCAGCTTGAAGCCGAGTTAGTCGAGTTGCCCCCAGCGGAGCGGCTCGACTATTTGCAAACCCTGGGAGTCTCCGGAAGCGGCGTTGATCGCCTGATCAAGAACGCGTATCACTTGCTCGGACTGATGTCTTTTCTGACTGCTGGCGAAAAGGAAGTGCGAGCCTGGACCATTCATCAGGGATCGCGCGCGCAGGATGCTGCCGGCGAGATTCATTCAGACATCGCCCGCGGATTTATCCGGGCCGAGATAGTCGGCTACGACGCGCTGATACGCGCGGGGTCATACGCTGCGGCAAAGGAACAGGGACTGATGAGATTGGAAGGCAAGGACTACATCATGCAGGAAGGCGATGTAGTGAATTTCAGGTTTAATGTTTAGCGCGCTCTCAGAAGTTGCCCTTCCGTTCCGAGCGGATGAGTTCGATCAATGAATTCAGTCGACGGTCTGAGTTAGCTTGAGACTCAGCCAGATCCGCGAATCTTTTGTCGGTTCGGGCAAATCTCTCTTCATTCTCGCGAAATCTCTCTTCATTCTGTTTTTGAAGCTCTAAAAGCGCTTGTATGTTTTCATCCTGCTTCGCGAAGCGCTCTTCGTTTTTTTCAAACCGTTCTTCATTCTTCGCAAACCGCTCCTCGTTCTTCGCGAATCTTTCTTCGTTTCTCGCGAACAGCTCCTGATTCTGCATGTGAAGGTCAATGAGGATATTTATTTTCTCGTCCTGGTGCCTTATGTCGAGCCGCGCGCGCCGGCCGGCTCTCACGAATAATTTCGCGAGCCGCTCAAGTCGATCCACTCTGGGTTCCGGTGTCATGTCGTCGCGCCTCTTTGCGAGTCTAACCGCGAAGGCATAATCGCGCGAGTTCAATCATCAGTCAAGTGCGATTTCTTGCAAGGACGAACGGATCAAGCAGTCTGATGGCTCAAGGGTGATTTTAGTGAGGTTGGTGCTGAAAAGATTGGTTAGTTAAACGTGCTTTACCGCAGCACGGCGCGAATTCCGACGACGATTAAATAGATTATTGCGACCACTATAGCGATCTTAATCAGCGCTATCGCCAGGCCGATAAGCAAGCCGAGGACGCCGAGCGCGACGCCCGCTGCTGCCAAAACGACTGGTATGCCCACGGCCAGCACAAACAACGCCAGCAGGACAATTCCTACTATCTTCAAAACATCGGTTGCTTCTTTCATTTCTTCTACCTGGTGCCTTTCGCCTATGCGCCTTTATTTACGGGCTTTCCGTGTCCGCGTCAATATACGACAGGCTGGCGGCAATCGTTCCGTAAAACCTATTCCGAGCTGGTATTGAGGCGAGCAGATCAGTCGGTCTTCTCGGCGATGACTCAATCGCGGACTAAAGTCTGTGCCACTAAGACCAAAAAAAGGGCTGCCGTAAATGGCAGCCCTCGATTGATCCCCTCCGGATCATTGCTTTGTGAATGTGGATCTAAGGAACTATCTGGATTACTCCAACTCTGTGACCGGATGGCCTAATGATGGTCCCCTGGGTGACGCCCAAGCTTTCGGTTGTCAGCATCAAACCAAAATCGTCGTACGCCACTTCAGACTTGATTTCGGCTTCATTGCGTCCCTTGACATTGATGATTTGGCCGAGCCTGGTGAACTGATTATCAGGTGATACCGCCCAAAGAACATATGCCAGACCCTTCGGCGCTTCCTTCAAATCGTGGAAACGCATAAGGACTTCGGTGGTCCTCCCGTGTTTATGCGGCTCGATGAAAACATTCGCCCGCGAGCCTTCCATCGCACCGCTGAAATTTATTTTCAGTTTAGTGTCGTCGCCTTTCTTGAAGGTCCCAATGCCCAGCATGGGAACTGTGTAATCTGCTATCGCCGAGTCGACTACCGCATCCGTCACGGCAGTTACGGGCGCAGCTACCGCGCCGATAGTCTCGCCGACGGCATTAGTCAGCGGAATTAGAGTCAGGCCGCTCGGCACCGCGCTGCGGAAATAAACCTGCGTGCTATCTCCATAGGTCGACAGATTCGAATCCGGCGACGCCACCAGCATAAACTTCGTCAAAGGAATTGAAGTCGTGAATACGCCCGCGCCATTTGCAACTTCGACCGGGCCTAACATAGTGACGGCCCCAGAAGGTTCTACCGCATATAGATTCACCGCGGTTGCTTCGGCAGGCAGGCCGCTGAGATTTACTCTAACCTTTGTGCCATCAGCCGCGCGCAGAATAGTTGCCTGGCCCCTGGCGCCGCTTAGACCTATCGGATTCAAATTGACGATTGTTTCTTTGCCGACCGGGTATTCTACAATCGTGTAAGTCCCGTCAGAGTTTTGCACTGCCTGGACCTTGGTAACCGTTTGCCCGAACGCGGCAGCGGCTAGCGAAAACAAGAGAAGTGTTGCTCCCAACACCCCAATCAAACGTTTGCTCATAATTTCATCCTCCTAAAACCATGGTTTTCTCTTGTCGGGATGGGGGGTATTTTTTTCTTACAGGAGAGGAGGAGCAACAAACGTGCCGGGTGGTTTAGGAGGTTAACGCAAGTAATATGAATCGCTTGCGACCGGATTGTCTGCACTGGCGGAGGGAACTCGTACAACCAAACGTACTGTTTGGGTTCGGCAGGATCAGTGGAAATTTCGAAAAGTTTCTCGACGCTCGTCGGGCCTTTGGCAGGGTCGACGTTGCGTTCGATGTTTTATCTCAGGCGACGCCCTTGCGCCGATTCTGAGATCAGTTGGTCGAGGCGCTTAAGTCTCGTCTCTTCTTTCTTCGCGCTGACGACCCACCAGTTCATAACCTTCCGATAAGAAGGCGGCTGCGCTTGAAAGAACTTCCACGCGACTTTGTTTCGTTTGAGCTTTCCTAAATACGGTTCGACTAGTTCAGTGCTTCTTTGTTCGTAGGCATAGATGCCTGATCGATTTTCTTGGCGCGCCGCGAAGGCTTTCATCCCGGCGGGCTGCATCCGTTTCTCTTTGATCAGTCTCTCGACGTTGCGGATATTCACCGCGCTCCAAATGCTGCCCGGCTTGCGCGGTGAGAAACGGATTTTGTAACTGACCTCATCGATGTTCTTGCGGATGCCGTCGATCCAACCAAAGCAGAGTGCCTCGTCGACGGATTCAGGCCAGTCAATACTCGGCTTGCCCGAGTTCTTATTGTAGAAGCCCACCCAAAGCTCTTTTGATTTCGCGTGGTTGGCGGCGAGCCATTTGCGGAATGCTGCGGGAGTTTTGAAGAATCTGGCGGTCACCTTAAGCTATGAGACAGTGTCGCAAGGGGGGGAAGTCGCGATGTTAGGCGACTATCTTCAACTTCTCTCCTTGATTGTGAAGTGCGATAAGCTGGTCAACGCGCAAGGCGAGTTCTGCGTACGTCTGTCCATCGTCATCGGAGAATTCTACTTCGAAGACTTCGGGCCCGAGAATCTCTACGACTGTTCCAACTTCACCGCGCTTTAGCTTCCGTTCAGGAAGGTCGTCAACCAGTGCAACTGTATCGAGCAGTTTGATTTTCTTCTTTGCCATTACCTCTTCCTCATCTTCACATAGCATGTAGTCAAACGCGGCGTGCTCTCGCCGCGGCGAACGATCCAGCCGCTACGTATCCTGGCTCTTCCCGTTTCCGTCTCCATCTCAAAGTCTATCGTATAACGCTGACCATAAAGGTCAAGTTCGCCGACGCTTGCATCTTCCGACGCCGCTATCTCCAACAATCTTGCACGCAGCTTGTCGGCGTCTTTCGCAGTGATTCCCAACGCACTAGCAAAAAACCCGGGCCTTGGCGCTGCCACGGGGATTATCCGGGTTCAGACAATAATCGCGCAACTTTCTAATGTCGACAATTGCGCGCCTTCCGTTAGGCAGTAACATGGGAGGTCACAAAAGGCAGGCTTCCATTGGTCAGTAACCCTTCAACGCCACAATCGCCTTCAGCACATCCGCCACCTGCGGCAGGATCGCGTCTTCCAGTTGCGGCGCGTACGCGACAAACGTGTCCAGCGCGGCAACGCGGCGGACGGGAGCGTCGAGATATTCGAACAACTCGTTTGAGATGCGAGCCGCGATCTCCGCGCCGTAGCCCCAAGACATGGTGTCTTCGTGGGCGACAATCACGCGGGAAGTTTTCTTCACCGATTCGGCGATTGCGTTCCAGTCGTAGGGATTCATTGTGCGCAGGTCGATCACCTCAACACTGATGCCCTGCTGTTCAGCTTGCTTGGCGGCCACGATTGAGCGTTGCACTAAAGCACCATAGGTGACGATCGAGATATCGCTGCCTTCGCGCACAGTCCTGGCTTTGCCAAACGGAATCATGAAATCGTCGCCCGGGTAAGACGATTTGTTGTACGCCTGCCGATAGAGATGCTTGTGTTCAAGAAACAGCACCGGGTCATCGCAACGGATCGACGTCCGTAACAGCCCGTTGGCATCGAGCGCGTTCGAGGGATAGACGACCCGCAGGCCCGGAATCTGGGTGAAGAGTGACACGCCCGACTGCGAGTGATAAATGGCCCCGCCCTTCAAATAGCCGCCGATCGGAACTCTCATCACCATCGGTGATGAGAACTCATTGCCCGAACGCCAGCGCAACAGCGCCAGCTCGTTGCGAATCTGATGATAGGCCGGCCAGATGTAATCAAAGAACTGAATCTCGACCACCGGTTTTAAGCCGCGCGTGGCCATGCCGATGGCCCGGCCCACAATGTTCGCTTCCGCCAAAGGCGAGTTAAAGACTCGCGCGCTGCCAAACTCACGTTGGAGGTTGGCCGTGACTTTGAAAACGCCGCCCTTGCCTTTGAGCTGGCCCAGCGATTCTTCGCGCGAACAATCGGCGATGTCTTCGCCAAACACGATCACGCGCGGATCGCGTTTCATCTCAGTGTGCAGGCAGCGATTGATCAGATCGACCATCGTGCCGGGGTTGCCGCTCAGCTCTACCCGATCTTCGGTATCAAACTCTGAAGAAGTTGGATCGACGGAGAATGAATAGATAAAGTCCAAAGCTGTTTCGGGCGCAGGCTGTGGACTGGCGAGCGCGATGTCGGCAGCTTCATTGATTTCGCGATCGACCTCGTCTTTCAACTTTTGCAGCTCGTCCTGGCCGGCGATCTCTTCCTGCACGAGCAGAGCGCCAAATCTCTTTATCGGATCGTGTTCGGCATCGGAAACACGTTCGGCTTCACCCCGGTACAGCTTTTCATCGTCTGAAAGCGAATGCGAATAGGGCCGAATCACTTTCGCGTGCACAAATGAAGGCCCGCGGTTCTTGCGGCAGTTGTCGACCGCGCGCCGCATGGTCGCGAGCGACTCGAGAGCGTCCGTGCCGTCACAACGCTGTCGATATAGATTGGGAAATCCCGAGATGAGCTTTGAGACGTCGCCGCCCGCCGTTTGCACTTCGACGGGCACGCTGATCGCGTAACCATTATCTTCCAGCAGGAAGACCACCGGCAGTTTCAAATTGCACGCGGTGTTGAGGGCTTCCCAAAACTCGCCTTCGCTGGTCGTGCCGTCGCCGAGCGAGACGTAAACGACTTCATCGTTATGAAAGCCTTTGACCACCTTCTTCAATTCCCGGATCAGCTTCACTCGATAACCAGCTTCGGCGCAGCCGACTGCCTGTAACAGTTGCGTGCCGGTCGGAGATGACTGGGAGACGATGTTGAGTTTCTTATGACCCCAATGCGAAGGCATCTGCCGTCCATGCGAGTTGGGATCAGCCTCAGCACCGACGCTTTCCAAAAGCATTTCCAGCGGCGTCATCCCCACCTGCAGGCACAACGCGCGATCGCGATAGTAGGGATAGAACCAATCATGGCCCGGCTTGAGACACATGCCCGCCGCCACCAGGATCGCTTCGTGGCCAGCGCCGCTAATCTGAAAGAAGATTCGGTTCTGGCCCTTCATCTGAATTTCTTTGTCGTCCAAACGGCGAGAGAGATACATCATGCGAAAGAGTTTGAGCATCTCTTCGCGGCTAAGACTGGGCTGCTTATTTGGTTGCTTCTGCGGCTGCTTGCCGCGCGCCGGGACGGGTTTGATTGCCGGCGCCGCGACGGGTCTGTTTGGAGGCGCAGGCTTGGGCTCGGGCTGCGCGACAGCTTTCGCGGTAAAAGCCTTTTCAGGCAGCTCGCCGTCGGATTTTTTTACTAGTCTTAAAACCTTCAGGTCACTCATAATTATTTGGTCTGAGTTCGGAGTACCGCCTTAAGGCGGAAACATCAAATAGAAAACTCCGCCTAAAGGCGGGACTCCGAACCGCGCCTACGGCGCTGAAAATTCACTTTCCAAAATCGTTTTATATTCTTCGGCCATGCCCGGATGACCGTGCGATGCCGCCGCATCCATACCGCGCTGATAACTTTCGCGGGCTTTGTCGGATTGCTTCGTTCGCTCGAACGCGCGCGCCAGCATCCCGTAGGCGTTCCCTTCATCGTCGGCAGCCGCGAGATAACGTTCGAGCGTTTCGATCAACTTCGTTTCGTCGCCGGCCTTTTCATATTCCTTAGCCAGTCCGAACATGACCATCGTGTTACCCGGATCGCCCGCGAGCATTTGTTCGAAGATTTCGATTCGTGATGTAGACATCTGTTATCAAACTCGACTCAGGAAGTTCTCCAGCACAAAAATCTTTCGCATGCGGAAGCGCAAAGGGCTCTGAACGATCGTGATGGCCTTCAGTCTTTCGAGCCCGCTTACAAACCACGGTTCTTCACACTCGGGAATCTGTTCCAGCCACTGCGGGGCCTCCATGCCAAGCTCATCGCAAAGTGACTCAACTGTCGCCGCGACTAGTGCATCCATCTTTCGCTCTCCCTGCCGAAATGGCGCCTCAATGGCCTGTAGATCTCTAGAACGGCGAAAGTCGTCGACGAAATTCATCAGGTGAATCGCCCACCACTCTTGGTCGTTGGCGATCTTATCTCTGGTTTCTTTAACCGTTATCACGTGTGCCCAAAAGTTCTTCTATCAGAATGCGTGTTTCAGGCTTAATCTCTTTGTGCGGATAGTAGCCCTTTACGATACCGAAGACCTCACCCGCGCTCTTTAGACCCAATTTTCGGACTAAGACCTTGAGGTCATCTTGATCCATTGTGTCGGCCCGCGCGCTCAGCACCTTCATTGCCAACAAATAATCGGGCTGCGGCACATAGATTTTAAGATGCGACAGGTCGAGCAGGATGCGGCGTTCATGTCGCGCCAGAAATATCTCGACGGCATTATTAAGCCAACCTATCGGCAGCCCATTTCGCTCGGCAACCAGACGGGCCGCTTTGCGAACCTCCCGGACCGGTTCGAAGACTGCATCTACATCATCTGTATCCGGACGGGCGTTGTACGCAATCGCCATCACGGCGCCGCCATACAAACAAATCTCGCCCTTGATATCCATCGAGCGGAGTTCATCATTCAGCTCTGTCAAATAGCGCTTAATCTCTTCTGCCTTCACTTGCTGCGCCGCTTTCACTTCCCACTAATTATCAACTTCGCGATCGTCTGCAATTGCATGTTCGAAGTGCCCTCATAGATCGCGCCGATTTTCGAATCGCGCCAGTACTTTTCGACCGGATAGTCCTTTACATAGCCATAGCCGCCGTACATTTCGATCGCTTTCGAAGTAATACGTTCGGCCGCGCGCGATGAATAAAGCTTGGCCATTGCGGCCTCTTTGACGAAGTTCATCCCCGCGTCTTTCATCCGGGCGGCGTTGTAAACCATCAGCCGCGCGGCTTCCAGGTCCGTGGCCATCTCGGCCAGTTGAAATTGCACGCCCTGAAATTCGTTGATGTGCTTGCCGAACTGTTCGCGCTCGCCCGTGTAGCGCAAGGCGCTTTCCAGCGCGCCGCTAGCGATGCCAATCATTTGCGCGCCGATGCCGATGCGTCCTTCGTTCAGCGTTTCGATGGAAGTCTTGTAACCCTTGCCGACTTCGCCAAGCACGTTTTCTTTGGGCACCGGGCAATCTTCCAGAATTATTTCAGTCGTCGATGACGCGCGAATGCCGAGCTTGTTTTCTTTTTTCCCAAC
>JAWVEM010000387.1:0-3111 GCA_033856735.1 Blastocatellia bacterium
GACGCCCATCGCGTGCGCAGCGTTGAGGACGCCCATGATCGGATCGAGCACCGCCACGGCTTCGGCCGGCGAAAACTTTCCGCGCTTCCTCAGCTCCGCGTCGAGGGTGTGGCCCTCGACATATTCCATAACGAGGTAGATCGTTCCATCGGCCGACGTGCGCAGATCGTAGACAGTGACCGCGTTGTGATGACGAAAGCGGCGGGCGGCCTGTCCCTCGCGCTGAAAGCGGCGCAGCCATTCAGTGTTGCTGCGCATTTCCGGCGGCAGCAGCTTAATCGCCACGCGATCGCCGAGCAGAATGTGCCGCGCACGATAAACCGCGCCCATTCCGCCTTTGCCGAGCAAGGCTTCGATTTGGTACTGACCGTCGAGCACGTTGCCGATCATCGCCGATGGGTCTTCTTCCAGGACCTCGCCGTCGGTGGGGCAGAAGCTCAGGGTGTCATCAAATTTTTGGTTGCAGGTCGAGCAGTACTTCATGCGGGAACTAGTTTACAACGAAGAGGGATTGCGGGGCGAATTGGTTTTTATATAGGGCCTATCCGACCTATAGGACCTATGAATGGCCTATAAATTTCTATGTCAGTAGATCCGCTCGGCATACTCAGCCACCATTCGGTCGCTGCTAAAAAGCGGCACCAGCGTCTGAATCGACCGCTTCATCATCGCAACCCAGCGGCGCGGAATGTCCTGGCCGTCGCGGTCGTAGTAGCGCGGCACAACCTCTTCGGTCAGCATCGTGTACATTGATTCGGCTTCGTGACGATCGGCTTCTTCGGGGGAAAACTCGCTTAGGTCGCCAATCGCAAAACCATTGTCGCCGTCATAGGCTTCGAGCCACCAACCATCGAGCACCGAAAAATTCAGTCCGCCATTGATCGCTACTTTTTGACCGCTGGTGCCCGAAGCTTCCATGGGCCGGCGCGGCACGTTCATCCACACGTCGACCGACTGCACCAACTGTCGCGCGGTTTCCTGATCATAGTCTTCGATGAACGCAATGCGATGGCGCACCGAACTGTCGCGCTGCCATTCAATTAGTTTCTGCAAGACTCGCTTCGCTTCCTGATCCTGCGGGTGGGCCTTGCCGGCGAATACAAATTGGATCGGCCGTTCGGGATTGTTGATTAGCCTGGTCAAACTTTCCGGGTCACTGAGCAGCAGGTCCCAACGCTTGTACCCGGCCACGCGCCGGGCAAAACCGATGGTTAGTATCCGCGGATCGAACATCGTTCGCGCGGCTTCGATGTAGTCTTCGCTTTCACCACGAGCCAGGCGGGCGTCAAACGAATGGTCGCGAACATAGGCCACCATGCGCTGCTTCAGCAGCGAGTGTGCCTGCCACAATTCATCGTCGGAAATCCTCTCGACGCCGTAGGCCCAGACGTTTGCATCACGGGCCCGGTCGATCCAATCCTCGCCCACGCCTTGTTCATAAAGCCGGCGCAGCAGCGGCGCCACCCACGTCGACGGATGCACGCCGTTCGTGACCGACGTAATCGGCACCTCGTCCACACCGCGGGCCGGCCACATCTTCTGCCAGAGCTCGCGCGAGACTTCGCCGTGCTTGCGACTGACGCCGTTTGTCGAACGACACATGCGCAGGGCCTGTGGCGTCAATCCAAACGACTCTTGCGAGTCACCGTCCAAGCGACCCAGCGACAGAAAATCGTCGCGCGATAATCCCAGAGCGGCCTCGGGCCAATCACCAAACCCCTTCTGCACCAGCGCGGCGTCAAACTCATCGTGTCCGGCCGCAACGGGTGTGTGGGTAGTGAACACGCAACGCTCGCGCACGCGCTGAGCTGCTTCGGCGAAGCTCACGCCCTCGCGCTCGATCAACTGCCGTACAAGTTCGAGTGTGAGAAAGGCCGAGTGCCCTTCGTTGAGATGATACACACCGGGATCGATGCCGAGCCTTTGGAGCAGACGCGCGCCGCCGATTCCCAGCATCATCTCCTGGACGAGGCGCGTTTCCCGATCACCACCATAAAGATGTCCCGTTACCAGCCGATCGTCCTGATCATTCTCAGCGACATTGGTATCCAGGAGGTAAAGCTGCACGCGGCCGACGTCCGCCCGCCACACACGCGCACGCACGATTCGGCCTCGCATCATGACTTCAATCAGCAGAGGTTTCTCTGCTTCGTCGTTTACGATGTGAAGCGACAGCTCGTCAGAGTGATTTTCTCGGTAAATCTCTTCCTGCCAACCGTCGCTTCGCAGGCGTTGGCGGAAGTATCCGAAGCGATAAAACAACCCGACTGCTACCAGAGGCAGGTTCAAGTCGCTGGCCGACTTCAAATGATCGCCCGCCAGTATCCCCAGCCCGCCAGAATAAAGCGGCAACGAGTTATGTATGCCGAACTCAGCACAGAAATATGCGACTGGAGCTGCGCTGGAGATGCGCGGCGCAAGTTGGAGTTTTGGCCAGGGCCGTGTGTCGCTGAGATAAGCGCTGAACTGCGCTGACAACCGTTGGATCCGATCGGCGAAGACTGGATCGGCAGCCACCTGGGCGAGCCTTAGATCGGAAACCTGCGCCAGGAGAATGCGGGGATTTTGTTCGCACTGCTGCCAAAGGCCCGGGTCGAGATCGCGAAATACTTCGTTGCCATCCGGCGCCCAACTCCACCAGTAATTCCAGGACAAAGGTTGCAGCGGTTGCAGGGGTGGCGGCAGCACACGCGGTCGCAGTGAGTTCACAGGTTCGGTCGGGTTTTCGATCTCAGTAGACATTCGTTGGCTTCGATAGACGGATCCGCGATTTGATTTAGAGCATAAAGAAAGCGGCTGGGCCGCTGGAAGAGAAGGAGTGATTTAGCAGAAGTTTACCCAATCGGTCAATGTGCCGGAGGCACAGAACCGCTCGCGGTAGTGAGCGTGGTCCTATTTGGAGTGCGCTGACTAGTCAGCGCTTTGGAAAGCGGCGACTAGCCGCCGCACTCCAAATTACGCCCTCCCTCACGGTCGGGCTAATGCCCCGCGCTGTCCGGCCTTACTCGCTGAACTTCTGATTCTGCAAAAACACTTCCGCGTCTGGCGCTTGAAAGAAAACCAGCCGCACTTCCTTCAATTGCCGATCCGTGGCCAGAAAGTTTTCAATCG
>JAWVEM010000388.1:0-3960 GCA_033856735.1 Blastocatellia bacterium
GCATCCGCAGATTGAAATTGTGCGCGAAGAAATCACTGCCATTCCGCGCGATGCCCTCACGATCATCGCTACAGGCCCACTAACTTCGGATGCGCTGACGATGGAAATCATGAAGTTGACCGGCGACGATCAGCTTTATTTCTACGACGCGATCGCTCCGATCATCGCGGCCGATTCAATCGATCGATCGATTGCTTTTCCCGCGGCGCGTTACGACAAGGGCGGCGACGATTACTTAAATTGCCCGTTTGACCCAGAGCAATACGCGCAGTTCTACGCAGCATTGATTGAAGCCAACAGCGTCCCCTTGCAGCGCTTTGAAGAAACCCGTTGGTTCGAATCCTGTCTGCCCATCGAGGAGCTTGCGCGTCGCGGCGTCGATACACTGCGCTATGGCCCGATGAAGCCCGTCGGCCTGATCGATCCGCGGACCGGGCGCGAGCCCTACGCAGCCGTGCAACTGCGACAGGAAAATCTCATGGCCGATGCTTACAGTATGGTCGGTTTTCAAAACCATCTGCGTTATGGCGAGCAGGCGC
This sequence comes from Blastocatellia bacterium, assembly GCA_033856735.1. GTDB lineage: Bacteria > Acidobacteriota > Blastocatellia > Pyrinomonadales > Pyrinomonadaceae > UBA11740. Next base: position 540 of record JAWVEM010000388.1, read on the forward strand.
GTGTGTTGCGCTTGATTCCGGGCCTCGAGCGCGCAGAGTTCCTGCAGTTCGGCCAGATTCATCGCAACACATATATCAATGCCCCGCGCGTCCTCGCGGCAACCATGCAGATGCGTTCCGCCTCAAACCTTTTCTTCGCCGGACAAATTACCGGCGTTGAAGGTTACGTCGAGTCCGTCGCCATGGGTTGGCTGGCCGGCAACAATGCCGCGCGGCATTTACAAGGTGAAGAACTTTTGCTGGCGCCTCCGCGTAGTGCAATTGGCGCGCTGGCGCGATACGTGTCCAGCGCGCAGACGAAGAATTACCAACCGGTCAATATCACTTTCGCGCTGCTCGAGCCGCTCAGCGCGGAACAAGCACGGAGCGTGCGTCGCAAACGCGATCGGCATTTGCTGCAAGTGAAGCTGGCTTTGGAAGAATGGGATCGGTGGCTGCTAACAGCCTGGAAAGAACGCGAACCAGTTTTGACAGCCGCAACATTATGACTCTGCGATTGAGGAACAGTTTGGTTGGGGTCACGCTGATTGCTCTTTCGTTTCTAATCGCCGCTTCGCCTTTATTAACCTATTCCCAATCCGGCCGGCAGAAGTCACCCACGCCCAGCCCTTCCCCGACCGTCAATACACGCCCGCGCCAGACATCAAAGCCCAGGAGCCAGCAAACACCGACTCAAGCTTCAGCTAAAACTGACGCAAACCAAAATGATGCGAATGACGCCGACGAAGTTCTGCGCGTGACTTCAAACCTGGTCGCCGTGCCGGCCACCGTTGTCGACAACCGGGGCGTTGCGGTAACGAATCTCAAACTTGAAGACTTCGAGCTGCAAGTAGACGGCCAGCCAAACCCAATCAGTGAAATCAGCCGCGCCGATACGCCGGTACGCATGGCGATGCTGTTCGATAATAGCGGCAGCCTGAGCGCATCACGCGACTTTGAAAAGCGCGCGGCGATAAAATTCTTTCGCAATGTGCTGCGGCCCGTGGATCAGGCGGCGGTGTTTTCCGTCTCGACCGATGTCATGCTGGCTGAGCCCTTGACGAACGACGCGCGGCGGCTGGAATTGACGATAGACAGCTTTGGAAAACCCGAAGGAGCGACCTCGCTTTTCGATGGGATCATTAAGGCAGGTGCCTACCTGCATCCGTACCCCGGCCGACGCGTCATTGTGATTGTTTCTGATGGAGAGGATACGACCAGCCGCGCGGATTTCGATACGACCATGCAGCGCGCGCTGGCGGATGATTGCCAGATTTATGTCGTGCAGACTGGCCTTTATGAGAGCGCAAACCTGCGGGCGCTGGCCGCTGAGCGCCGCATGCAGGAATTCTCTGCCCAGACCGGCGGTGCTGTCTATCTTCCCAAGTCAGCCGATGATCTCGACTATGCGTTTGCTCAAATCGCGGCCGACCTCGCGCAGCAGTACATCCTAAGTTACTATCCGGCGGAAGATAAGCGTGACGGCAAATATCACCTCCTCGCTGTCAGAGTGAAGACCAAACCTGCTGCGCGAGTGCGAGCGCGAAAGGGATTTGTAGTGAAGAACCGCGATCGGGTGTAGAGTGGCACAGACTTTAGTCTGTGAATTCACGCGGGCGTCACGCACGCGATACCCTCCACCAGAGGTGGAGGGCAAAAGACCTGAAAAGCCTGTGGCCCAATCGCTTGAGAATGCTCGATCAACTTCTCAATCAATTCCTCGACCATCTGCGCTACGAGCGCAACGTTAGCGCGCACACCCTGCGCAATTACGAAAGCGACCTGCGGCAGTTCTTCGACTATCTGGCGCCGGCGAATCCAAACGACGGAAAGCGTAAAGAGCCCAACCTCGCCCAAATTGACCATCTGACAATTCGCGAGTGGCTCGCGTCGCTTCATTCGGACCAAAAAAAGAAGACGTCCATCGCGAGAAAACTCGCGGCGTTGCGCACCTTCTTTCAGTTCCTGGTGCGCGAAGGTTCACTCGAATTGAATCCGGCGAAGCTGGTTGCGACGCCGCGCAAAGAAAAGAAGCTGCCGGTCCATCTCTCCATCGAAGACGCCGTCCGCTTCATCGAGACTCCGGACATCGAAACCGATTTTGGCAAGCGAGACCGGGCTATTCTGGAAATGCTTTATGCCACCGGCGTGCGCGTTTCGGAGTTGGTCCAGCTTAATCTCCGTGACATCGACTTTCAAAATAAATTGCTGCGAGTCTTCGGCAAACGCCGTAAAGAGCGCATCGTGCCGTTTGGCGATCCGGCGGCGAGGGCTCTGAAAGATTACCTGGCGGTGCGCGAAAACTTTTTGGCGAATGCGCCGGCCGCCAAGCGCGACGTTCAACCTCTGGTTCTGAATTACCAGGGCACGCGCATGACTACACGTTCAGTCGGCCGGCTGGTGGAAAAGTACATTCGCCTGTGCGCCGGCATCCACGACATCAGCCCGCACGCGCTGCGCCACTCATTCGCCACCCACCTGCTCGATAGCGGAGCCGATCTGCGCGACATTCAGGAACTCCTCGGCCACGCGCGTCTTTCCACCACCCAAATCTACACTCATGTCTCGATGGAAAAGTTAATCGCGGTGTACGACAAGGCCCATCCGAAGGCGTAGCGATTGCTACGATTCTCCTTTTTTCCAGGTCCTTGACGTGTAGTAAACGCGTTGTTTACTATCGATTGGTAATCAAGTCGTTCCGCTGCCGGGAAACCGAGCGAATTTTCCATCGCCAGTTTGCGCGGAAATTCCCGACGGCCATCCAGGAACGCGCGTTCATGAAGTTGAACGCGATAGATGCTGCCGCCAAGCTGGAAGATCTTCGTTTGCCACCCCTCAAATAGACTGGAAGCATGGAAGCGGGATCGGAAAGGACAGCACAGCATTAGGATTAATGACCAGTGGCGAATCTGCTTCGTGTGGCGAACAGGGCACGCAGTTAAGGTAGAGATCGTGGACTATCGTTGAGGGATTGATTATGACAAGAAAGCAAATCGCTCCAGTGCATCCCGGCGCTTACCTGAAAGAGTTGCTTGAGGAGCTTGAACTCTCGCAGTATCGCCTTGCGCAAGACATTGGAGTTACTGCCATGCGCGTGACCCATGTGGTTCGCGGGCAGCGCCCAATCACAGCAGAGTTGGCGTTGCGCCTGGGCCGTTATTTTAACCAAAGTCCCCGTTTCTGGTTGAACCTGCAGAGCCGTTACGACATGGATATCACCGAAGACCAATTCGGCAAACCTGTTACACGAGAAGTCCAGCCCTACAAAGCCGTGGCATGAACGGAAAACTGGCCGCACATCCCTTAGCTGAATTAATTCGCGAAATCACCGCGAACGGACTGACGGGCGCTCTGCGTCTCGCACGCGAGCGCGCCAAGGTAGTAATCTATTTCGAAAACGGCGAGCTGGTTTTCGCCACGTCGAATCTGCGCGCGCATCGGC
>JAWVEM010000389.1:0-5034 GCA_033856735.1 Blastocatellia bacterium
ATCTCCTTCACTTCGCGCTTCTCGCGTTCGCGTTCCTTGGCGTAGTGTTCGGCGTCGCTTTTGGCCGCCAGGTAACCGCCCAGACCCATCGCGATCGAGCCCGCGGCAATTTCCGCCAGGCCGGCGGTGACAATGATCGCCACGTGATCAATGGCCCCGGTCAAACCAGCCGCGAGCGCAAACGGCACTGTCAGGCCATCCGACATCCCAATGACGATGTCGCGGACCGTCTCACCAGCGGTGAAATGTTTTTCGACGTGGGGAGTTTGCGGCATGATGGTTATGGTCTCCGATTAAGGTTGAGTCATTTTCCAATTGTCATTGGGCCTATTTCACTTGCCATTCCTTCGTGTGGTCGTGTGAGTTCGTGCATGGTTCTTCATTTCTCAGCCCGCAAACGATCTACTAAATCAGACGAATCAACACGAAACATGATCCCCAAACAACAACGAATAGAGGTAAATCGTTTTGGTTCTAAAACCTTCCGGTCAAAATAAGCACCCCAATGACAATAAACGCGGCGCCGGCAACCCGCTTGATCCAATTGATCGGTAGATACTGACTTAACGCAGTTCCGACTATGACACCAATCGCCGAAACCACCACCAGCGCCAGCGACGTAGCAATGAAAACTTCCCACGGCCTCTTCTTCTCAGCGGCCATGGTCATTGCGGCTAGCTGGGTCTTGTCACCCATCTCTGCCAAAAAGATTACTCCGAAAGTTGTCAGCATTACGCGCCAGTCCATTTGCACTCCTTATTTTTTCGATGATGAACTCAGCACCGGGAGCGTAGCGACCGGATTTCAAGCCACGCGCCGGTCGAGGTCGCCGGGACGGTCACCCAGTCGCTACCGCTCCCGGTACCTGACCTCATCACTAAACATGCCCTCAAACAATCAAGACACTCCGCTGGACTCTAATATTGATTGCTCAATTCATGTAAGGCACAATTACACATCTGTCAACATGTTCGTGCTGGCGGCAGTGTTCTAGTTTATAGTTCAAACACTAGCTTGTGCCGCCATCGGCAACCTAAAGGTTGAACTCTGAACCACCGTTAGTCGAGTTTCCCACATGGTTGAACCCGCCAAAGAATTTATCGGGACCGAGCGCTTTAGCCTGCGCCGGCGTCTGGGCGCGGGCGGCATGGGCATCGTGTATGAAGCTCACGACCGCGAGATGGACAAGATCGTCGCCCTCAAAACTCTGACCCGCGCAGAGGCGACGCACATTTATCGCTTCAAACGAGAGTTTCGCTCGCTCGCCGATGTTTCGCATCCGAATCTCGCGGCGCTGTACGAGCTAATGTCCGACAGCCACCACTGGTTCTTCACGATGGAGCTGGTTAAGGGCGTGACCTTCATCCAATATGTGCGGCCCGACACCGCCGGCGAGCTCGACACTTCAGCCGACAACACTCTGCAACGGCCGCGCCCGCGCCCGGCGACGTACACCGACTCGGAAGCTGTTACGGAACTTTTCGACAGTTCGCACATTTCGCTCGAATCAGGCGAAATGCGCGGGGTGCCGGAACCGCCACGGGTCGTGACTGCAAACTACAGACTCGATGTCGCGCGATTGCGATCGGCGCTGCGCCAACTCGCCGAAGGTGTAAATCGTCTGCACGAGCTCGGCAAACTGCATCGCGATATCAAGCCCTCGAATGTTCTGGTCACGGATGACGGCCGGGTGGTCCTGCTCGACTTTGGTTTGGTCGAGGACATTGAGCCCGACCTTCATGAAACGTTGTTGGCCGGCACGCCTGACTACATGTCGCCTGAGCAAGGCGCGCAGATGGCGATTTCGAAGGCCAGCGATTGGTACAGCGTCGGCGTGATTCTCTATCAGGCGCTGACTGGTCGGCTGCCGTTCAGGGGCCGTTTCTTTGAAGTCATGATGCGCAAACAGACGCGCGATCCGATCCAACCTCGTGAGATCAACCGCGAAGTCCCGCGCGACTTAAATGATCTTTGCGTCAAGTTGCTGCGGCGCGATCCCGAATCGCGGCCGACCGGGCGCGAGGTTCTGCGCGCGCTGGGTGTGCGCACGAGCGGCGTTCTGCCAGCCTCCTTCGTTAGCACGACAGCCGAGAGTGCTTATATTGGCCGCGAGCGCCTCCTCGCCGAACTGCACGATGCTTACTCTGCGACCCACGAAGGGGAGACAGTCTCGGTATACGTTCACGGCAATTCGGGCATGGGCAAGTCGGCCCTGGTGCGGACCTTTCTCGATCAGATCAAGGAACAAAAACAGAAGCCGATCATTTTGCAGGGACGCTGTTACGAGCGCGAGTCAGTCCCCTACAAAGCCCTCGACGGAGTCGTCGACAGCTTGAGCAAGCATCTGGCCTCGCTGCGCCCGGCCCGGGCCGAAGCTCTCCTGCCACAGAATTCGCTCGCGTTGGCCAGAGTGTTTCCAGTGATGCTGCAAGTCGATCCGATCTTCAATGCGCGGTCCGCGCGTCCTGAAACAGTTGATTTGTTCACCTTGCGGCGACAGGCATTCGGCGCCCTGCGAGAGTTGCTCGGCCGCATCGCGGATCGTCAGCCGCTCGTGATCTACATCGACGACCTGCAATGGGCCGATGGTGACAGTACTTTCTTGCTCGAAGATCTTTTGCGGCCCCCTGACGCGCCAAAGCTACTGCTAGTTGGAAGTTTTCGCACGGAGGACATCGAAGACAAGCTATTCCTCAAGCAACTGTTGCAGGGAACAGGCAGTGACACCTGTCGCGAGCTTTTCATTGGCCCGTTGCCGGGTGGCGAGGCGCGTGAGTTAACCCGTTCGCTGTTTGCTTCGGTGGGAATCTCCAGCGAGCCGTTCATCGATTCGATTGTGCAGGAGGCCGCCGGCAGTCCTTTCCTGCTCGAGCAACTAACGCACTACGGGATGATGAACGAGCGGGCGGCGACAGCCGGAATCAGTCTGGCCACGATGCTCGACGAGCGTATCCAGCAACTGCCGTCGGGGTCGCGCCAGTTTCTCGACACCCTGGCGGTGGCGCGGCGGCCAGTCAATCAGGACGTTGCGATTAGCGCGGCCGGATTGGCCGACGATGCTTTGGAAATTCTAAGCGCTTTGCGAAGCGCGCAGTTTGTGCGCAGCGGGGGTACGGGCTATGGCGTTGAGATCTATCACGATCGCATTGGCGAAACGCTCGCTGCGATGCTCGGCGATGACGAGCGGCGCCAGATTCATCGTCATTTGGCTCAGGCCCTCGAAGCGCGGGGCCTGGATGATCCCGAAGCCTTATACGAAGACTATCTCGGAGCGGGCGAAGAAGATCGTGCGGCCGTGCATGCGGAGGCCGCTGCTCGCAAAGCAGCAAGCGCGCTGGCCTTTGACCGGGCCGCGCTGTATTACCGGCGCGCCATTGAATTGAAACCGGGCGCCGATAATTTGGTTGATTTAAAGATTAGCCTGGGTGACGCGCTGGCAAATGCCGGCCGACCGGCTGAGGCCGCGAAAGAATTTCTCGACGCTGCGAAAGCCAGCGGATCGCAGCGGTCGCTCGCGTTGCAACAACGCGCCGGCGCGCAGTTGCTGATGGGCGGCCACATTGAAGAAGGACTGGAAGTTTTTCGCAGCGTTCTCGAAACCGCCGGATTCAAATTGGCCAATGGACCTAAACGGGCATTGCTCTCCTTGATTCTGCGACGCTTATGGATTCGACTGCGCGGACTGGATTTCACTGAACGCAAAGCGAGCGACATTTCCGAAGCCGATCTGGCCCGGATCGATATCTGTTGGACCGTGGCCGCCGGCCTAGGCTTAGTCGACCTGATTCGAGGAGCTGACTTTCAAAGCCGGCATCTGCTCCTGGCGCTGCGCGCTGGTGAGATCTATCGCGTCGCGCGAGCGATGGCTTTCGAAGTAGCCCAAACTGCCGCGCAAGGCGGAGGCAAGCGAGAAGTGGCCCTGCAACTCGCTGAACGAACTGAACGTCTGGCCGAGCGCGCCGCGAATCCGCACGCGATCGGTCTGGCGATCTGGGCGCGAGGACTGAGCTCTTACCTGGTTGGCCAATGGAAAAACTCTGCTGAATTCTGCGAGCGCGCCGCCGAAATCTTACGCGATCAGTGCACCGGCGTGGCCTGGGAATTGACGATCGCGCAGCGCTTCATGCTCAGCTCACTGATGTTTCTGGGCGAGATGGTTGAGCTGTCGCACCGCGTGCCGCAACTACTGGCGGCGGCGCTGGAGCAGGGAAACCTGTTCGCGGCGACTGACCTGCGCACGCGCATGAATCCGATCTGGCTGGCGGCCGACAATCCTGATCGAGCGCGAGAGGAAGTGATCTCGGCGCTGACAACGTGGCCGCGCAAAGGTTTTCATCTGCAGCACTACAGTTCGCTGGTGGCCCTGGCGCAAATCGAGCTTTACACCGGCGATTACGAGGTGGCATGGCAGCACCTCGAAGGGCAAATCAAACCTTTGGAAAAGTCCATGCTGCTGCGTATTCAGGGACTGCGCATTGAAGCCAAGCATCTACGTGCGCGGCTGGCTTTGGCCAGCGCTGCCGGTCCGCAGCGGGAGCGACGGTTGCGAATCGCAGAAGACCTGGCGAACAGCATCGCCAACGAACAAATGACCTGGTCGAATCCGCTGGCAATGCTGATTCATGCCGGACTGGCGCACCGGCGCGGCGACGACTCGCGCGCGACGGCATTAATCTCCCGGGCTATCGAGGGTTTTGAAGCGTCCGATATGACGTTGTTTGCTGCGGTTGCTCGTCGACGGCTGGGCGAGCTGAGAGGCGGAGATGACGGCGGTGAACTGGTCAGGCAAGCTGACGATTGGATGAGCAAACAGCAAATCAAGAACCCGGCGGCGGTGGCGAATTTGATGGCGCCGGGCTTTAGTGAACTACCGCAAACCTAAACCGCGAAGGCCCCAAAGGGCAACAAAGATACTTGAAAATGAGATATCAATGTCCCAAAGCTTGTCTCAATCCCCATTACTGGGGACAATCTTCGACGGGATCGCGCGCCACACCAAAGAAGGTTATGACTTTCAGCGCCGCGCCGCCGAAG
>JAWVEM010000390.1:0-2563 GCA_033856735.1 Blastocatellia bacterium
ACTTTGTGATGCGCATGTTTTTCCGCGGCATCTACTTTCCTCAAAGGAATACGCGAACCTGGATGAAATCACTTGCCCAGAATCGAAGACCAATTCTTCAGCTCGTTCGAGAGGGCTACGGCAAGTATCGTGAGGCGCGGAAAGCCACCTCGGTGGCGACTGCTTCCGTCCCCTAGGCAGAAACTGCGGCAATTCCAGAACTAGGATTCTTTCGAGAGTCCTGTACGGCATCCAAATGAGAATCCTGCTGTACAACCCTGATAACGGCGTGAGTCGCAATTTCATGCCGCATCTCTGGATGTTTCTCCTGCAATCCCTGACCCCGCCCGAACACGATGTTCTCTTAATTGACGGCAACGCCCGGCCAATGAACGAGAAGGAGTTGGTAAACTTCATACGTGCGCAGAAGATCGGGCTGGTAGGCATTGGCTCGATGACCAGAATGGTCGCCAGAGCCTACCGCATGGCCGACGCTATCCGCGCCGCAGGTGTGCCAGTCGTGATGGGAGGCCCCCACGTTACGGAAGTGCCCGACGAGGCTTTGGGTCGAGATGGAGGCCCGCGTCACGCCGATGCAGTGGCGCTTGGTGAGGCCGACGAAACCTGGCCGCAGATCGTGGCGGATGCCGCCTCGGGCCAACTGAAGGAGATTTATAAACCCGTTGACGAAACCGGCAAAGAGCGAAAGCCGAGCCTCCAGCCTTACCCCGTGATCCCCTGGGATAAGCTCGATCTGGAACAGTTCAACATGGTTCCAAAGGTAGTGCGACCCCTCATCGAACGACATGGCAGCGGCTGGCAGTCCGTTCACTTGATTCCGATCGAGTCCGGTCGCGGTTGCCCCTACGGCTGCGAGTTCTGCACTGTTACCGGATTCTTCGGCGACTCGATTCGGTTTCGCACGAACGAAAGCGTCGTGGATGAACTCTTGAGGCTCAAGAGACACGCCCGCAAGAATCGCCGTCAGGTGTTTGTCTTCTTCATCGACGACAACTTTGCGATTAACATCAAGCGGACAAAGTCGCTGTTGAGGGACATCATCGCCGCGGGCGCGCAACTTCCCTGGAGCGCGCAAATCAGCGCCAACCTGTTGCGTGATGAGGAACTGGTCGACCTGATCGCCGCGTCGCATGGCAAATGGATTTTTATCGGCATGGAATCAATCGATCCGGTCAACCTTGCTGATGTGAACAAGAGCTTCAATAAGCCCGTCGAGTATGCCGCGGTGCTTAATCGGCTGGCCCAACGCAACATTTACGCGATCACGTCTTTCATTTTTGGTCTGGACAATGACACGCCGGGTGTCGCTGATCGCACGCTCGAGCAGATCGAGAGTTGGCCGCCGGGACTGCCCGTCTTCGGTCAACTCACCCCCTTCCCGGCTACTCCTCTTTATGATCGCTTGCTGAAAGCGGGCCGCCTGACGCGACCGAAACACTGGTTGGAGTTTGCGCCTTACCAAATGGCCAACACGCCTTTGAAGATGACGATTCCACAAACGCAAATGGAGCTTGATAAGGCGTGGACTTCCTCGTACAGCCCGCAGAGAAACGCCAACGCGATTGACTCTCTCAGTAGCAAACCAATCGACGTGCGCATCATACATTTTGCCATGCGGTTGGTCTTTCGGGGCATCTACTTTCCCCAGATGAACAAGCGCGCCTGGGTGAAACTGATCGTCGCTAACCGTCGGCCAATTTACAGGCTGGTGAAAGAAGCAATCGGCAAGTGGAGCGCCAGGCGCCGAAAAGATGCCGTTGCGACGGTTGCGACGAGCTAAGCGCAACCGGCTTTTTCCAGAACCAACAAAACTCCACCGTTTATTTCTTTTGCAGTACAAATGTGCGGGGTATGCCCTGCAGGTCTTCGCGTCTCTCGATCAGATTCCAAACCCAGCCGTCAATCAATTGTTCGATCGCCTCGCTCTGACCGAATCCAATCTCAAAAACAAAATGTCCGCCTGAACGCAGGAACGGTCGCGTTTCGTCCAGTAGACGACGAATAATCGAAAGACCATCGGCGCCCGCCGCGAGTGCCGTTCGTGGTTCGTGATTCACTTCGCGTTGCAGTGTTTTCATTTCGTCTTCGGAAACATACGGTGGATTGGAGACGATGAGATCGAAACGCCATTCGACCTGCGCGGCATCCAGGGCGGACAGGGTATCCGACCCAAGCAGGTCCAAACGATCTGCGACGCTATGACGTGCGGCGTTTCGTCGCGCGATTTGCAGCGCTGCCGGTGACACGTCAATTGCCACCGCGCGGGCCGCGGGCCTTTCGTGAAGCAGTGAAATCGCCAGGCACCCTGATCCGGTGCCTATGTCTGCGATGCGCGCCGCACGATCATCGGGCAAGAGTTCCAGGGCTGCCTCAATGATCAGTTCAGTCTCAGGGCGTGGAATCAGGACTGCCGGAGTGACGAGAAAGTCCAGCTTGAAGAATTGCTGATTGCCGGTGATGTATTGCAGAGGCTCGCCGCCGGCGCGGCGCTCAATCAGAGATTGATAGGTCTCAAACTGTTCTTCGTTTAGCGCGTCGCCGGCGTGCGCAATAATGAAAGTTC
>JAWVEM010000391.1:0-28987 GCA_033856735.1 Blastocatellia bacterium
TCGTTCGAGGACCTGGCAGACTGCGACATCGTCATCGAGGCAATCATCGAAAACCTGGAAGAGAAGCACCAGACCTATCGACAGCTCGACTCGATGTGCAAGCCGGAAACGATCTTTGCGTCGAACACTTCATCGCTGTCGATAACCGAAATGATGGCGGTTACCTCGCCTGAGCGGCAGCAACGCTTTATCGGCATGCACTTTTTCAACCCGGTGCCGATTATGAAACTCGTCGAGGTCGTGCGCACGATTCTGACCAGCCCCGAGGTCTATGAAGGCGCGGTGACGTTCGCGACAAAGTTGGGCAAGGTGCCGGTGCGAGCGAGCGACAAGACGGGCTTTATCGTAAATCGGTTGCTGGTGCCGTACATGCTCGACTCGATCCGTGCGTTGGAGGAAGGCGTCGGCTCGATAGTGGATATCGACAACGCCATGAAGCTGGGGTGCGGCTATCCGATGGGGCCGCTGACCCTCGGTGATTTCGTCGGGCTCGACACGACCTATTACATCGCTGAGATCATGTTCAATGAGTTTCGCGAGAAGCGCTTTGCCTCGCCGCCGTTACTAAAGCGCATGGTGCTGGCCGGCCTTTATGGCCGCAAGTCGGGCCGAGGCTTCTACGACTACACGAAAGATCCTAAGAACCCGACGCCGATGAAGTTGCTTTAGAATTCTAGCCACAGCAACAAAAAGGCACAGGAAGCACAAGAACAATATTCGTTCCTGCTTGCGCCTTTTGTGCCTTCTCGCGGCTGTTCCAAGCCGACACCAGCCTCTCCCAATCCGAAGAATGCTATTCCAGGGAAACCCTTGTTGATGCTCTTCGGCTCGTGTAGGATTGCCCTGCTCTGGCCAGCAACTTTTCGCGATCGATGCGGACCGGGATGTCCGCGCTCCACCCAAAATGTGCACAGACAGACGAGACTTCTTACGCCTTTCCGCCGGCGTCGCCGGAGCCGCGCTGCTCGGCGGCAACGTTGCGTTTGCCGGTCCCGACGCCGTCGCGGCCAGCCAACAGCGACAAGAAACCCCCGAGCTGATTCAGCGCCTTAAGAGGATGACTGCCGGCGTCGTTCCAATTAGCGATGACGAGCGCCGAGCGCGCATCGCCAAAGCGCAGCGCTTGATGGCCCAAAACAAGATCGATGCCGTCTATCTCGAGCCGGGCTCGAGCATGTTCTACTTTACCGGCGTGCGCTGGTCCACCAGCGAAAGAATGTTCGGGTTGGTGATTCCCCAGCGCGGCGAACTCGCCTGGGTTTGTCCCAAGTTCGAAGAGGAACGCGCGCGCGAGCTGATCAAGTTCGGTAACGACGTGCGCACCTGGGAAGAAGATGCCAGCCCTTTCCGTCGCGTCGCGGAAATCTTTCACGATCGCGGGATTCGATCGGGGCGCATCGGCATGGAAGAGCGCGTGCGCTTCTTTCTCTTCGACGGTATTCGGCAGGAGGCGCCGAAACTCGAATTCGTCAGTGCCACACCGGTGACCGCCGGTTGCCGCATGATCAAGTCGCCGGCTGAGATCGCTCTGCTGCAGAAGTCCAACGACCTTCTGCTGATCGCTTATCGCGCGACCTGGGCCACTATGCGCGAGGGCATGACCCAGGATCAGTTTGCGAACAACTGCGCCACGGCCCTGCGCAACCTGGGCGTGCAAGGCGGCATCTTTTGCAGCTTCGGAAAGTACACGGCGTTTCCGCACGGTAGCAGCACGCCGCAAACTCTGGCAGAAGGCGACGTCGTGTTGATGGACGGCGGTTGCAGTGTCGAAGGTTATCAATCGGACATCACGCGTACGTTTGTTCTGGGCAAGCCGACCCAGAGACAACGCGACATTTGGAATCTCGAGCGCAAATCTCAGGACGCCGGCTTTGCCGCCGCGAAAGTCGGCGCGCCTTGTGAAGCGGTGGACGCCGCGGCGCGCAAGGTGATCACCGACGCAGGCTTCGGTCCCGATTACCAGGTGCCCGGCCTGCCGCATCGAACAGGTCACGGCATCGGGCTCGACGGACACGAATGGACCAACTTCGTGCGCGGCAACAAGACACCGATCCAACCCGGCATGTGCTTTAGCGACGAACCGACGATCGCCATCTATGGCGAGTTTGGGATTCGCCTGGAAGATTGTCTGTACATCACTGAAAATGGTCCAAAGTTTTTTACAAATCAAAGCCCGTCCATTGATAAGCCGTTCGGATGAGTTGCGCTCTACGCTGTCCATCAGGTTAAGGCGTTCTCAGCGAATCATCTCTTCCGCGTCATCCTCGGCAGTTTGCCCTTGCCGCTTTCATTAGCACCGTCGCTTTAGCGCGCTGAATTTTGCGACCGTTACCGATAGGAAACCGTTTGAAACGGTTTCCATGCGAACGGACCCAACGACGGATCACCGGGCTAAAGCCGCGGTGCTAATCTGAAAAACCGCCAGGAATTCAAACTGCACTAGAACCCATTCTCGTCGATCAAAAGCTTCCTGCACTTAGGTTGGCCTATTGGCCCTCGTCAGCCGCGCCCGAGCCGGCTTTACCAAAAAATTCGCCCAGTTTCGCTGAGTCTTTGCAGGCAGGTCTCACTTACTTCTGAAAAACAGCATGCTTTAGGGGTTTTCTTATCCCGTAGACGACCCCCGCAGCGTCTCAGCCGTTGCCCCAAGAGGTTGAGCGATAAAAGGGAAAATAAGGAGAGCCGTAACAACCATGAAACTCGTATCAAAATTAGCATTTTCACTTTCAGCCCTGATCTTCATTGGCATGGCCAGTGGCAGCGCCTTCGCAGATGGCATTGTGCTGGTGAGTCCCGACATACAGAAATTGGTGCCACCTCTGGCCGCGCTGAACCTTCAGCATCACGGCAACAGCTCGACCGAATCTGGTGGAGTGCGTTATACGGGTAGTGGCGATCTCGCCTTTGGCGATATCAGTGCCGGCCCTCATCAACATACGGTTGCGTTCAGTGACCTCGGATTGGGCCGGGCCAGTGACCTTCGGGTTCTGATGAACATCAATGAAGCAAACGGTCCTGGTAAGATGCCCATCACAATCGATTCTCTTGTCCTAACCGCTTACGATCAGAACGGCAACTCGGTCTTCAGCGCCTCGCTGGTCAACGGTCCTATGAGCCTGGATCAGTTCAAGCATGGCCAGGGCGCAAACTCAGACTACGCGTTTGGATTAGACAGCGAAGCAGCGGCCCGCTTGCAGGCGGCGCTTGACGCGAACCCCGCTCTTCGACTGGGATTGTCGGCAAGCATGAGCAACGTTAACGGTGGCCCTGAGCGCTTCAGTTATGGTGGCACGGCTGGACCAGTTCCTGAGCCGGCAACGATGGTGCTGTTCGGCACCAGTCTCGTCGGGTTGGCCGGTGCAGTCCGCCGCCGTCGTAAAGCCGCCGCAGCGTTGAAAGCGGCGAGCGAGGAAGACGTTAACTAAGAACATCAATCATTGGATTGCGAACATGAGCCGGGCCGCTGAGAAGCGTTCCGGCTCTTTTCTTTTTGGACTCATCGAATTGCTCAAAAGAACGATGCGGGAGTTGGGTCATGAACCAGAGCCGATACTCTATTGACAGAGCCATCAGATGAGCATACAAGGGAGCCACTGAATGCTGGTTCAAGCTTTTCAATTAGGGCTTGCTGCTAACTCGACCCGCATCTGGAGGTGAAATCTCATGAAGAAACTGTTCGTAGCTTTACTGCTTTGCCTTACTCCTTTTGTTGTTCAAGCTGTGCCGCTGAAAGTCGTCAACGTCAGCGCTCCGGCGATTAACTGCGTCTTCAATTCAACCTGCACGGTTACAGTTAACGATACGTCGGACAACATTGCGATGAGTACCGGCGGCACGGGCTTTCTGCAATCGCGGACATACATCGGCGCGCCCGGATCGCCGGCGGCTGGGCTGTATGCTTACGAATACCGCATCGACCTGCGAAACGCAGTGGGCGCCGTGGCGATCTCGTGTATCGACTCGATGACGATTAGTTTTGGTTCGGTGGTCGGCACGTTGAACTATGGCGGGACGCCCAAGCCCGATCAGGTTTTCGTAGTCACGGGCGGCGGTATCGGCACCATCGGTCTCGCTTCCGCGATTCAGACCGGCAGCAACATCAAGTTCAATTTCGCCTCGCCGATCTGCGAAGGTGGAGCGCCGGGAAAAGGTGACAGCAGTTTCTTCTGGGGTTTGGTTTCCAAGACCCCACCGAAATTCGTCACCGCGACGCTGCACGAATCGGGCGGCGCCACCCACACCGTCAAAGCGCGCGCGCCGAAATGAAAGTTACCGCGCTGTCAGGGAGTAGATCGAAACCGATCCGAACGACGACTCATCAACCGCCGTCTTGTATTGGCGAATTCAATACGCAAGCGGCTTCATTCCGCACATCACGTCCGCAGTGGATGCACTAACCAAAACTCACTTGGAGGTAGTGAAATGGCAGATGAACAACTAAATGACGACCCGGTCGATACTGAAACGCAAACGGCCATTGACAAGTTCTTGGAACATGTAGAAGGCGTCACCAACAACGTCGCCAACGCGAGATGGGAGGAAGTCGAATTTCACCTTGCGGGCATGGCGGCGATTGCTGAAACAGAGTTCCCCGGGACAAAACCATTAATCGATTTGCTGATGGAGCCCGTGACGGAGTATGCGCTTGGCTTCCGGCAATTCGTAACGAGCGAGACCCGCGAAGACAAAGAGCAGGCGCTGCAACATCTGAGTCGAGCGAAAGACGCCTTACGCAAGGCAAGAACAGAGAATCAAGAGTTCTTTGATAACTCGGGTCTCGGCGAGATGGCGCGGGGAATCGAGATGCAAATCGTCAGCGTCCAGGAGCAGATCGCCCGCGGGAAGGGTGATACGAAAGAGGCTGCTCGTCTTGCTGCGCAGCGCGAACGCTTGCTCGACGAGACGATCGACGCGCTGCCGTCCGGTGACGAGAAGCGCCCATTTCTTCAGGCCTTCCAGCGCTTCCAGAAGGGTTTGCCGGATTTCACCAAGGGCGTGCAATGCCTGGTTGAAATGAATCTTGATCTCGCTCAAGGTTATTTGGAAGCGGCTTCCAAGGCTTTTAGTGACATGCATGAGCTGTTCGACAAGACCAAGACTGATGAATTGATTTTTCAGGCGGGAAGGAACGCGGCTGAAGGCTTCGGGATGCTGGTCAGCGGGCAGGAAGCCTACGTGCGAGTTTTGCGCACGGCGATCATTGGAGATGTCAACAGGAGTGACGTCCAGGCCCTGGAGAAGGCCGAGAGGGCTTCTCTGGATGGAGGAGCGCGGATAGCCAAGGCTGTCGAGGTGATGCCAGGCGCCTTTGGTGGTTTGGACATCGGGCTGTCCACAGCAACGCAGGCAAAATTGATTGGCAACCTCCGCGCTCTGTGCGAGCGCAGTCTCTCGCCAAAGCAAATAACGGCTAATACGGCACCGAGAGTGGTCTTCTACTTCGTCGGCACCTTCGTCGTCCTGCTGGTTGGGTTACCGGTCAGCGGGCTGGTGGTCAATCTGAAGACCAGCGACCTCGGGCTTCTTTTGATCGTGGCTGTCCTTGTCAGCGTGATTGGCGCGTTCGGATTCGAGGTCACCAGATTGGTTCCGTTGTTCGAGGTGTTCTCGCGAATGGTGCCGTGGGGTGGGTCGAAAGAGGGTGCGGCAAAGACGCCAGAGAGTAAACCCGCGGGCGGCTGAAGCTGTCTCCATCGCCGCCAAGGTGATTAATACCGCCGCTCAAACTCCCGGAACTCTTCTTCGAGTTGCCATTGCAACTTCGCCTTGTCGTTGCCGGAAATGTATTGGCGGCACGAGCTGGAGTTCAGCTTCATCGCCGAAAAGTCTTGAGCGCACTGGCTGACCGGCGCGAACTTGCGGGCATCGCTCCAAATACTCCCGCCTGAAATGAATGCATACTGAAGACTGTTGCGCGCCATCGTTTTGAGTTGAATATATCCGAGTCCCTGATCCTCGGCGGCTTTCAGGAACTCACGCGAGATTTCCGAACGCGAGACTCCCTCATCATCAGTTGCCAGCGCGACCGGCACGCCGTAGCTCATATAAGTCGCGAGCGGATGTTGCGGGCCGCTGACTCCCAGAATCAAATCGTTGCTCGAAAGGCAGATTTCTACCAACACATTGCGCCGGGCCATCTCTCTAAGCAGTTCCGAAGGGTCGCTCTCGTGCATGATGTCCACGCCATGGCCGACCCGTTCGGCGCGCGCGACCATGACTGAATCGCGTATATGAAATATCAAACCATCGGGAGGGACCATGCCGGGCGCCAATTCCCCGGCGTGCAAGCTAACATGCGCCTGCGGATAAAGCGGCCGCAGAAAATTCAACATCTGCATATGGAGCGAAAAGTTTTGCATTGACGCAAGGCTGTCCTCGGGTTGCACCAAATTCAAAGCTACGACTCTTGAGTTCACGTCATTGGCGAGGGCGAAACCAGTTACCATCTGCGCAAAGACCTGGCTCAGCGACGCACCGCGCGAAACCTGCGCGATGTAGCGAATCGTGACCGAGCAGCCCGCGTCGGCCTGGGCGGTGCCGCATTTCAGCAGCCGATCTTTCTCGGCCTCGGCTGCCTGCAGGTTTGTAATTCCTGTCGCGGCTGCGTTGGCAATCCCGTTGCTTTTCAACTTGTCCAACATGCTTTGGAAGTTTCCATCCCAAACTACTTTGTCTCCGATTTGGCTGGACATAACGCCGGTGGTAGTGCCGTCTGGAGTCAGCATCAATTCCAGGTAGAGGACGTGCCCGCGAGCGGCGCGTGCGACCACTTCGGCGAGCATCTTTCCATTCTGGTTCCAGCTAGCCGGGCCAAACTTGCCGAACGTGTCGAAGAAATGATCGTGGCCGCTTTGTCCGGAAAGCTGCCAGTTGCGCATCGACCAGGCATCGAGCATCTGTCCGTACAGGCCGGAATTCCTGAGTGCCGTGCTTGCCGGCGGCTGTTCTGAGTTTGGATCGCATTTCTTTGGCGGCGTCGGC
This sequence comes from Blastocatellia bacterium, assembly GCA_033856735.1. Taxonomy (GTDB): domain Bacteria; phylum Acidobacteriota; class Blastocatellia; order Pyrinomonadales; family Pyrinomonadaceae; genus UBA11740. The sequence continues at coordinate 6,982 of JAWVEM010000391.1, forward strand.
GCTGACAAGGCAATCGTTCTGGTGTTGACGCACAGACCATTGTCGGCAGCCCACTGGATGTAAGACTCGGCATAGATCGCGCCGGAGAGATGATTATGGAGATCGCCGCCCTTCGGCATCTTGAGCAGGAAAGCCAACGCTTGGGGCGGCGATTTGCGAATCGACTCGAAGTAGCGCGCGGTCTTTTGTTCAGTCGACGGCGGGCCAGGCCGTGATTCCTTTGGCGCGCTGCCGGGTTGCGCCTGCGAGGCGAGGACAAAAAGCAGAAGCAGCAGAAGAGTCCGGCTCGCATTAGTTACCAGCGATCTAAGTGAAGGGATTCCGCGCATGTTTGTTAGCTCCTGTTCTCTTTTATCTGGTTTGATTCGGTCGTCGTGTTTTCCCGCGGCATTGTAGGCGGTGGCAAACCGCAGCGTCCAGATCTATTGACAAGTCGTGCGAGTGATCATAGAAAGGGGCCGAGGAAATTCGCAGCGAGTTCGTGAAGAACCGCTCATCGTTTCGAGTGGATGGTGGCGAGTTCCGGAGCGAAGTTCTATCCAAAGGAGCAACACGATGACTACCAAGCGACTGACTGCCTTGCTTGCAATCTTAACCCTGGGTTTTTTGCCGATTCATTTGTCACACCCGACGGCTGCGACTGCAACGCATCAGCCGAACACTGTCTATCTGTTCGTCGAGATCGAAGCCAAGGTCTATCGCAAGAATATGGAGATCAGCAGCGCGAATCCTTCGGAAAAACGCTGGTATATATCGAACGTCATTGTCCAACCGGAAGATGTGCCGACTTACTCTCTGGTGAAACAGAAAATCATGCCCTACTTCAGCCGTAACGTAATGGATCCGTTCGAGGCTCGCGGGTTCTCTCTTGACTACGGTGAACAGGACGTGCGGCTCAATGGCGAGTCTTCTTACGCGAACTATGAGACGCGCGAGCGGGCCGAAGAGGAGCGCAACAAAGCCATTGAGTACCGCAAGAACCAGCGCGGCAACATCTATTCTTTTGAACTGGTTTTCGGTCCGGCGAAAGGAGAAGAAACGAGCAAGCCGAAACTGATTTACCGCGATAAGGAGCAAGCCAACTACGAGAGCGCGAAGTAGCAATTTTAGTAGCACGGACTTTAATTTATGATGAGGTTTAGGTTGCCGTAGTCACCGACTGAAGTCCGTGTCTCAACCGAATAATTTCACGGCAACTGTCTTAATCCATCAGTTCAGCGTATAGTGAATATATGAACACAATGAACACTGCGGAGAATGAATCACCAACCAGCATTGTCGGCCAGTTCTGCATGACGCCCGACGGCCATCGGGTCCTAGTTGAAAAAGTCGGCGCCGAATTGGACTCGTCCGCGCGCGCCATAGTCCGGCGAGTAGAAGGACCAAAGGCCGGAACCCGATCCAGTTGCTTTGTCTCCAGTCTGAAGCCGCTTGGTTTTGATATCGCCCTCGAGTAGCAGACCTTCTCGCCTTATTCAGCACAAGATACCTCGTAATCTCAAAATCAGGATTGCCTGGAGTCCCTGTGTTCGCCGCCCGCCTCGATCTGATATATCCTAAAAACAAAACGCGCTGGTCTAACTTCGTCAGGAAGTGAAAGGGAATAGTTTGCTTAACTTTGCCATTCAAACCGCTCGCGATGCGGGGCGAGTGCTTGCCGAGCGTTTCGGCCGCACGCTGCGCATTACCAATAAAGGTGAACTTGATCTGGTTACCGAGGCAGACCTCGCTTCAGAACGGCTGATCATCGAGCGCATCAAGACGTACCATCCGCGCCACGCGATCCTGGCCGAAGAATCGGGCGTTGGCGGCGCGGCATCTGGCGATGGGCAAGACGAGTGGCGTTGGATCATCGACCCGCTGGACGGGACCACCAACTATGCGCATGGCTATCCCTGTTTTTGTGTTTCGATCGGCTTGGAACATAAAGGCAGGATGGAAGTCGGGGTCGTCTATGATCCAATGCGCGATGAATTGTTTACGGCTGAGCGTGGGGATGGGGCGTCGCTGAACGGGCGGCGCATTCAGGTTTCGCCGGTCGACTCGCTGGCCGGCGCGTTGCTGTGTACAGGTTTTCCCTACGACGTGCGCGACCGCAGCGAGTTCGCGCGGCACTTTGCGAACTTCATCATGAACGCGCAGGGCGTGCGCCGCGATGGAGCCGCAGCGCTTGATCTCGCTTATGTCGCCTGCGGCAGGTTTGACGGTTTCTGGGAAGAAGGCTTGAAGCCCTGGGACGTGGCCGCCGGGTCGTTGCTGGTTGAAGAGGCCGGCGGACGCGCTTCAAAATACGATGGGGCGCCTTTGAGTATTTACACGCCACCGATGATGGCGAGCAACGGATTGCTGCATGAAGAAATGATGCGCGTGCTCAGCATGTGAATCTCAGTGTTCAAATTTGAAATTTCAGATTCTGCGAGATCTCACAGCGCCGACCGCACGATCTCAGCCAGTCTCTCTGTTTCCCGGCGCGCGCATTCGCGCACGTCTTCATTCTCGCGTTGCTCGATCAACATCAGCGGGTGATAGATGATCTCAACGGTTTGCCTCAGCCGCGGAAGGCGGAAACTGTTGGGCCAGACGCGGTGCCCGCCACGAACTGTGACCGGCAGGATCGGCACTCCCGCTTCCAAAGCCATTCGCACCGCGCCGCCTTTGAACTTTTTCATTGACCCGTCGGAACTGCCGCGTGCGCCTTCGGGGAAAAGCACGACGGCGCCGCCTTCGCGAACCCACTGCAGCGATAATCGAATCGGCGCCGGATCGTGCCCTTCCAGATTCAACGGCCAGGAGCCAAACAAAGCCAGCATCCGCCCAATCAGCGGCCAACTGAAAGCAGCATCCCACGCCAGAAATCGAACCGGACGTTTGATGTGGCTGCCAATCCAAAACGGATCGAGGTAAGTCTGATGATTAGCAGCGATGATTACGCCACCGGTGTTCGGAATATGTTCCGTGTTGCGCCAACGCATCCGCCACATAAGGCGGCTCACGAGGCCGACCGTCGGGCGCACGATATCAAGCGCCCATTGCGGAAGCATTCTTGGATAAGGACGCGATGGACTGCGCCGCTGAGGTTGTTCAATACTGGTGGTCAGGCTCAAAGCCGCAGCTAGTCTTGTAGGGCCGGCACGAAATGGGCGGTAGAGAGATCGCGAATCAGCTTGATGTCGTCCACGAGTCAGGCAATTCTGATTGACTCACGCGATCTTCATTCCACCGCTCACATTGGAAGCATTCAAATCCACGGTACTCAATTGCTTCTGGTTTCGTCAAACCAATTTGATTCCTGGCGCCGCAGGCCGGGAACGCGCACCGCCGATCGATTTCAATCAGCAGCGTATGGCGTGGAAAACGGAGACTGTGTTTTTGCTTTATCTGCATGACTAGGTCAAAACCCTGCCCTGGCGAGATCTCAAAGCGGCCATTCGCTGCCGATGAATTCCAGATGCAGACGCGCAATGCCATCCGCAGCGATGTGACGACTCCTTACAACGGCAAGAAAAGCTGATTGATATTGCTGACTGCTTAGCTTCACAAAACGGCCCGGCAAAAGATCGAGAGTGGTGAAAATCGCGGCGCCTTGGCGGCTGATATTCTCGGTAACTGTACTTTCGCTCTGCGAAAGAGTTCCCTCCCTGTCATAAACTTCAATCAATACTTCCACCGGAATATTGTGCCGGGTGTCTTTCCGCTTATCTGTGGCCGACACTTCAGAGATCGTCTCGCCTGATTCCTCCTGGACCGCCCACATGCCAACCTCGGAGCTTGTTTGCGCGATTTCATAGCGCCGCGAAGGATCGGCGTCAAAACTCCGCGGCGGGCGTTTGCCGACAAACGCTACGCCTATTTCTACCAGCGCCCCCTTTTCACGAGCAGGATCCAGGAGTCTGACGTTTCGCACCAGCGACCAGACGCGATATTGATCTTCGACGTGATCGAAACAACGCAGGGGACGCGGCATGGGTAACGTTAGCAGCAGGAGGCGACCCGTTTCGATCGGATGCTTCAATCTCAACCGCGCGCCGAAAGGCGTGACGTCTACCAGGCGCGACACCTCGTGCCATTCGTCGTCCAGACTCTCGCGGCATTGCACGCGCACGGGCAGCGCTAACTCAAATCGCTCACGTTGCCGCCGCGATTTTCCCTCGCCTTTTTCAACCTCTTTCGTCAAGAAATTAGCCTTCCCTTGAAATGCTGACGTAGAGTTTGCAGCGGTGTCCGGCCGCTCGGCCAAAGGCCCTGATTTTATTAGCCTTTACGCGCTTTTCTGACTTGGTGAAGTAGCCTGTTTCGAGGTAAAATATGCGGGCAATTTAACTGCATGAATTATTCTTGCCCGAACCCCGGTAAAGCACCAAAGCCTTCGAAAATTCGTGCCGGATAAACTCCGTGAGCGAACGCTACCGATGTTGCTGCGTAGCGCGGGCAGCGCGGATTGTAACGGAAAGGTCTGATTAATGGAAACTGCTGAACGACAACATATAAGTATTGAAGACGAGATGCGCCGGTCCTACCTGGACTACGCCATGTCTGTGATTATTGGCCGCGCTCTGCCGGACGTACGCGACGGTTTGAAGCCCGTCCACCGTCGCGTGCTTTGGGCCATGAACGAACTCGGCAACACCTACAACAAAGCGTACAAGAAGAGCGCGCGCGTGGTCGGCGACGTTATTGGTAAATACCATCCACATGGTGACACCGCCGTGTACGACACGATTGTCCGCCTGGCGCAGGATTTTTCCATGCGGTATCCGCTGGTTGACGGCCAGGGCAACTTTGGTTCAGTTGACGGGGACGCGCCCGCGGCCATGCGTTACACCGAAGTGCGCATGTCGAAATTGGCAAACGAATTACTAGCAGACATTGAGAAAGAGACCGTTAACTTTCAACCCAACTACGACGAAAGTTTGAGCGAGCCCACAGTTCTTCCCGCGCGGATTCCAAGTCTCTTGATTAATGGTTCGGACGGCATTGCCGTGGGCATGGCAACCAAGATCGCGCCCCACAATTTGACCGAGATCCTTGACGCCACGATCGCAGTTTTGGGGGATCCTGAGATCGACATCGAAGAGTTGCTCAAGATCGTGAAAGGTCCGGACTTTCCCACGCGCGGCTTTATCTGTGGCCGCGAGGAGATTCGCAATTCGTATCTCACCGGCCGCGGCATCCTGCAAATGCGCGCCCGCGCATCGATTGATCGCGTCGGCCGCGGCACACAGGAACGTGATGCCGTGATCATTTCAGAAATCCCTTTCCAGGTTAACAAGGCGCGGCTGATCGAGCGCATTGCCGAACTGGCAAATGAAAAGAAGCTCGAAGGCATCGCCGAAGTGCGCGACGAATCTGATCGCCAGGGCATGCGCATAGTTGTCGAGCTGAAACGCGACGCGGTGCCGCAGGTAGTGCTTAACAAGCTGTTCAAGATGACGCCGATGCAGTCTTCGTTCGGCGTGATCAATCTGGCCATTGTTAATGGCCAGCCGCGCGTCCTCAATCTCAAGCAGATACTGGAAGCCTTTGTCGACTTTCGTCGCGAAGTCGTGCGCCGCCGCACTGAGTATGAGCTGCGCAAAGCAAAAGCCCGCGCGCACATCCTCGAAGGACTAACTAAAGCGATCGATGCGCTGGATCATATCGTCACGCTGATTAGGAACTCGCGTTCGGTTGACGAAGCGCGCCAGTGGCTGACGGGCCAACTGAAAACCACCAGCGAAGTGAAGACCTGGAAAGGCGTTCCCTCGGGAGAGGCGCTGAACAAATACCTGCCGAAGCTGAGAAAAGCGATGGAGCAGCTCGCGTTTTCCGAGATTCAGGCGCAGGCCATTCTTGATCTGCAACTACGCCGGCTGTCGGCGCTCGAGCGGCAAAAGATCATCGACGAGTACGAAGGGATCATCAAGCATATCGCCGAGCTGGAAGAGATTCTGGGTAACGAACAATCCCTGCGCCGCGTGATTATTAAAGAACTCGAAGACGTTAAGAAAGAATTTGGCGACGCGCGCCGGACGGAAATAACGGAGGCGGGAACCGACTATTCGATCGAAGATCTGATCGCCGACGAGGACGTCGCGATCACTGTGACCAAGAGCGGTTATATCAAGCGTACGCCGATTACTACTTATTCACGCCAGGGCCGCGGCGGCAAGGGACGTTTTGGCGCGATGGCCAAGAACGACGATTACGTCGAGCATCTTTTCATCGCCTCGACGCATGCTTACCTGATGATCTTCACCGACGACGGACTGGTTTATAAGGTCAAAGTCCATGAGGTACCGGATGCGGCGGCCTCGGCGCGCGGCAAAGCGATTGTGAATCTGATTCAGATTTCTTCCGAGCGCAAACTGGCCGGCGTAGTGCCGGTGCGTGAATTCTCGGACGGCCGCTATGTGCTGATGGTCACCAAGAAAGGTGTGATCAAGAAGACGGCGCTTTCTGATTTCCAGAACATTCGCTCGAACGGGATCATCGCCATCAACATCGACGAAGGCGACGAGTTGCTTGACGTAGTGACCACCGACGGCAGCAAGCGCATCTTCATCGCCACCAACAATGGCTTTGCGATTCGCTTTGACGAAAAGAACGCGCGGCCGATGGGCCGGGCCACCCGCGGCACGCGCGGCATCGACTTGCGCAAGGACGATTTTGTGGTTTCGGTCTGTCCCGTCTCGGCGGACGATTCGGAAAAAATGCTTTCGGTCTCGGAGCGCGGCTATGGCAAGCAGACGCCGATTTCGACTTATCGTCTGCAATCAAGGGGCGGCAAGGGCGTCATCAACATGAAGACGACCGAGAAAACCGGCAAGGTGGTCGCCGTGTTCCCGGTCGATGCCGACTCAGAAATCATGATCATCACTCAGCAGGCAAAGCTGATCCGCCTGGAAGCCGACGCGATTCGCAAGACCGGCCGCAGCGCCCAGGGCGTCCGCCTGATCAAGACCGACGAAGGCGACATTGTGACCAGCGCGTCGCTGGTTGAGGCGGCGGCTGAAGAGGAGAGTGAGGAAGTACAAAGTTAAACGCGAGCGTCATTAAAATGTCGACAACTCCTCGCTAGACATGAAAGAAGTCAAGGATGAGTTCGGGACGATGAAATGATCAAATCCGGCGACACGCGATAGCTTCAGCGAGGCAAGAACGACAACAAATTCTTCCAGTCATCTGCTTCAGTACTTGACCAGACTCGCAGTAAGCCTTCGATCGCTTCACGATAGGACAGTTCCTGAGAGATGAGGATCACGCCTGGGCTCGCCTGCTCTTGAAGAAAGCGTGAAAACTCCGCAGGTATTGTGCTCACATCGTGCGACACAAGCACTCTGCCATTTGAAGCCGCAAGCGAGAGCACTGCGCGATCGTCCAGCCCAGCAAGTCCCGCCTCATGAGCTGTTGCGAAGTCAACGGCCGGTTCGCGTCGTTTCAGGCCTTTGATAATGGGCACACGAAGATCAGCGTCGGCTTGAAAACGGATTCTCAGGAGAGAGCCTCTTGCATCTCCTCAAGCTTCCGATAGAGAAGAGGATGGGATTCTCTGGCCTTCTCGCGCAAAGCATCGAACTTGGCGCGATTCTGCATTAGGTGTTGGTCTACTTCGCTCCGATGGGAAAGATAGAAGGTGATCGCGCCGTACACTTGCTCGAGCGACAGCGCGCCAAAGTTGTCCGCTATGCTTTCCGGAGAAAGGCCGCTTAAGTAGTCGTAGACGACTGAATCAAGCGAGACGCGAGTGCCGGCAATCCGATAAGAATCGCCATCAACGTTGATGTAGTTATTGTCCATTGCGCTGTCTCCCGAGTGATTCTAGACAACCTTGCCGACAATCATCAAGGGTGAGAATTAGGGTTCGCAGGCGGTCCTTCGCCTTCTACCCAAACCTCGCCATCTTCAAAAAACTCTTTCTTCCAGATCGGCACGGTACGTTTTAGTTCGCGAATGGCCCATTCGCAGGCTTCGAATGCGGCGTCATCAAGGGTGTACTGGAAATTGTTCCGCGTCGAAGCCAGTCGATCAAACTCTACTCGACAATCACCTTCGTTTCCTGAGTAGCGGTCGCTTTTGTCGTCAGGTCAATCGCGGTAACCTGCAGCACATAGCTGCCTGAGGGTAATGAATCGAGCGCGAGCTCCGCCCAATAAGGCAACCGCGTTAAGTCCTTTGTGGTGTCGGTTGGCACGCGCGCATTGGCCAGCGTCATGATCGCCCGGTGATTACTTAGGACCCGCACCTGGATTTCAATCAACGGAGGCGTTGGGCTGTGGGCAGCATTATAGATATAGGTCTGAAATCGCATCACCGACATCCGCGAGAAGCGATGGTCCACGTCAACCATGATCGCTTGAGGTGAAATGGCAGGCTTCGCTTCGGCTGCTTCACGCTTTCGTTCACCCAGGAAAAGCGTGCTCATTCCCAGAGCTCCCTTGGAGAGATCCGGCACTTCAATCCATTGCTGCGCGCTTCCCGTGCGCCCGCTGCTTCGTTCTCGCAGAGCTACGCGCACCTGGTAGAGGCCCGGCTGCAAGCGCAGTCGCTGATGCCACAACACCGGCTGGTTCGGCGTCGCCGGGTCGGAAACGACGGTCAGCAACTGTTTGAAGGTGACGATGAATCCCCGGTCATCAATCGCGGCGCCGATAACGTCGATCTCAGCTTTCTTCGCATCCTCACCCGTAAGAGTCTTCGCATCCTCACCCGTAAGAGCAAGAGAGGAGCGATCGATCTGCATCGAGGCATTCAGCACCAGACCTTGATCGGCAGTGTTGAGATACCCGACTGACAGAATGGTAGGAATGGTTCGACGCGGGTAGAGCGCTCCCAGGGTCGTCAATAGTGCGGCTTCGGGAGTTTCGGGCGCGGCCTTTGCTGACGCACTCTTTTCATCTTTGCCGTCGTGGCTGTTGTCAGGTTGGGCTGCGTAATAGTTGCGGCGCAAACGCACGCGAAGATCCGGACGGTCCTTTATGCCGACTTTAATTCGGGCCTTGCCGCTGCGTTGCTCGTCATGGTCCGGACGCCACGCTAACAAATAGTAAGAAGAAGTTTCGTCAATTGCCTGTTGAAACGCGTCGGTAAAGGAATTGGAGTTGAGGATCGCGCGCCCACCCGTGTCGTCCGCCAGAATGCGCAGAGGCTCGCGCATTGCGGACGATTCCAGGGAAGGCATTCGCGCAGACGTTCCTGAAGCCATCCCGTCGGGAAAGTCATTTCTGCCGGCTTCAACTGCCGGATCGGAAAACGTTCCGCGCGCATCCATCGTGTAAACAACGATCCCGGCCTGAGCGGCGACGCTCCCGACCTGACGCAGGCCATTCATCACGTACGAATTTCGCGAATCAGCAATGAAGCCATCTGAAATAAGAAAAACCAATTTGCGTCCAGGCAAACTCGCCGATGACCGCATCAGACTCAACAGGACTGAGAGCGTATCGTTCGCCGCCGCCGTGGACTGAGCGTTAATTTGGCGGGTGCGATTCGCGACCATGTTAACCGCGAGTTGAGACAGGCCCCGAGCATCTCCACCATGAGGCGCGACCAGTTGGTATTCATTTATGGTTGACGTAACAATATAGTTGAATAGGTCCTTATCGCCGTGATCGGCGATTCGATTCGCCTCGTACTCGGTAATCACGGTCCTGCCGGCGTAGGTTTCAGGATTGCGTTTGTAATTGAGCCGATCGATTGCGGCGCGGAGGACTGCTTTGTTGTCGCTTAACTGCTGCAGAAATCCGATCTGTCCGCTGGCGGAAACAATTGCCACTCGATCGTTTGGGCCCACTTGATTCTCAACGAAATCCGCCAAAGCCGTCCGTGAATGCTGAAGGCTGGCTTCACTAAGATGCAAATCATCCAGGAAAAAGAAGATTACGCGATGCCTCTCGACTACGGAGGGGACGTTGGGCGGGCCCGGGTGACTAACGTTAGCCGGGGAAGGTTGCGTGGCCGACAGTTGTGAGGCTTCAGCGGTGCTCCCCGAAATCACGCGCTCAAAAAGTAAGAGCGGTTGTAGTTTGCCATCCACGGTCAGCTCAAACTGTTCGGGCCGTAACCCGTCAACAAAACGGCGCTGCTTATCGAATACCATGAGGTCGGTCTGCACTAGTTCAGTCTTGATGCGCAATACGTCATCCTCCTGGCTCGCGGGTTGGCGCGGAGAAGATTGCTGCCCGTGGATGACCGGAAGATGGATCCCCAGAGAGATGATCGCGGCGAACAACAGAACTCGCGGATCCAGGATTCTTTGTTGATACATTGCTGACCTCAGGTGAAGGTTCGATTACAGAATCGAACGAAGGGAAGCGTCTGGGTTCTGGGATAATATGACTAGTATTAACTCGGCGCAACTAAACTTCGGGTGCGCCTTCACCTTCGACCCAAACCTCGCCGTCTTCGAAAAACTCTTTCTTCCAAATCGGCACGGTACGTTTTAGTTCGCGAATGGCCCATTCGCAGGCTTCGAATGCGGCGCGGCGGTGAGGGGCGCTGACCGCGATGACAACACTGGTATCTCCGATGTTCACGCGTCCGGTGCGATGCACGATGCCGAGGTGCGCGATGTCGAACTTCTGGTGCACCTGCACGCCCAGCTGTCGCATCTCGTTCAGAGCCATCGGCGCGTAAGCTTCGTAAACCAGATGGAGCGTGCGCCGGCCGCGAGTCCACTCGCGCGCATATCCGTCGAGCGTAACGGTCGCGCCGCATTCCGGCGGCACGACCCGACGGGCGACCGCGCCTACATCGATCGGCTGCGTGGTTAGTTCGAAGAAATCCTGGCCGGCGGAATCACAGACGGAAGTCTGGGCCACTTCCTCTGACCCGCCGCTGACTGGTGGAAATACAGCCAGCTCATCGCCGTCCGAAATTTCTCGATCAGTGAGGGCGTACTCCTGGTTGACGGCAAGCAAAAGGGATCTTCCAAAGCGTCGCAAGTCAGGGTAGGTCTCCAAAACTCGTTCAAAGGCATTTCGCGAATTATGAGGAGGCTCGAGGATCATTTGAGCTTCGTCGGTGCCGGTCGCATCACGCGCAGCACCGAAGAAAAGCACGTTAACGCGGATGTTCGTGTTGTCGCTACGGGGTTGCATTTTCGAATGATACGCAAAGTGGCACAGACTTCAGTCTGTGATCATGTTGGCAAGGGTTCCGACACCTCACGATAAATCACAGACTAAAGTCTGTGCCACTCATTCGAGGTCGATCTTTTTTCCACCATGCCCGTTGCCCTTGGCAACCATGTGAAGCCGCGCGCGCTCTTCATAACCCTTCACGACGCGCGCGAGGAGATCGCGGAGCCGGCCCAGGCGCTCGGACGTGGAACGCAGTTCTAACAACTGTTGCTTCGTTTCCACTTCGATTTCCATCGCGGCGGCGACCAGGAACGAGAGCTTTTGGGGCTCAGTGTCGCTGATGTCCGGCAGGTTGCCGCGTTCATCATTGATAACTCTGATTGCGTTGGCCACGCGCATGAACGTCGTCGCTACTTCGCGAGCGTTCGCTGCCAGCGCCGCAGCATCTTCGGTCTCGTCCTCGAAATAGCTCGGGCGGACCACGAGGTAAGAATCGCCACGCTCGATGTAATCCTCGACCCGATAGCGCACTACGCCGACCGCCAGAATATTCGATCGTCCGTCCGGCAAAGCCTGGGTTTCCGTCACTTCGGCGACACAGCCGATGTGCCCCGCCGGCGGCACGTCCTTCTCCGATGAATCCGAATCGAAGTAGGAAAGACCGAAGAGGTTATCCCCGGCACGAATGTCGGCCATCATCTTGCGGTAACGCGGTTCGAAAATGTGCAAGGGCATCGGCATGCCGGGAAAGAGCACGACCGGTAAAGGAAAGAGTGGCAGCTCGCGCACGCCACGCACTTTGTCCAAAGCTTCACTCATGATTGGAGGACCGAGGTACCTCAGTAAGTCTTTAAGGAAAGAATTCGGAACAGGCATTATCGCAGACCACGTAACAGAAGTCAGTAGGCGAAAGATGCTTTGTGAATGGAGCCGCGAGTGGATGGCGTGTGATAGTCTGATCGAATTCAAGTACCTGATAGATTTCGAGGAGGAACGATGGCAGAGTTAGCTGAACTTCAATGCGTGCCATGCCGTGGCGGTGTACCACCGCTGCAGGGGCAGGAAATCGAAAATCTCCTGGGGCAACTCGACGGATGGCAAGTCGTTAACGAACATCACCTGCAAAAAACCTATCGGTTCAAGGACTTTCGCGAAAGCCTCGAATTCGTCAATCGAATCGGCGAGTTGGCGGAGTCGCAGGGCCACCATCCCGATATCTGCTTTGGCTGGGGCAAAGCCGAAGTGACGATCTGGACGCATAAAATCGAGGGGCTCACCGAGAGCGATTTCGTGCTCGCTGCTAAAATCGACAAATTGTAAGGGTTGATGGCGGGTACGACGCCGCGCTGGTGAGGATGCATCGCCGCGCGCCGGGTTGGTATACTGAATCGCCAATATTCTTCGAAAGGGCAACTGACTTAACTCGCGGGCGCATCGAAACGGCGGTTCGCGAGCACTGCCTCAGTTCCGATCCAATAAACATGAAAAAGTTTTTCGCCCATCTCCTATGTCTAACTCTGCTGCTGGCTAGCGCGGCGGTGAGCTTCGCCCAGCAATCCAAGCCGCAAAAACCGGCGCAGCCAGCCGTGACCGATCCAGGACAGGAGAAACCCGAAGTCATCAACGTACGCCGGGTCCGGCTGCCGATCACAGTGACGGACAAGAAGGGCCAGTTAGTGATCGGACTTATGCAGAGCGACTTTATGATTCTGGAAGATAAGGTGCCGCAGCAAATCGATTCCTTCACGAGCGAAGAGAACAATAACCTGCCGCTCTACGTCGGCGTGCTGATGGACACATCACCATCAACGGCCGGCAAGTTGAAGTTCGAGCAGGAGTCGGCGATGAACTTCATTCAAACCGTCGTGCGGCCGCGCAAGGACCGAGTGCTGTTTGCCACCTTCGATGATCAGATTACTTTGCGACAGGATTTTACGGATCGTCTCGAGTTGCTGGACCGCGCGGTTTTCGCGGCGAAGGCGACTGGCAAGCAGACTGCGTTGTACGATGCCATCTGGCAATTCTGTGACGAAAAGATGCGCTCCGCCCAGGGACGGCGGTCTTTGGTGATCATCACCGACGGCGACGATACTTACAGCCGCGCCGACATCAACGATGCGATCGACATCGCCCAGCGTACCGAAACAACCATTTTTGCAATCTCAACCAAGGCCGGACTTTCCGGGTCGGTACCGGGCGTTGAGGCGGGAACGATCAAAGACCGCGGCGACAAAGGGCTAGAACGGCTCTGTGACGAAACCGGCGGTGCAGCGTTCTTTACCGGCGACATGTTGGCGCTGGAGCGCTCGTTTACCAAGATTGCGAGAGAGCTGCGCTCGCAGTACCTCATTACCTACAAATCGACGAATACCGTTTACGATGGTAGCTATCGCCGCGTTGAGGTCAGGCTGGGTTCTGGACATGACAACCTGAGGCCGCGGACCAAACGTGGATACAAGGCGGTCTCTGATAGTGTGACGGCAAAATGACTGAAGTAAAAGTGTTCTCGCGAAGAAGGTTAAGCGTGCTGGGCGCGCTCCTGATAACAGCGACGGTCGCAGCGGTGTTTACCTGCGCATCGCTGGCGCAAAGCGGATCGGAATCACAGAATTCCGGCCGCCCGCGACGTACCGAGGATGTGCCCCAGGCCACCCCAACTCCGCCGAAGAAGGACGACGACGTTACGTTGAGTTCGGATGACGTGGTGCGCGTCGACGCGAGCCTGACGAATGTTTTCTTTACTGCCGCCGACAAACAAAAGCGTTTCCTCAGCACTCTGAAACGCGAGGACGTGCGCGTGCTGGAAGACGGCGCGCCGCAGGAGATCTTTACTTTTCAACCGAACAGCGACCTGCCTCTGTCACTGGCAATTCTGATCGACACCAGCGGATCCGAAGAACGAACTTTGCCGGAAGAGAAAGCGGCGGCCAGAGCGTTTCTGGAATCAGTCATGCGTCCGGCCAGGGACGAGGCAGCCGTAGTTTCGTTTACCGGTGAAGTCACGCTCGAGCAGGGGCTGACGGGAAACGTCGCACGTTTGCGCCGGGCCATCGATCAGGTTGAGTTTGTGCCGCCATCGGGTTACATCGGCGGCGGAGTCGTCGTCGGGGGCACGCCGCCAATCTCCGGGACGCAACAAACCCTGGCCGGCTCGACGGCGATCTGGGATGCCATCTGGGCCACGTCGAATGAATTGTTGTCGGACTCGGCCGAGCATCAACGACGGGCAATTGTTCTGTTGACGGATGGCGAGGACACGATTAGCCAGGTGCATATGCAGGACGCTATCAGCCGCGCCCTGAAAGCAGACGCGCTCATCTATGCGATCGGAATCGGTGATCGTTACCAGTTCGGCATCAACGAGGGTGCGCTGAAAAAAATCACTGAAGGCACGGGCGGCCGAGCTTATTTCCCTCGAAACGAACGGGAATTGCGAGAGGCCTTTGCCCAAATCGAGCGGGAGTTGAGAGAGCAGTATTTGATCGCGTACTCTCCGTCCAACAAGACTCGGGACGGTTCATATCGCCGAGTGACAATCGAAATCGTGAATCCTGAACTCCGCAAAGAGAGCCTCAAACTCACCTATCGGCCGGGCTATTTTGCCAAGACGCCGGGCGCGACAACCTCTGAAACCCCAAAAAAGCCCTAAAATTCGAGCATTATCTTTAATGACAAACGCAGTTGGCCTCTGGTATACTGCGTTGGGCTTAGCGGCGATCGCTGCCTGAGCCTCCGTCCTGTCCTGTTCTGCTGTCCATTGAGATAGCAGTCCTCAAAACCATTCTCGCTTAATTCGCAGACCTTCTCCTGATGAATAGACATCCGGAAAATTCGCCGACCGTTCTGATCGTCAACGATGATCAGATCGCCCTCGATCTGTTGAGGGACTTGCTCGAGCCGGAGAACTATAAAGTATTCACGGCGCAGAGCGCTCAGCGCGCTCTGGAGCTGACCTCAACCCTGCGCACCGACATTATTATTTGCGATGTCGTCATGCCCGAGATGGACGGGATGGAATTGTGTCGCCGCCTGAAGAGAGACAGGCGCACTTCGGCAACGCCCGTCTTGTTAGTGAGTGCGATTCGCAAGGAAGAGGCGGCGCGTCTGGAAGGATTCGCCGCCGGCGCGGACGACTATGTCGAGATCCCATTCCGTCACGAGGAACTGCTGGTCAAAGTCGCGCGCCTGGTAGAGCGTTACCGCGTGGAGCGACGGTATCGCGAGATCGTGGAACAGGCCGTCGACATAATCTACACCCGCGACATGAACGGGGTGATCACCAGCATCAACGAAGCAGGGGCGCGGTTCTTTGGACGGCCCGCGTTTGAATTGATCGGCCGGCCCCTCAGCGTGTTGATTGGCGACGAAGCCGCCGCTCGCGACGTCGCTGAGATGCGGAATATCAAGACCTTCGAACCCATTCGTTTTACGAGTTGCCTGAACAATGCGCTGGGGGAGTTGCGTTATCTTGAAGGCATCGTCAGCCTCGAACGAGATTCCCATGGATCATTCGTTGGTGTTCGTGGCGTTGTGAGAGATGTCACCGACCAGCAGATAATGGAAAAGGCGCTTCGGGAAAGCGAAGGCCGCTATCGGGTGGTTGCTGAGACGGCTTCCGACGCAATCATGACGATTGACGAATCCACGCAGATCCTCTTCGCCAATCCCGCGGCGGAAAAGATTTTTGGTTATCCGGTTTCCGATCTCCTGGGTTCGTCGCTGACCCGTTTGGTTCCTGGTTATTCGCGTCACATCCAGAGTCTTGGAATGGCGGGTCCTTTCGATGCGTCGCGCACTCAGGTTGAGTGGAAGGCGGTAAGTGTTTCCGGCCGTCATCGCGATGGTCACGATGTGCCTCTGGAAATCTCGTTTGGCCGGGTGTTCGCCGACGGCGGCCCAGTATTCACCGCGGTCGTGCGCGATGTAACTGAACGTCAACGCGCTGAAGCCGCCCTGCAGAAGCAAAACGAAGAGTACCGAATTCTGTTTGAATCCAACCCGTGCCCGATGTACGTCTGTGCCGAGGACACGCTTGAGTTTCTCGCTGTCAACGAGGCGGCGGTCCATCATTATGGATTCTCGCGCGCAGAGTTCCTGGCCATGACGGTGCTCGACATTCGTCCCACCGAAGATATTCCCGAACTGACGGCTTATTTGGCCGAGCATCCTGAACGGCACGACGAAGCCGGCGTCTGGAAGCATCGCAAGAAAGATGGCTCGTTAATAGATGTAGATGTTAACTGGCAGAAGCTGGATTTTGCCGGCCGGCCTGCGTACATGGTGATGGCAAATGACATCACCGAGCAGAAAAAGGTGGAACTAGCGATGCGCGAAAGCGAAGAGCGCTACCGCGAGTTGGTCGAGAATGCCAACGATATAATCTATACGATCGATCTTACCGGGAACTTTACTTCACTAAATCAAAGTGGTGAGCGGCTCACTGGTTACACCCAGGGGGAAGCCCTCAGCATGAACCTGGCGCAGGTAGTCGCACCCAACGAGCTTGCGAAGGTGCGTGAGAATCTGGCGCGGAAGATTGGCAGTAACGACACGTCGAGCGTCTATGAGACCGAGATCATCACCAAGGCTGGTCACCATCTACCGCTGGAGTTAAGCAGCCGGCTGATTCATCAAGACGGCAAACCGGTTGGCGTGCAGGGAATCGCGCGCGATATCAGCGCCCGCAAGACCGCGGAAGAAGCGCTCAGAGACAGTGAAGAAAAATTCCGTTCGATTGTCGAGACAACCAATGAATGGATCTGGGCGATCGATCTCGAGGGTAGACATACCTACACGAATCCCGCCATCGAGCAAATTCTCGGTTACCGGACGGAGGAAATTCTCGGGGCGAACGTGCTGGATTTTGTACATCAGGACGATCGTAGCGAGTTAGAGAAACTACTCAATCAATCGATCAGCGAAAAGCGCGGCTGGACCGGTCTGGTGCTGAGATGGAAACACAAGCACGAAGGCCATCGCTATCTCGAGTCGAACGGCTTGCCCGTATTCGATCCCGATGGCGCCCTGATCGGTTATCGTGGCGCCGATCGCGACATTACTCAGCGAAAGCTGGCCGAAGAGGCTTTAAGCCAACAGGCCGAGCGGGCCGCGCTGACCAACCGCATTTCCCAGGCGGTCCGCCGCACGCTCGAGCTGTCCGAGGTTTTTGAAACCGCAGTTCGTGAGTTGGGTGTGCATCTCGAAGTAGACCGTTGTTCGCTTTTCATGAAAGACGAACAGGCCGGACGCGTGACGAATGCGGCGGAATATCATGTGTCTGATGTGGTGCCGGCGGGCAGCGATTTTGATCTACCACAGGTTCAGGGTCTCAATGCGGCGATGGAGAAGTACGGCGTCCTGGCTTTCGACGATGTGGCCAACGATGAAAGAGTTCGCGAGTTGTACCAGGGGATCTTAAAGCGCTTCGATGTTAAATCCATCATGTACGTCGGCGTCAGCGTGGGCGACGAATTGCTCGGCGCCCTCGCGCTGTCCACGACGCGCGGACTCCGTCATTGGAGCGAAGCGGATATCGAAGTCGCCAGGGCCGCGGCGGATCAAACGGGCATCGCCATCCGGCAGGCGCGTCTTTATCAAAAGGCGGCGGCCACTTCGATGCGCGAAGCTCTGGTGAACAAATTGAGTGTCGCCATTCGCGCTTCGCTGAGTCTCACGTCGGTGCTCAATACGGCGACGCGCGAACTGGGCCAGGCGCTTTCAGCCTCGCGCGTGGAAGTGCGTCTTTACGATGCCGCCGGCGACCAGTCAGTCGCCAAAGGGGAATACGTGGCGGCGGGTTGTAAGAGTGTTAATGACTTTGACGCCGGCTATGATGAATTGCTTCGTGGACATTTCCTCAAGTCGTCAAAGCCACTGGTGATTGGCGACGCCCAACAATACGCCGAGGGCACGCCCGAGTTCGCCAACTGCATTCGGCTCCGTAGCGCGTGCACCGGGGCGCGGTCGCAAATCGATTATCCGCTCACGGTTAATCGAGAATTCCGCGGTGTGATCTCGATTCATCAGACTGAGTCAATTCGCCGCTGGTCTGAAGATGAAGTCTTGCTGGTCGAATCGGTGGCGGCGCAATTGGCCACCGGTATCGCCCAGGCCGAGCTTTTTGAAATGGTCGCCCGGGCTAAGAAAGAGTGGGAGTCGACCTTTGACGCCATGTCGGACGGCATCTTCATTTTCGATCAAAGCGGAAAGCTGGTACGCGTCAACCGGGCTGGCGCGGCCATGGACAACGCGCCTCCCGAATCGCTGCTCGGCCTCCAGTGTTGCGATATTCTGCGCACTAGTTCTGATGGCGCCGCCTGTATTGTCGAGCAGTCCCTGCGCCAATCCGAAAGTATCAATCTGGAAATAGTGCCGCAGCATTTAGCTCGGCCGGTGCTGGTGACGGTTGAGCCGGTTCTTGATGAGCGCGGCCAGAGGGTCGGCGCAGTTTGCACCGCGCGCGATCTTTCCGAACTGCGCAAAGTGGAAGCCGTGGCGCGCGAGCGGCAGTCGCTGCTAAAAAACATCATGGAGAGCGCCCAGGAAGCGATCTATGCGCTGGACAAGGAAGGCAACTACAAGTGGTGTAACCACGCGATGCTCGACATGACCGGCTATGGAACGGACGCGATTATCGGGCACCATTTTCTTGAGCGCACCCACGAAGACGATCGCGAGATGCGCATCGAAAGATTTGCCGCGGCGCTGCAGGGCGAAGCACAAAGTTTTGAATCGCGTTACATCGCCAGAGACGGCAGCGTCCGTTTTGCTTCAGTCAATAGCGCGCCGATCATAGTCGATGGAGAAACCACCGGCGTGCTCGGCATCGCGCACGACATCACCGAGCAGAAGCAGGAGCGGGATCGGGCGGCGCGAGCCGACAAACTGCGTGCGTTGGGCCAGTTGGCGTCCGGTGTAGCGCATGATTTCAATAACTCGCTGGCGGCAATCCTGGGTCGGGCTCAATTAATTCTCCGGCGCGTGAAGGATGAAGAATTGATTCGCAGCCTCGGCATTATTGTGACGGCCGCCGAAGATGCCGCGTCCACCGTGAGGCGAATTCAAACATTCGCGCGCAAGTCGGTGGCGGCCGAGTTGGAACTGCTCGATGTTGGCGGCCTCTTGCGCGATGCAATCGAAATCACTCGCACCCGTTGGCAGAATGAAGCGCGGGCCGAGGGCTCAAACGTGGACGTGACTCTGAATGCCGAAGAAGCAGTGCTTACTCTGGGAAATGCCTCTGAGCTGCGTGAAGTGTTCGTGAATTTGATCGTTAACGCCGTGGACGCCATGCCTGAGGGCGGCAGCTTGACGATTTGCTGTAACCGCAACGGCAATCGACTGCGATTGCGTTTTGCCGACACCGGCACCGGCATGAAGGAAGAAGTGCGCGAGCGCGTATTCGAACCCTTCTACACGACCAAGGGCGTACATGGAACCGGGCTTGGGCTGGCGGTGAGTTACGGCATCATCGAACGTCACCAGGGCCTCATCTCCGTCGAGTCGAAACTGGGAAGAGGCACGACTTTCTACATCGATCTGCCGCACGCGGAAGCGAGTGAAGTAAAGCCCGAAGAGAAACCAGCGGATGCCCAAATGGCTTCACTTTCAGTGTTGGTGGTGGATGATGAAGAGTTCGTGCGCGAGACGCTGGCTGAGATGCTCGAGGATCTTGATCACAAAGTGGTCATGGTCGAAGGCGGCCGCGAAGCGCTCCAGAAAGTTTCCACGGGCGATTTTGATTTGGTCTTTACCGACCTGGCGATGCCTGAGATGGACGGTTGGGAAACTGCCCGGGCCATTCGTAAACAACGGCCGGGGTTGCCGGTGGTGTTGGTGACGGGCTATGGAGCAACTGCGCAGCCTCCCTCAGGCGAACTTGATTTAGTGGCCGGCATAATCGGCAAGCCTTTCGACTTTGATCAGGTGACGGGAACTATTGCGCGGGTTTGTGGACCAGATGTTCGCGCGTGAGCTCCAGCACCTGGAATGCGAATCAGGCGGCCCGTAATTTCAACTTAAGCGGCACAATCTCTGAAAGATTTGTCACATCAAGCAAGGCGACAACCTCGCCTGCCTCGTTTACAAACTCAACTATGCATCCACCCGGGTGGTGTTCGTTACGTTCGAACGCTTCTACGACGGTGCCTACGTCACCACGCTTTTTAAGGCCGGTTTCTGGCTTGTCAACCAACAGGGCCACCACTCCAAGATTCTTAATTCCGTCCATTCTGGTAATCCTCACTTACCGTAGCAGCTTACTATCGGCAGAGAAGCGGTTCACATTCATAATGTTTGTCTCTCTAGAATTCCAACCGCAGGATCGTGCCCTGGCCGCAGAGCGGCCAAATGTTTATAGCTCAGGTCGTGAGAAACTCTCCAGCTCCTGCGGAGCGCAATATCCTTTTCTGCGAAGCCAGCATGTTTCGCTCCTCTGGAGCTTCAAAGTTCTTCGCGCCGCCGGTTCTATAAACATTTCGTCCCTGCGGGACCCAGGAACGTTTCGATTTTGACAACGTGACGGGAATTAGTTGGCGGGATGTAATGGATCAGATCTGGCGGACTTAGGTTGATAATTAGTCTATGGAAACCCGAGTTCGCCTTTGGGCCCGAGGTCCCAAACCAACTTTCCGCCGAGCTCGTTATTTAAATAGTTCAAACTTGCAGAGATGAGAATGAGGGCTGACTGCAAAGCCTGGATGGAGTCCCTGCCGCTACCGTGCTGAATTTTTTCGTTACCAATCCCAACCACCTGGAATGAGCATTGATAATCTGATGAGTCATCCGACTGTTGCGGCCGGCCGACGAAGACGCTGACGGCTTTCTGGGTATTGCTTTCATCAACAAAGTGAAACCTTCGGGTTGCTATTATTCCCCCGAGACCCTCGAGATCCATGTCACTCTCCCACCTGCGCGCGCTCGCTTTAATTGGCTTGGAACATCAGCCTCTCTTGAGTACCGAGAGAGATGCCCGCGTGGGAGCCGTGACTTCCAGGTTCCCGCGGCTATCGCGCCGGCGCATGCATGCGCGTGGGAACAATCCATGCCGGGGCTGCCGTCTTTGATTCGCTCACCTCGATCCAGCCGGACAAACGGGTTATCACCATCGGGGCTTCGTCCGAACGTCTGGTGGAAATATGGGTGTTGACTCCAATCATTTGGTGCGTTGCTGTCGTTGAGTTCGTCATGGCTTTTCCTTTCCTTAGTCGAATCGTGTGAGTTGGTTCCTACTAGTTCACGCTCATCAGGCCTGCGCTAGCGGTGAAGCCGACGCCAAAGCCCACGACCATTGCCGGCCCGGCCCATTCTTTCTTGCCCGCCAGCATGAATCCGGTCGAAGCACTCGACAGGTTGCCGAAGTTCTCCAGCACGTCGTAAGACTTCTCAACCTTGGTTGAATCCGAATCGAGATGAAGCTGCGAGCAGACGCCGTCGAGAATCTTCTTGCTGCCGGTGTGAATCAAGCAATCATCAACCTGGCTCATGTCGGAAACCGGCGACATCGGATTGTCCAGAACGTCGTTCACGGTCGTGACTGCATAGTGCGCTCCGCGAGTTGGAACGGCGGGCCGCATGAAGTACTGCGGCTTGCCATTCAGCGCGGGATGAGTGCTGTTGCTGACCATGGACAACAGATTCACGTCGTCTGGGTTATCGTTGGTCAAGTGCGAGATTGGTCCGAAAGTAGGTTTGCCGGCTTGGTCGGTGCCGAGGAGCAAAGCCACCGCGCCATCGCCGAACAGCATTGACTGGATAACCAGCGTGGTCTCAGTGCGCTGTTCTTCAAACTGGGCATCAGTAATTTTGCCGTTCTTGCGCATCCGCGCGATTTCGCGAAAGCCGTGGTATTCGTCGCGGAGCAGCGGAGCTACATAAGGCGTGTGCGCTTCAGACATCAGCACGACGGCCATTTTTCCGGGGTTCGCCGCCAGGTACCATTGCGCAACTTC
>JAWVEM010000392.1:0-11440 GCA_033856735.1 Blastocatellia bacterium
AAAAGATCATAGTAGTTGTTAACCGTGATTAGCTGGCCCTTCGAAACATCGCCCAGATCCTTCCGAGTAGTTAGAAACATCGCCGGTGGAAATTCCGGCAGAAACTGGTCCGGCAGATCGAAGTCCATATCAAACCGTTGCAGCCGCGCCAGAGCTTTGATCTCTGTCTGCGGAAAGACCATGCCGCCGACTGGATGGTTCACGTGCGGAAGAGGCAAGTACGGAAATACGCCCTTGTCCTTGATCTCATCCGGTGACATGCGACCAAGCTGCTCCCAGGTGACACCATTCTTTAGTCTTGCCGTTGGGCCAACTGGAATAGGCTTGCCGCGAGTCATGCGGACGTTGTCGTCAACGCGCCGACCGAGGTTGTAACGCTCTTCGAGCAGCCTTTGGTGCGCCGCCATTACGCCGGCCTTATTTGCTTTGTCCCGAGCACGCACTACATCGAATGGTTCTTCGTTGACAGACATATAAGAAGAAGGCGGTGGAGCGCTCGACTGTGGCTTCTGGGCAATGGTATGCGGACTGACCAGAATCAGCGAGACACAGATTGTCGCGAGCACGGCCACTAACACCAACTGTATGCGTCTTGAAGTCTTCATTGGTTTGCTCCTATTTCTTTTGAATTGATTTCAAGCTGCCTGACGTATGGTTCAATATCGGGGTACCGCGAGTAAACGCTTCTCGCATAGCCCCTGACGTTGCCTCTTGCTTCTTTCGCCTTAACCAAGTGAACGGAAGAACTGCGTTTCGCCTTAGAGCAAACCGCTTGCCACTCCTCCGGGACCTGTTAACAATTAGTCAAATGCTAGTTCAGAAGCAGCAAGCATAAGAACACCGACGTAAGACCTGGTGGTCACATTTCAACACTTGGCAACGTATGGCCGCGTCCAGGTGGAACCTGACCTTGCGGCCATCATCGGCAATAATCTTGCCCCCTTGGCCAACATGAAGATTGGCAACTCCGCATTGCCATATGCCTTCTCGGCAAAGATGTAGCTGGCTATGATCGAGTAGTCGCCGGCCTGTGCCCGTCCCCAGTGCCAGTGGTTGATCAGCTTCGCCATCGACACATCACCCCAGTTGTGGGGAACTTCTTTCTACATTGAAGTTCATTGGTCAGTTGGCCCAGTATGCGGCATTCTTTTTGGCGATACAGCCTACAGACTGGGCGCCCAGGCAGCCGTGATTGTTGCTCAAGCCGTGCGCGGCGCTTCGGACGTAAAGCTGTCCCGTCAGGGCGGTCCGAGAAAGGCGTCGGCGTCGCGGGCAGTCGCCTCGGGGAGCTCTTCCATCGGGACGTGGCCGGCGCCCGGGTAGACCCGCAGTTCCGCGCCTGCGATGCCGCGTTGGAACCCGTACGCATCCGACAGTGGAATCCATCTATCCAGCTCGCCCCACTCGATGAGGACCGGCAACTTTAGCTCGCCCAGCCGATGCGCCAGGTTCGGATCGGGCGGACCCGTGATCCGCGCCAGCATCGCCTCGCGGTTGCCGGCGCGCAGCGTCATCGCCTGGTAACGATCGACGGCCGCGTTGGTGAGCCGCGACGGATCGCCGTAAACCGTCTCGAGGTTGCGGCGGAGTACGAAGCGCGGCGTGACATGGAGAATCAGAAAGGGGCCCAGGATCGGCGTCTGCGCCAGCCGGAACAGCGGCGGCGGCGGCATCGGCGCGAAGCCGCCGGCGTCGACAAGGATCAGCTTGCGGACACGCTCCGGGTGCGCAAGCGCGAACATCAGAGCGGTGCGCCCGCCCATCGAGTTGCCGGCGATATCGGTGCGTTCGACGCCGAGCGAATCGAGCAGCCCCGCGACGACGCGGACATATCGCTCGGCGGTGTAGTCGCCGTCGGGTGCCGGCCCGGTCAGTCCGAACCCGGGCAGGTCCAAGCGGATCAGCCGCCGCGTGCCGGCGAGCTGCCGCACCCAGCGATCCCAGGTGTACAGCGACGACCCGAACCCATGCAGCAGCACCAGCGGCTGTCCGGCCCCCTCGTCGCGATAGTGGATCCGCATCCCCTCGATCTCGACGAACTTCGACGGCGGCGCTCCATACTCCGGCAGCAGCGCCGCTAGCGGAATGTCCCGCCGCACCATCGCCCCGATCGAGATCGCCGCCACCAGCAACAGCGACCCGACCGCGATCGCCAACGCACGCAGCACGCGCCGCACCAGCGACCGCTGGCGCGGAGGAGAAGCCGGCAACCCCCGCTCGGAAGCCATGATGCCGGTAGCCTTCATTGGTTTGCTCCTATCTCTGTTGAATTGCTCCAACCTACCCGACGTTGTCGTTCAATGATTGGGGGCATTGCGAGTAACTTCCGTCGCTCTGTCCCTGCGCTGCTTTCGGGCTGCTCTCGCCTTAACCAAGTGAGCGGAGGAGCTGTGATTCGGCTAAGAGCAAACCGCTTGCCACTCCTCAGAACCGGTGCGGGTAGTTAAATGCTTCATAAAAGCCAAGAGGTAGAAGACGTGAGCGCGCGACCCGGAGCCAGTGAGCATATTTCACCGCCTGGCAACTTATGGTCGCACCCCGAGAGTCATCCTTTCGAAACACATCTGCCTTCCCTCCGAGAATTCGTCGTTTTCATCGGTTCTCAGTATCAAGACTCGCGGAACAGTGGATGCTTTACCTCGGAGAGAGGTTCAAGAAAATGCAAACACGACAATTGGGAAAGACAGACCTATTCATCACGCCTCTGGGTTTTGGAAGCTGGGCCGTAGGTGGCGGCGGCTGGCAATTCGGTTGGGGCACTCAGGATGATCGCGAATCGATTGCGGCTATTAATCGAGCGCTTGATATGGGTATCAACTGGATTGATACCGCGCCTGTCTACGGCTTGGGCCATTCTGAAGAGATCGTCGGCCGAGCAGTTAAAGGACGCGCTGAGCGGCCATACATTTTTACGAAGTGCGCGATGGTCTGGGACGAGAAAGGCGACATCAGTCACAGCTTGAAGCGCAACTCAATACGGCATGAAGTCGAGAACAGCTTGCGCCGGCTGCAAGTTGAGGCGATTGATCTTTACCAGATTCACTGGCCCGATCCCGAAACGGATATCGAAGAAGGCTGGAGTATGCTTTCTGATCTGAAGCGCGAAGGGAAGGTCCGCTACATTGGAGTATCAAACTTCAATATCAATCAGTTGCAACGCGCGATGTACATCGACCGTGTTGACACCCTTCAACCGCCTTACTCGCTCATTCATCGGGACGTCGAAGATGAAATCCTTCCTTTCTGCGAGCAGAACGGCATCGGCGTAATCGTCTACTCCCCGATGATGTCGGGGCTTCTCAGCGGAAAGATGACGCGCGAACGGATCAACAAGTTTCCTGAAGACGATTGGCGCAAGCACAATCCCGAGTTTCAGGAACCACGGCTTTACCGCAACCTCTGGCTCGCCGAGTTGTTGAAGAACATCGGCAGGCATCACGGCCTCTCGGCGGGCGAGATAGCAATTGCGTGGACGCTAAGATTATCCGCCGTGACCGGCGCAATAGTGGGCGGAAGAAACCCTGGCCAGGTCGACGGGATTGTGAACGCAGCAGACTTTCACTTGAGCTTAGACGAGATTGACGGGATCGACCGGTTCGCGCGCGCGAACGTTTGGGTAAAGGCAGAGGCAGCTTAACGCAGTTTCATAGCACGTCTTAAGCGGTGGCCACATAAAGCCATGTGGCAAGATATGGTCATCCGCGTCTCCTAACCTCCGCGAACTTACTATCAATCTTAACGTCTCCTTGCTCGTTCGCGTTGAATTTGAGTTGGCGTGAGACACCGGCGACTTGGCACAGTGAGTGCTCTGTCGCCTAAATCGGAAATAGACATGACGGCTGAAAAATCTCCAACAGCGGTTTCGAGGCGGACCTTCATCAAGGGTGTGATCGCGGGCGGTGCGGCGGTCGCCTCGGCCAACTACCTCTTCCGTGCTTCAACTCTCCTGGGCCAATCGCCAATTGCCGCGATGGGTGAGCGGCTCATTGCGATAACTGTCAACGGCCAGCAAAGGCGAGTCGATGTAATGAAGCAGGAAACTCTGGCGTGGACCCTGCGCTATAAGCTGGGTCTGACGGGCACCAAGCTGGGATGTGATCGCGCGGAATGCGGTTCCTGCACGGTCCTGGTTGACGACGTGCCGCATTACTCATGCTCGGTGCTGACACACACTGTGCGCAACAAAAAGATCCTGACGATCGAAGGCCTGGCCGCCGCCGATGGAACATTGCATCCGGTTCAGCAGGGCATCATCGACGAACAAGGGTTTCAGTGCGCGTTCTGCATGTCGGGTTTCATTATGTCGGCCGTGGGCTTCCTGAAAGCAAATCCAAATCCTACCAGAGCAGAGTTAGCCCACGGCCTTTCCGGAAATCTGTGCCGGTGCCAGGACTACGACAAGATTCTGACCTCCATGATGCGCGGAGCGGAGAACATGAGGAGGGTAGGCGGTGTCTAGCAAAGTTGCTGAGTCGAATAGCGCGGCCAATAACTCAATCGCGCCGCAGTACGGAAAGCAGTACAAGTTGATCGGCAAGAACTATGTGACCGCCGATCTTCATGCAAAGGTGACCGGCCTTGCGAAGTACGCCGAAGATTTTCGCGCCGAGGGAATGCTGTTCTGCAAGTTGCTGCTCAGTCCGCTGCCGCACGCGCGCGTCAGGCACATCGACGCGAGCGCGGCGCTGGCGATGCCGGGCGTCAAAGCAATCCTCACGGCAGACGATCTTCCCGCTCCGGCTGATAGCGTTACCGACAACGGAACAGTAATTAAGGCCAGCAAGTGGGGCGAACGGGGCCTCACCATGGAGCCGGTCTATCAAGGCGAGCCGGTCCTTGCCGTTGCCGCCGTCGACGAACTCACCGCCGCCGATGCGATCGAAAAAATTCAAATCGATTTCGAGCCGCTGCCATTCGTCATTGATCCGCTCGAGACGCTGCGGCCCGGCGGACCAAATCCAAGAACCGACGGGAATGTCTGGGTCACGCCTCAGGGGGGGCAACCCCAGATACAGGAACTCAAGTGGACCGAGGCCGACTTCTCTGAATACAAGGATGGCCGTCTGCCAATGGGTAAGACTCCAAACGAGTGGTCGTATGGAGACCTGGACGCAGGATTTAAGAACGCCGCGCTGGTTCTGGACGAAACTTTCGTCACCCCTGATACGAGCCATGAGACGCTCGAGACGCGTAGTGCAATGGCTTACTGGCAGAACGGTAAGGTCTATGTTCACTCGGGCACACAGAGCACCTGGCAAACACTGCCTGTGCTGGCGCGTTGGCTGAATATGGATCCGAGCAAGGTTGTTTTCATTAGCGAGTATACCGGCGGCGGTTTCGGCAGCAAGGTTACCGGCGGCGTTTCCATGATCATTCCGGCGCTGCTCTCGAAGAAAGCGAACGCGCCCGTGATGATGCGCATTAGCCGGGAAGAGGAAACCTTCATCGGGCGAGCGCGGCCCGGTTTTCGAGGCCGGATGAAGGTTGGCTTCTCGCGTGAAGGTCGCATCATCGCGCTGGATATGTTCGTTGTATCCGACAACGGTCCTTACGACGCACAGGGTGACGTGCCCACATCGGGCCGCATCGCCTCCCTGTTGTATCAGCCGCAAGCCATGCGCTGGCGTGGAGTGACTGTGTTGACGAATACCCCACCGCGGAGCGCGCAGAGTTCGCCCGGCGGCCTGCAAGCGATCGTCATCATCGAGCCGATTATAGCGAAAGCAGCGCGCCGACTTGGGCTCGATCAAGTGGCCATCCGGCGCATCAACTGCCCGGAAGGAAAGGCGCCGTTTGGACCGCCGGTACAAGGCAAGTTGCAGTACGCCACGAGTGCGTTTCTCAAGGAAGCGCTTGATCGTGGCGCGGAGCAGTTCAAGTGGAAAGAGAGGGTGGCGCGGACGCCGAAACGAATTGGCTCGAAGGTGCGCGGCGTTGGCGTATCGCTCAGTTGTTACGTGGGCGGCACTATAGGTTTCGACGGACTACTGGTCATCGGGCCCGATGGCCGAGTCCGTTGCCAATCTGGAATTGGCAACCTGGGAACGGAGTCGGTGATCGACGTCCATCGAGTGGCAGCAGAGATTCTGGGTGTGCCGTGGGAGAGGTGCGATGTCGTCTGGGGTGACACCTCGAAGAATTTTCCCTACACGTGTGTTTCAGGTGGGAGCCAAACGACGCACGCCATGACCCGTGCGGCCCACGCCGTGGGGATGGAAACAAAGAAGCGGCTCCAGGAGATCGCGGCAACAACTCTCGGTGGTAAACCAGAAGACTATGAAGTCGCAAACGAACGAGTTTTTCGAAAGGGCGGCGGCCAGGGACTGACTTTGGCCCAGGCAGCTCAGAAAGCAATCGAGCTTGGCGGCATTTACGATGGACACGAAGCAGCAAAGGACATCAACAAGGTTACCCAGGCAGCAGTCGCAGCGCTCGCGGGTCAGGGGCTGGTCGCGGCTGCGCGCGACAACTACGGGCGTGACGGTTCGACGTTTTCCTATGTCGCCAGCTTTGCAGAGGTGGAAGTGGATGTTGAGACCGGCGCGTACCACATCGTGGATTTCCTGGCTTACGCTGATGTTGGGACGGTGATTCACCCGCGCGCGCTCGGCGGCCAGGTGCTGGGGCGATCCATCCTCGGCATCGGTCACGCGATCGGTCAGAAGTGGGTATTCGATCCGCACTACGGCGAGATGGTTTCGAAGCGCTTCTATCAAAACAAACCACCGACGATTCTGGATTTACCAGTAGACATGCAGTGGGGTGCTCTGGACATTCCCGATCCCGAAACGCCAGTGGGCGCGCGCGGCATTGGTGAACCGCCGGTGGGGGGCGGGTGTGCTTCGATCTTGAACGCGCTGTCTGACGCACTTGGGGACGAAATCTTCCAACGTGCCCCGGTGAATCTCGACACGATTCTGACGTCACTGGAAGCGGGGCGGCCGATGCAACATCCGCTCACGGCCCACATTTGATCTTGGTGTGCAAGGGACTTGGAAATGCTGATCAACTGTTTTCGACGCGTAGCGTCGTTATGAATTTAGCCCGGCCTTTTAAGGCCGGGAAGAGGTCAACGTAGTATTCGCGTCGCGTAGCGACGACTGAAACTAGAGATGAATTCAATCGTCGCTACGCGACGAGAACAGAGAATGACCTTTTCCCCGGCGTTGAAACGCCGGGCTAAATTCATGCCGACGCTACGCGTCGAAGACAGTTGATCCATACCGACGCTACGCGTCGAAGAAGCTTGGTGAGAGGAAAGATCCATGGCTGTAATACGTGATGTCATGCCTGCATTCGAATTGGTTCAGCCGACTTCGGCGGCTGAGGCGCAGAAGATCCTCGAACAAAACGGCAGTGACGCCTTGATATTGGCCGGCGGGATGGACAGCTTCGACTGGCTCAAGGATCGGATCAAGCGGCCGAAGATCGTTGTGGACCTGAGCGGCATTGATGAACTCAAGGGAGTTCGCACCATTGCCGACGGCATCGAGATCGGAGCAATGACTACGCTCACCGAAATCGTCAACAACGAAACTGTCAAACAAAAGTACGGTCTGTTGGCCCAGGCGGCGGAGTTAGTAGCATCGCCGCAAATTAGAAATCAGGGCACACTTGGCGGCAATGTTTCGCAAGACGCACGCTGCTGGTATTACCGCGCGGGTTGGCCCTGTTACCGCGCGGGCGGGAACATCTGCTATGCCGACGATCCTGATGGGCGCAACCGCGAACACGCTATTCTCCATGCCGACCGTTGCGTCGCGGTGAACCCTTCGGACTCAGCTCCAGCCTTGATCGCACTCGACGCGAAGTTTGTCATGCGTACACCGAAAGGCGAGCGTATCGTTGATGCCGAGGACTATTTTATCGGCCCTGAGATCGATATTACTCGGTTACATATCCTGCAGCCCGGTGATCTGCTGACTGCGATTCGCATTCCCGCCACCTGGGCCAACACAAAATTCTATTT
The DNA here is from genome assembly GCA_033856735.1 of Blastocatellia bacterium. Classification (GTDB taxonomy): domain Bacteria; phylum Acidobacteriota; class Blastocatellia; order Pyrinomonadales; family Pyrinomonadaceae; genus UBA11740. Next base: position 7,970 of record JAWVEM010000392.1, read on the forward strand.
TGAGAAGGTTCGTGATCGAAACGTTTGGGACTTCCCGCTGTTGAATATCGCTTCGGCAATGGTCGTATCAGGCGGAACCATTGAGCGAATTCGCATCGCCGTTAACGCCGTCGCCGCTCGTCCACTGCGATTGAAAGCCGTCGAGGATGCTGTGCGCGGCAAGGCGCCCAACGCAGAAACCGGTGCGATGGCCGGCAAGCTGGCCGTGCGTGGGGCGGTGCCGTTGCAGTTCAACGGCTACAAGGTCCCGCTGATGCGAAACCTGGTGAAGCGGGCCATCGGCGGAGTAGAGGAGGCAGCATGGACCGCATAATCCAGTGGGCTACCGACCCGTGGGGACAAAGCGTTCCCATCCATATCGCGTGGTTTCTGATCTGGATCGCCGCGATCGGAGGACTGCTGTTTCTCATAGTTCATGCGATCTACGTGCGGTATTTCGCAAAAGCCAGACGATTTGCTAAAGATGATTCGACTGATATTGGGTCCCGCCTACCCGAACGAATTCCGAGACACTCACTTGCGGCGCGCCTCTTTCACTGGATCATGGCGGCTTCGATGCTCACTCTTTTGTTCACGGCGTTTCTTCCCAAGGTGGGAATCCAGTTCGACTGGGTCACCTACCATTGGATCGCGGGCGCTGTGTTGACGGCTTCCGTGATCTTCCATGTGTTCCATGCCTCATTCGTTCTGGACTTCTGGTCAATATGGCCGGACAAGATTGATCTGCAGGATGCATTCAGGAGAACACTGCGTTTCCTGGGCCGCACGGCGCCGCCTCCGCGAAAGTTTGCGAAGTATCCCCTCGAGAACAAGCTCTATCACCTGGCCATCGTAGCAGCGGGTCTGTCGGTAATCAGTACCGGAGTATTCATGATGTTTCGCGTGCGCACGATCTTCTTTCCGCGCAATCCTTACCTATTCAGTGACATGACCTGGGGATTGATGTACGTGTTGCACGGACTGGCGGGTGTGGGGCTGATCGGATTGGTGACGGTACACATCTATATGGCGGTGCGACCAGAGAAGCTCGCGATCACGAAGTCCATGATCGTTGGTTCTATGAGTCGTGAGTTTTACCTGGAAGAGCACGATCCCCACCGCTGGGTTGTCGACTCGAGTTCATTACCAAAAACGGTCGGGGAGGGTGTGAGAAATGGAAATCGAAGAGCGCTGTAACACAATCGAGGAGTGTTATGAGTTCATGCTGGCTTATGCGGCTCAGGGACTCCCGACTGACAACGGCAGCAGTTCGGGTGGCCAGATTCGCGAGTTTCTGAATCGGGCGGTCAGTGCCCTGAATGGCCTGGCGGAGAGTTATGCAACCTCGGTGCGGAACGTAGGGCTTGAACCCGCTGAAAAATACCAAGCCTTCTTTGACGTGCTGAACCGCGACGCCGGCGACTCACTCGCAGCCATGGAACTCCTGCTGGCGCAGCCCGCGATCAGCTCGCAGTTGATCGACAATTTAAATGCGTCAATTCATCTTCGCGCGCTGCTGACTGATCTATTTCTGGTCGATGAGCTGCTGAAAATGCAGCGTCAGGCAGCAGCTCCAGTTGCCATTTCGCTTGGTCGCTGAAGCAGTCGATCAGTAGTTAAGAAAAACTCCTCTTTCTATTCGGTTCTGATCTGTGTCATCTGAGTTAATCAGTACCGAGTGTTTCTCTCGTTTCTCCCCTTCTTCTTTAGGCTGATGACCACGCATAACCAGACGGTGACATTTGGTCACTCGCTCCGCACTCACGCTCCTGGCGTTTCAATAATTCCCTTGATTACCCATAGTTTTGGACCACTTTCGCACTTTTCGGCCCGCGGCACGGAGAGTGCAATTGCGAATGAATATGCGCTCGCTCATTCAAGTTGAAGGCGCGACAGGGGGAAAAAACATGAACATGAATTTACGAAAATATCAGGCCTTGGCTGCGTTGCTGACTATCGTTCTCTTAATGGGAAGCTTCGGAACTTTCAATGTGAACGCCCAACGTCGCTCACGAGGTAATTACCACCGCGTTCACCACAGTAGAACCAAGGGAGCGCTTATCGGAGCCGGCGCAGGGTTGCTGGGAGGCGCACTAATCGGCGGGAAGAAAGGCGCCTTGATTGGCGCGGGCGCGGGCGCTGGAACCGGCTACTTAATCCAGAGACACAGAAACAACCGCCACCGTCGTTCTCGTCGTTATTACCGACGCTACTAGTTTACGGAGACGTAATCATGATCAGTGTCACGATTGACGGTGTGGCCCAGCGAGCCCGGGCCGGTGAACGGTTGATTGACGTCGTCAATCGGACGGGCAGCAAGGTTCCGCAGGTCTGTTATCACCCGCAACTTGGACCAATCCAAACATGCGACACGTGCATGGTCGAGATTGGTGGTCAACTGCTCCGGGCCTGCGCAACTGCTGTTTCAGATGGACTGATCGTTGACACGAAATCTGAAGCCGCCGCCGCCGCACAGGGAGAAGCATTCGACCGCATTCTCGGCAATCACATGCTCTACTGCACCGTCTGCGACAACAGCAACGGCAACTGCACGGTCCATAACACTACGAAGCTCTTAGCTGTCGAGCATCAGAACATCCCGTATAAGACCAAGCCCTACGAAGTCGACAATACAAATCCCTTCTATCGCTACGATCCGGATCAATGCATTCTCTGCGGCCGCTGCGTCGAAGCCTGCCAAAATCTCGAGGTGAACGAAACGCTTTCGATTAATTGGGAAGACTCAAATCCGCGCGTGCTCTGGGATGGCGGCACAACTATTGGTGAATCGAGCTGCGTCTCTTGCGGCCATTGCGTGACGGTCTGTCCCTGCAACGCGCTCATGGAAAAGTCGATGCTAGGTCACGCAGGGTTTTTCACCGGGCTGCCGAAACCAGCGCTGGAGGGCATGATCAATATCGTCAAAAGCATTGAGCCCGAGACCGGCTACGGCACAATCATGCGCGTATCAGAAGCTGAGGAAGCCATGCGCAAGTCGCGCATTCGACGAACCAAGACTGTCTGCACTTACTGTGGTGTCGGCTGTAGCTTCGATGTCTGGACCAAGGATCGTCACATCCTCAAGGTCGAACCTCTGGAAGGTCCGGCGAATGGCATCTCGACCTGCATCAAAGGAAAGTTTGCCTGGGACCACATCAATAGTGCTGATCGACTCACGAAACCTCTCATTCGTGACGGAGACAGATTTCGCGAGGCCAGTTGGGAAGAAGCCCTCAGTCTCGTCGCGCGGCGCTTCAATGAAATCAAAGCGACGACCGGACCGGATTCTATCGGCCTAATCTCGTCGTCGAAGTGCACGAATGAAGAAAGCTATCTCATGCAGAAACTGGCCCGGGCCGTCGTCGGTACTAACAACATCGACAACTGTTCGCGTTACTGCCAGGCGCCCGCGACAGTGGGTTTATTTCGCACCGTCGGTTACGGCGGAGACTCAGGCTCGATCACAGATATAGCGCAGGCGGACCTGGTGCT
>JAWVEM010000393.1:0-21229 GCA_033856735.1 Blastocatellia bacterium
GCATCCGCAGATTATTCGAAGCGCGCGCGCGCCTTTCGCCGATGTTTCGTTTGACGCTGGCCCGCAGTTCGTCGACCTCGTGATAGCGAAGTTTTCCCAGCGCTAAAACCACCGCCACTCCGACGACAAACAAGACGACGGCGGTGAGACTGTTGCCGCTATTCACAAAGAGCATCGCCAGCAGTCCGAACAACGCGCTCACGCCATATAACACCAGCGCGACGCGTCGCTGGGACCAGCCGCGCTCCAGCAGCATGTGATGAATGTGCTCGCGGTCTCCCTGAAAGATTGGTTTGCCGCTAATGAATCGCCGCGCGATGGCCACGCTCGTATCAACCACGGGGAGAGCGAAGGCGAGGATCGGAATGGCGACCGCGACCGCCGTGGACGCTTTCTGCGATCCCTGTACTGAAAGCATTGCCAGCGCAAAGCCAACGAACAATGAACCTGAATCTCCCAGGAAGATCGAGGCAGGATTAAAGTTGTAACGCAGGAATCCAGTGAGCGCGCCGGTCAGCACCAGGGCTATGACCGCGACCAGGGCGTTGCCCTGGATTAGCGAAACCGTAAACAATACCAACGACGAGAAAAGCGCCGAGCCCGTCGCCAGCCCGTCGACCCCATCAATAAGATTGAAGGCATTGGCGATCCCGACGACCCAGACAAGGGTCAACAGAAATCCTAGTACGGGATGAAGAGTGACGTTGCCAACAAACGGAATAGAGAGACCCCCGATGCGTCCGCCGAGTACGTAAAACAGCACGGTGGCTCCCGCCAGTCCCGCGAATTTGACCCAAGCGTTGGCGCCACGCAAGTCATCGTAAACACCAAGCAGTAACACCAAAGAGCCGCAGATGAGGAAAACCACGATCTCGCGCAACTGCGGCCGCAGTGTCTGCGTCAGGAGATTGTTAACCAGCGGCAGGACTGAGAGAGCGATTCCGAGCGACAGGAAGATGGCGATACCACCAAGACGCGGCACGGCCTTCAGGTGCACGCGCCGCTGGTCCCGCGGCTCGTCCAGAATTTGATAGCGCTCACAGAATCGCCGCAAGAGCGGCGTCAACGTCAGTGACGCTCCGGCAGAAATCAAGAACAGTGCGAAGTACGTTTTCATTGCTGGCTAGTGGCACAGACTTCAGTCTGTGGCTCGGGCGACGGTTCACAGACTGAAGTCTGTGCCACATAGATCATTTCTGAAGGCATTGATTCCATCTGAGTTATTAACTGCGGCATGGTCGTCACCGAACTGTCTGCGAATCTCGTAATGCAGCCACGATTAGCAAGAAAGCTATCGGCACGTTCGCGAATGGATCTCACTACTTCGTCCACCTGGCCATGGCGGGCGCAAGAAGCCTGTTGCGGATCCGCTAGGCTGGAAACGATCTCAGCGACGTGGCTTTTCTTCGGACCGATATACAGGAAGGGCGATCCGATCGCCAGGATGTTGTAAATCTTGCACGGATGAACGATGCCCGGAAATTCGTCGCCCATAATAACCGCGTGAAGATCGGCAGCCGAGAGCACGGCTGCGAGTTCTGCCTGCGGTTGATACGGCAGACAGAAAATATTTGTAAGCTGATTAGTCCGCACAAACTCTTTCACTTTGTTTACTTCGCTGCCACCGCCTACGAAAACAAAGACGACATCGTCGCGCGACGTTAACTTGCTGGCAGCGTCGAGCAGAGTATCAAGCGGGTGACAGGGACTGTGATTGCCCGCGTACATCACGACGAACTTTTGCGACAGTTTATGTCGCTGACGAAATGCTGCCCTGCCGTGTTCGTCATAGTTAACAGCGTCGTCCCGTGAGGGAGGAATCACTTCGATCTTCTCTTCAGCGATTCCCTTCGCCACGATTCGTTCTTTCATGAATCGATCGAGGACGATGATCTTTTCCGCGTGCCGCATGCTGCTTTTCAGAAGCGTTGCGAGCAGGTTCGCGAAAACTGAATCCTGGCTGAGCCAACCCGCAGCTACCGCTTCGTCCGGGTTTAGATCCATCACCCAGAAAATCATCCGGCCACCCTTCATTCGGGTGAACACAGACGCCAGCCATGAAATCAGTGGCGGCGAAGTCAAAGCGATCACCGTGTCCTGTCGCCGAGTGAAAATCAGGCGCCACCCGACTGCCACCGAGAAGCTGGCAAAATTCAAAGCCCTGCGCCAGCGACTGCTCTTGCCCAGGCTAATCGACGGTACGCGAATGATTTCGATTCCTTCCCAACTCTCGCGCCTGGAAAACTGAAGCGTGGCGTCGTCATAACCGCGCCGGGCTGCGATCGCTGTTACCTGATGGCCGCGCCCCGACAAAACACGCGCGACGCTGGTCGACTGCTGCGCCGTAGCCACAACGTCGGGCCAAAAACATTGATTCAGGATCAGGACTCTCACGGGTTTTCTTACAGTCAGCGACAAAGATACGGCGACAAAAGTGAACAGCTCAATGGCAGAAAATCAGGCACAATGATCAATGGCTACCCAGTTAATCCTGGTGGCATTTCTTTCATTAGCACCGTGGCTTTAGCCCAGCTGCTAATCGGAAGCAAAACCAAATTCTAAGGATCCGTTCTCCGCGTCTCTGCGGCTAATCTTTCGCCTGACTACATGATTCCCGATGTACAAGACATCCATGCTGGTTTTGAGGAAGCAATCAATCGCATTACGCGGCGAGCAGACAATCGGCTCGTTCTCGTTAAATGAAGTATTCAATATCACCGGGACGCCGGTGAGTTTGTAGAAATCCGCGATCAGTTGGTAATAGAGCGGATTCATTTCGCGCGCGACAGTCTGCAAACGGCCGGAGCCATCAACGTGGGTCACCGCCGGTATGTCCGCACGGCGCTCGGGCTTGATTTGGTAAACCATCAGCATGGTCGGCGAGGGATGTGTCTGCTCAAAATAATCGCCGACATATTCCGCGAGAATCGAAGGCGCAAACGGGCGAAAGGGTTCGCGCCGCTTGATCCGCCGGTTAAGAATTTCTTTCATGTCAGCGCGGCGCGGGTCGGCGACAATCGAGCGATTGCCGAGCGCGCGCGGACCGAACTCCATCCGCCCCTGGAACCAACCCACCACTGCGCCAGCGGCTATATCGCGCGCCGCTCGCTCAGTCAACTCTTTGTCTTCGCACTTCTCAAATTTCAAGTTGGAGCGTTTCAGCTCCCTGCGGATCTCTTCATCGCTAAACTCCGGTCCCGTGTAAGCACCGTCCATGATGTACCGCAAGTCTTTAACTGGCGACTTCCCATTACCACCGCGACGCGAGTCAGCGAATTGCGCGATGTCATTCCAGATCTGATAGCAGACACCCAGCGCCGTGCCGCTGTCACCCGCTGCCGGTTGGATGAACACACGTCGAAACGGCGTGTGCTGCAGGATCTTTCCGTTCATCACTGAGTTGTAAGCCACGCCTCCAGACAATCCCAGATCCGTCAAACCCGTCTCGTCGTGCAGATGATTCAGGACGTGGAAGGCAACCTCTTCGAGACGCAACTGCAAACTCGCCGCCAGATCTCGATCGCGATCTGTCAGTGGCTCGTCGGGATTGCGCGCGCGGCCAAAGACTGCCTCGTATTGCTTCGAAAAGATTCTGCCAATCACGGGCGAGCCGTCATTCCAACTCATCTCGACGCCCTCTGCATGGTGACGAAAATAGTCGAGGTCGAGACAAAACTGGCCGTGCTTTTCGGTGCGAATGATCTGGCGAAATTGTTCGATGAAGCGCGGCCGCCCGTATGGCGCCAGCCCCATGATCTTTCCTTCATCGCCATAGTGCGGGAAGCCGAGGAACTGGCTCGTGGCTGTGTAAGCAATTCCCATCGAGTGCGGATATTCCACCTGGCCCAGAATGTCTATGCGGCGGTCCCGGCCCACCGCCCACATGGTCGAGATAAAGTCGCCAAAGCCGTCAATGGAAAGCAGCGCCGCCTGTTCGAAAGGCGAGACAAAAAACGAACTGGCCAGATGCGCGCGATGATGTTCGATGTTGTGAAATCGGGCGCGCAACGTCGCGGTGGGAACACCGAGGGCCTTCGCCAACTCGTCTTTCAGATCGCGAACTCTGGCCGCATTGCGCAGGCGATCCGCGAACTGGCGCACTAACCCCAGACCGTTCCCGTTGCCATTTCCGGTCGCCCGCGGCGTGGACATCCTGTCCGCATCTTTCTCAACAAGGACGCTCGTGCAATTCGCTCCAGGGAGCGCGTACGTTCTGTCCGCACCCTCTTCGATGACGGCAACCGAACCTAACTCACTCCCTGCTGCCTTCCGTCTTCGGTCTACTATCCCGCCGGTTGCGCGCCGCGCCGCCGCCAGGACTTTCTTATGCAAATGCGCCGACGGATCCCGGGATATACCCACGTGCTCGACTTGTCCGATGTCGATTCCCGCTGCGCGCAGACAGTATTGAATCGACTGCGTGGGAAAACCGGCGCAGTGCTTAATGCGATTGAAGCGCTCTTCTTCGGCGGCCGCGATCAAAGTGTCGTCCTTGATCAGCGCCGCCGCCGCATCACCGTGATATGCATTAAGACCGAGGATGTACATCTGTCTGATTGCTCGAAAAGACTGGTGCAGCAGCGCCGCCAATCCGCGCCTGGCCCTTTTCAGTGCTCGCTTCCCGCTTACTGCTTACCGCCTTCCGTTCTCTCCTTCGTCCGAGCGAATCGAAATCGCTCTCGATCAAATAGAGCGACAACAACAACTCAGCCAACACTCGTTGGCCGGCATAATAGAACCCGGCCCAACCGTCCAGCACTCCGCCGCGCATCAGCAAGCAGTAAACGAGCACCGCGACGGGAGCAATCACCCGCCAGCGCCGGATTCGATCCGCTCTGCCTAAGCCGCCCGGATCAGATGCGAGGATCTTTTTGGCTTCCAGGACCATGTATCTTTGCTGTGACTCGAACCAGCGTTTGAGCGGCTTCCGATCATCGTGCAGGATGGGCGACTGCATCGTCTCAACTTCGCCGGCAAGTTTCAGCCGTTGGGTGTGGCCATCCTGCGAATATTCGGCGAAGGCCCTGCGATAAAGAACAGTCACCGGCGGATACACGCCGCTGCGTAAAGGACGTCCGTTGATGCAGTAAGTGAAGCACGCCTGAAAGCCGTTCGTCTGGGGAGCCGGCACGAGCGTTTTCAGCTCTTGAATATATTTTGAGGTGAGAATGTAATCGGCATCGAGCGCCAGGACCCACTCGGTCGATATCCCCGTTTGATTGAGACCAAAGCTCCATTGGGCTCCGTGATCATCAAACTTTCGCTGCACGACTCGCACGTTCGGAAAGCTGCTTGCGATCTCGACTGTCTCGTCTTCGCTGAAACTGTCGACGACGACGATCTGCCGCGCCCAACGAAGCTGCGCCAAAGTGCGTCCGATGTTCGGAGCTTCGTTGAAAGTCAGAATCAGTGGCGTGATATTTTCGATCATGCATTCACGCCGATCTGCGTTTCGCTCCAGTGATCAGGAAGCTTGTCTTGATCCTTAAGACCGGCGATCGCATCGCCATAGGCGGCCTCAATGATCGCGGCAATTTTGATCCACGACAGTTCGGTCGTTGCGAATTGACGGCCCGCCTCGCGCATCATCTTACTCGTATCCGGACCTTGCAGAATCCTATCGATGGCGTTGGCCAACTGGGCGGCGTCTCTCGGCACGACGTATCCGGCGCCGGCGGTTTCGACTTCGCCGTAATTGATTGAATCGGTCACTACCAAAGGCACTCCGACGGCGAGCCCTTCGTTGACGGTCATCGACTGGCATTCGTAAAGCGACGTCTGCACCAGCACATCTGCGTCCCTGAGAGCTGAGAATCTGTGTTCGCCCATCACCGGCCCGATCCATTTTACGTGCGGCTGCAATCCCATCGTTTGGATCGTCGAACTCAAACGCTGCCATTCACCGTCATCGGGACCCACCAGCAACCAGATCAGATCGGGATGCTTTGCAATCAAACGCTGCAGCGCTTGCAGCTGTAGATCTAATCCCTTGATCGGATGAAGCCGGCCCAGGAAGAGCATGATTCGGCGCCCTCCAAGTTCGGGATAACGCGCGCGAAACGATCCCGGCTGAATGCTGTCCGGGCTCCGGTCAATACCGTTGCGCGCCAGAAAATGCTCAGGATAGCGAAACCATCCATCCAGCGATGAGCGCATTTCGTCTGCATTCAGGAAATGCAGTCTGGCAGCGCCTTCCACTGTTCTTCGATCGGCGGTCAAGGCATAGGCGCGCTTGAGTGTGTATCGATGTTGGCGCACACAAGCCTCGCTCAACATTCCGCGGGGTGCGACGATATAAGGCAACCCCGCCCTGCGCGCGGCCGACGCGGCCAGAGTCACTACAAGGTTCCAAAGGCTATGAATGTGAATCAGATCAAACTCATTCGCACGTGCTTTGATCGCCTTACTAATTGCGCGCGCGCCCGCCGGCGACCCATCTTTTGCGGGGAACAGCACGACTTCGTATGGCTCTTGCGCCGGTTCAATCGTCAGCCCGTTACCCGGCGCGTGCGTACTGAACAGTGTCACGTCCGTGCCTCGGGCGGTTAAGGCGCGACACAGTTCAGGCACCGAACGGCTGGGTCCACCGGACTCAGGTAACAGACTCGGAACGATGTGCAGCACCTTCATTAGGGTTTAGCTCGTGGTCAGACTGGACGCTAGTCGAGGCGTTAGTTCCGCGACTGGTTGCGAAAATCCATGGCGCCTTGTGATCAGGAACATCGCCATCAGGCCGAAAAGGAAATACGAGAAATAGATGGGCGAGTAAAACCGGAATGATGACACGATGAACGCGTAGAACATGCCATTCACGACAAACAGCGCGCGTTGCTTGTCTGAATTAAGAAGCAGAAACACTCGATCGGCGAGACAGGTGAGGAAACCCAGCCATGCTCCGATAAAAATCACGCCCGGAAACCCCCAGTTGAGATGAAATTGCCCAATGACCGACGGCGTTACATTAAAGGTCGCTCCCTGAACATAACTTTCGTTGTAAAAAGTCCATGACTCCATGATGGGCTTGTTGGGCCAGACTTGTCGCGGAATCCAATGGATAATAAAGTACGGCTCGGTCAACTCTTTGAAATACGGGTGCTCGTCAGGCACCAGATGCTCGGCGAAAAGGAGGGCGGTGAACTGCCCCGTATTGTTGAGCGAAGCTAAATCGTCGGGCGCGACGTTGCTGATTTCCCTCCACCCTACCGCCCGGTAAACAAACTGCGCCTGCGCCACCAGCAGAACAACAAACACGGTGGCAGCCAGCCCCCAGATGCGATACCGGTCAAGCTTGCCTTTGAACCCGCGCAGAACGATCAGCACCGAAGGCAGCGAAATGTACAACCACAGATGTCGGGCGCCGCCGCTTACGAATGGGATTGCCGCCATGACTCCCAGAAGCAGCCACCAAAAACGGCGCCAGGTGCTGGTCTTAAGGGCGTAAACGAAGAACAGGGCCGCGCCGTACATACCGAAGAGCGCGAGGTGTTGGGAAAGACCTGGCTCTGGTGCTTCAAAGTCGGTTCCGCTCCTGCTGGCCAGGACCGCGGCGATCACTTTGTCATAATCAAAGTCGTAGTAGGCCAGCATCGGCAAGACGGCGCACAGTACCAGCAGCAGTCCAATTATCCAGCGCTCGATTGAGAACGAGTCGATGCGTGAAACGACGATGCGGAGAGGCTTGGCCAAGCGCGGCCGTAACGAATAGCCGATGAATAGCAGGAGTTGAAAGACAGTTATGTAAAGGAGCGCCTGACGGATCAGATCCTGATCGAACTGACTCGCGTTGATAGGAAATCCCTCGGCGATGCTGAAGGGATTCGGTTGCACCGACAGGCTCAGCGCTTCCACCCAATAAAAAATAAACACGCCGCCCACCAAACAGAGTTTTCCGATGACTCTTGCGCTCAGCGCTTCCTTAACCACCACGATCATCAGCGCAATGTTTAGGACAGCAAGAAGCTGAGTGATCAGGGCTAGAGTACGATAGCTCGTGACATTGAAGACGGCGGTGGCGACAATAACCGGTACGCAGACCAACACCCACTGAGTCGCGGTTACCCTTGGCGGCCCCGCATCAACATCGTTTCTGGTTCCCCGGTAAAGACTCATTTATCTTCCACCAGCGGCAATCGATCTCTTGGCGATGGGCTGATCTGCACGCGCCGGGCTGAATGCTTCCTCGGCGCGCTGGTTTTTTTTCAACAAGAGTTTTCCCTGCCTGGTCTGCGCGAGTATCTTGCCGATGATTTCAGCGGCCCGGCTCGGCGGCCACTTTTCCGCCATCGCTCGAGCGGCGATCGACGCTTTTCGTAAGCGCTCGCGGTCAGATGCCAGCGATAGAATTTGAGTGGCGAGACATTCAATGTCCCCAATCGGATGGAGGAGGACGGCGCCGGTACCTTCATCCCTGTCGAGCGCGGCCACGACTCCGGCTGATGCCAGGACCGGACGCCCAGCCGCCATTGCCTCGAGGACCACGACCCCGAAGGCGTCAAACTTACTCGTAAGTACGAGTGCATCAGCCTCCCGAACTCTCTCGATTATTTCTTCGCCCTGCAGCCAACCGGTAAACTTCACATTCGAACCTGCGATAGACTGAGACATCTCTTCGAGCTTCGCCCGCTCTGGTCCATCGCCAACCACGACCAGTTCCGCCAGTGACGTTCCGGCTTTCTTATTCGCCAGCGCCACCGCTTCGATTGCCACCTGAAACTGCTTGACGGGAACGAGCCGGCCGATTGCGAGAAGACGCAGCGGTCCATTGGCGGCAGCTCCATCTGTACACCTCTCCGGGACCGACCAGGCAGCGGGCAAATCCACCCAGTAGGGAAAATTTGTAATCTTCCCTCCTTCGATCCCAAGCGAAACCAGGTGCTCAACAGTAGGTTGTCCACAAGCGAGGAATCCCGAGACCTTAAGAGTTAGCAGCCGCAGCAGGTTTTTGCGCGCCAGCTCCCGCGTTATCGATCTTTGCCGTGGATGGGGATGATCTGCCCAGATAAAAATTGGTTTTCGCAGCAGTATGGCCGCAAGCAGCGTCCGGATGGTCATCGGCGACGACCATCCGCTCAGAATAACCACGGCCTGAGGATCGGAATGCAGCTCCCTCAGAAATTTTCCATAGCCAACTTCTGCCAGATAGTGATGGGCAAATGGATTCTTTGCGTCGGAGCGGTAAGGAAAATCCTTGTGCGTCCTTTCGGCAAACCAGGCTACAAACTCCCCGCCGTAAGCCTCGCCCAGTGTCCGGCACAGAGTGCGTTGGTATGGGAGCGGTAACCAGGTGACCAGATGAATCATGCCAATGCTCTTGTCAGGACTACCGTAAATCAACTCGCCGAATTTGCGCGGAAGCTTCCCCAATGACTGCCATTCCGCGGGTCGGTTGCCGACGCACGTTCGTCAGGCCGATCTCTTTCATTCTATTCATCAGTTCCCGTTCGCGTTGTGGCTTTTCGTAGACAGGTCCGTACCAATCAAATGTGTCCATCACGCAATAGTTCCACTGTCGTCTAAGATCACCCCGGCCAAGGTGATGACGCGCCGCATAAGGCAGAAAGTGCGAGGCTTTTTCCCCGAATCGGCCAAGCCATGACAAGCTCCAACCCAGAGGAAAGAACATTGCCGTGATGGTTTTCGAAAGAATGAGCTTTCGCTGATTTGATAAGCGGGAGGTCGCCGCGCGGAGGATCGTTCTCGGTTGCAGCCAACGAATGTCCGGCGTACGCCTCTCGTAAATCCACGTCGCCAGTCTGGCCGAAGGCTTGAGCCGGCGAGCCAGATGTTCGATCGCCCCCAGCGGATCTGGAGTGTGATGCAATACGCCCAGTGAGTAGATTCCGTCGAACGCGTTTGGCCGCAGAGGGAGGTCAAACAGGTCGGCTCTCAACACCACGTAATCATCACGCGCGAAGCGATCCAGAGTTTCGCGGCAGGCCGCGGCGGCAGCAGAGAGATCGACTGCCACGACTCTCGCGCCGCACTCGAGAGCAACCTCCGCGAACCGTCCGGCGCCACATCCGGCATCAAGTAACACCTTTCCCTGAAGCTCCTCGGCAGTCCAGCCGGTCTCTGCGAAGAATCGCTCCCGTGAGGTCGATTGATGCGAGTTTGAGTCGAGCTGAAGTTGTCTGAAGCGAGTCCACTGCTCGCCGAAGTTTTCGCAGTAATCGTCAGCTCCCGTTCCGATAAAGTCATAGACGCCATTGGTGACGGAGTGAGGCTCTCTCGTCAGGAGATCCTCCAACCGGGAAGTCGTTCGCTCTGGTCGGCTCAGTACCTGCAAGACTTACTCGTGTTCCGTCCCGTTAACTGATCCCCAGCCGTTGCCCCAGGTGGGCGTGGGCCCAATCGCCTTAGCGGCCCGTTCAAGATCACTCAGCTCGATCCTGTAGACGCCACGATGATCAGCAAACGCCAGGCGCGCTGCTTTCAATCGTGCTTCATAATCTGCCGTGGTCTGGCATCCCCAGCGGGCTCGCTGGGGCCAACCAAACTGTAGGTAAGATCTGAAAAGAAGTTTCCAGACCAGCCATACCGGCGGTGAAAGATGCTTTTGGGCATAAACCAATTTGTTGCGCACACCGTTGTAAACGATCAAGACCGGATGCCCGGCCTTATAGCTGCCGCCGGCATGATGATAGCCTTTGAATTTCGGGACATACACGATCTTCAAGCCCGCGTTCTTAACGGCGGTTGAGTAGTCCCATTCTTCGACTCCGAAAAAATACTCTTCAGGTAAGAAACCAACCTTCTCTATAGTTGCGCGTGGAATCATCAGCATCGCGCCAGAGGCCCAACTGGTTTCAATAATCTTGTCCCAGCGCCCATCGTCGTCCTGGTTCCACGCGGGAGCGATTCCCTGAATTTTAAGGTTGTGGATATAACCGCCGGCTGACCAGATGACATTGCGCCGGTCGCCGAACAGAATTTTTCCGGTGACCAGTCCGACGTTGGGATCCTGCTGGGCAAGCTTGATCGCCGGTTCAAGGAAGTCGGGCTCGACTTCCATGTCGTTGTTGAGTAGCAGGATATATTCGGCGCCTTCTGAATGTGCGTAGCGAATACCCCGGTTGCAGCCCCTGGAAAAACCAAGATTCGCCTCGTTCGACAGGAACAAGTGCGCGGGAAATTCCTCGGCCAGGCGTTCAGCCGAACCATCCTGCGAACCATTGTCGACAATTAGGACGCGAACATTAGGATACGTAACCTGCGATAACGAGCGCAGCGCTTGGTACGTGCTACCGTAGTTTCGCCAGTGCAGAACGACGATCCAAACCAGCGGCCATGGGGACGTAGACATTTTGGATATCAAACCAACAAGTCCTTCGCCGCACTAAATAGACCGCGCGAAAAATGGTGATAGTGAAGATTTAGCGTCTCGCGAACAACCAGCGGCAAGCGGTTCAAGCGTTGCTCAGGCATCTTCGCCCGCGCGTTGAGATGAGTTATTTTTTCGTCCACCACTGAGAGGACCCTGGGATGAAATAGTTTGGTTTGATGGAGGGTTAGGCGTTCCCTGGCCTCCTGAAATCGCGCCGCTTGCGCCAGGTAATAGTTGCGATTAGTCCGCTGCGCGCTCATAACGTTTTGCGCCGTGCTGGTGATTGGCGCTCCGATTTGCTGGCCCGCGTGTTGCCGGTATTTGATTAGCGGCTGATCGATTAAACCAATCTCGGCCAGGCCGGCGATGATGAGAGCAATCCATCCATCGTGTAACAAACTACCTTCGACGGGAATCGGCAAGATCGCGTCTCTAAACCTGGTCCGAAAGGCCATCGTGGCGCCGGTGACGACATTGTTGGCGAGCAGGACCTCGAGGGCTCTTCCCGCCGCCAGGAGCTTCTGCCTTCGCGAATCAAAGCCCACTGCTTCCCAGACGGTCTGTCCCTTCGAACTTAGTTTGTCGTCTACCAATTCGGCATCGGTGAAGACGAGCCCAAGCTCCGGACTTGAAGATAACTTGGCTTCCAACAATGCGAGCTTCCGTGGATCCCACACGTCGTCCTGATCGGCTAAAGCAATGATCTCGCCTTCTGCCAGAAGGATTGCGCGTTCAAAATTTCCGGAGGTGCCGAGGCGTGTTTCGTTAATCGAAAAACGGACCGGGAATGGAGCTCGATCAGTGAACTCTTTGAGGATGTCGATGGTCCTGTCGTCGGATCGATCGTCGCAAACGATTAACTCGTCAGGAGGGCGAGTTTGCAGAGCGATGCTCTCCAGTTGCTCCTCTAAAAACGGCGCACCGTTAAGCGTGCACATGGATACGGAAATTGTCATTACTGATCGCCGCTTTTGCGCAAACTAGCGGACTGCCAGGCGAGCTGCAGATCCTTGAAATTGAAACGAAATAGAGAGCCGGGCGAAATCGAATGCGTGCGTCGCAAGCCGTAGATTACGACCGTGAGCTCGGCCAGGTAGGCAGCCGCCGTGGCAATTGCAGCTCCCATAATCCCGATCCGTCGCAGCAACGCGTAAAGCAATCCCATGGTTACCAGAAGTGCGACGAGACTGGCCTTGCTGCCCAGCCAGGGATTTCCTGAAGCGCCCGCCCCACCACCGAGCACTTGTTCGGCGCCCTTGAAACATGAAGCCAGAAGCAAAATCTCCGCGGGCCAGATCGCAGGGGCAAACGCGCGGCCGAAAATAATTGGTATTAGGAGCGGCAGAACCAACGCCATCGCGAGCATGATCCCCAGGCTGAGCAGCCAGTACCTTCTGAACACACTCTGCAAAATAGTTCCACGTTGAGTGTCCGACGGTTCGCGCGCAATTCCCGGCATGGTCACTGTCTGCACCGCCTGGGCCAACATTTGCGAAAGGCCGGCAGAACTCACGGCCACCACGTAAAGACCCAGGTATGCCGGTGGCAGCCAGGCTGCCATCAGCACCTGATCGAGACTTACATTTGCCAACCCCGAGACTTGGCCGACGTGCACCTTCGCCCCGTAGCTCAACATCTGTTTTGCCAAACCAGCATCGGTCTGAACTCCAGGTCGGATGCCCGCCCTGCTGAGCACTGCCAGAGTGGAAACCAGCGCCACCACACTCAGGCCCATATGCAGAATCAGAATGTGAATTAAGGTCAGGCGGCCCATTGCCATCAACACAATCGTGCCGGCTAAATAGCCTGTCGGAATGATCACTCTTAACCAGTTGAGTTCGACCAGGCGCAGACGGCCCTGCAATACACCCATGCCGAACTGAGTGATCAGCGACAAAGGAATGACGATGAGATATGCCCGGCTCGCGGAAATCACGTAGGCGCTTTGACTCTTTAGCAGGATCGGCAAAGCGATGAAAGCGAGAGGCAGAGCGACGCCGCTCAGCAGCAATCCCATCAGGATTGCGTTATTCAGAACGACCCGAGGTCTTGCATCGGGTACTGAACTGAAATACATCGAGGAAACAATCAGGCCCATGCTGCTAAGATAAATCAGCAATCCGGGCCAAAGCATTGCCGCGGCAATTTCGCCGCGACCGACTGGTCCCAGCCAGTGCGACAGCAGGATCGAATTAATCAGTCCGAGGGCGTTGATTCCGCAGTTAACAATCAACGTGCGAAGTATTAATGACCGCGGCATGTTTGATGTGGGACCGAAAGACTTCGACGCGATTCCTTACGAACCCGCGATCGAGTTCGCTCCTTCGCTCTCTACGTCCTGGCTGTAATAGTTCTGGTGGTAATAGCGCTGATAGTAATAATAGTAGTCGTGTGAGCGCACGCTGACGTTGTTGAGCACCACGCCGAAAATCTTTGCGCCGACGTCGAGCAGCAATTGTCGCGAGCGTCGCACTACACCGCGCGAGCTCTTGCCCCCATGGACCACCAGCAGCACGCCGTCGACGATTGAGGCGATCAGCACGCCGTCGGTAAACGAACTGATTGGCGGCGAGTCGATCACGATGTGCGTGAAGTGGCCGCTGAGGACGCTAATCAGTTTCCGCATTTGATCCGAACCGAGCAGCTCGGCCGGATTCGGAGGGATTGGTCCCGCGGTCAGCACGTGCAGGCCAGATGCTTCGTCGCGAGCGATCGTCTGGAGCATCTTTTCCGGGTTCATATCACTGGAAAGAATCGAACTCAATCCTTCCCTCTCCGCCAGGTCAAAGATAGAGCGCAACCGCGGACGACGCATGTCTGCATCAATGATTACGACGCTGTTTCCCGTCTGCGCCAGGCTGATGGCCGTATTGACCGCCGTCGTGGTTTTCCCCTCGCCCGGAAGACTCGATGTCACCAGAAGCGTCCGGGGCGCGCGGCCGGCAGTGGAAAGCAGCACCGAAGTGCGCAGTTGCCGGTAAGACTCAGCCAGCGCCGAGCGGCCGTTTACATTCAAGAGTAACTCGGGATTGCCGCCGTTGCTGCCATTGCGCTTTTGGATCGACGTGGCCGATGAAAGCAAGCGACGCCGAGCCGTGCCGGCGCCCATCGCGGGAATCACGGCCATCGCCGGCAGCCGCAGAAACTTTTCCACGTCGTCGGTTGAGTGAATGCTATCGTCGAGATATTCGAGGAACAGCGCCAGCCCGACGCCCAGCGCCAGTGCCAACATAAACGCCAGCATCACTGAACGCATTCGCGCCGGACCAACCGGAGAGTCGGGCACGATCGCGTAATCGACAATCGAAATATTATTCGGCCGGCCAGCCAGCACGACGTCGTTCTCTTTCGACCGTTGAAGCAGATTTTCGAGCAGCCCTTTATTCGTTTCGATCTCCTGTTGCAAAATGCGATAGTTGATCGCTGCTTCGTTCTGCGTGACGGTTTCACCCTTCTGTTGATTGAAGGCAGTGCGCAACGCTTGTTCGCGGCTGAGCGACTGCCGGTACTTGGTCTCGAGATTAGTCAGCAGCGTGCTGGTGTTCCGGGTGCGAGTTTCGTTCAGGTGTTTCTGCCTCTCGGCAATTTGCTGATCGACTTCCTTAACTTCCGGTGCTTCGTCGGTTGCGTCAACCAGCAATTGCGCCCGCTTCTGTTTCAGGTCGGCCAGTTTCGACTCAGAATCGTTGATCTCTTTGGCGGCGGCTTCCGCGAGCGCGCTGGCGGCGCCGGGCGCTTTCGCCGCGTTGTATTCGGCTTCGGCCATCTTGCGATCGTTCTCGGCCTCGAGTAATTGCTTGTTAAGACCGGCCAGACGTTCGACTACGGTGTTCTGGCTGGCATCGAGCGAAAGGATTTGATTGCTCTTTGCATAGCCCAACAACTTTTCTTCGTCGAGGTGGATCTGGCTCTGCAGTTCGGCGACGCGCTTGGATAGAAATTCGCTGGTGCTGGTGTTGGTCTCGTTCTTCTTTTCGAGGTTGGAACGCACAAAAGTTTCCGCGACGGCGTTGGTTATCCGGGCGGCAGTGTCTGGATCGCCGTGCGTGTACCCGATGTCGATTAGGCGTGTCTCTTTGTAATATCCCGCGCGGCTTTCGCGCACCGGTTCGACATGCAAGCTGGCCTGTAGCGTGCTGACGAACGGCGCCAGCCGCTTGGCTTCGGCGAGATCATCGCTCGAACTTGCCGGCGCAACCGCGGCAGTCAAGGGCAGTTGATTCGGCTGCTTGCCGGTATCGGTCTTCTCAGGGCTCGATACACCCAGCATTTGCATGATCGTTTTCCAGGTGGAACGCGGTTGCGACGACTGCGGACGAAGAAAAACCTGGTTGTGTTCCAGGTCGAGTGTTTTGACGACGCGACGGAGCAAGCCGGGACTGGTCAGAATCTGAAGCTGCGTATTGAAGTACGCCGGATCGTTAACGGGGCTGTAAATCATCGGCGCGCTTTTTCCCGCGTACATCGGATTGTTTTCGAGGTCAACCTGAACTCGCGAAGCAGCTTCGTACACGTCGGGTTTGCGCGCTACATAAATCGTGGCCATGGTGGTGATCAAAGCGGTGACGCCTAGCACCAGCCACAAACGCTTGCGAATGGCCCGCCAGTAGTCCAGCAGGTGAACTTCGCCTTCCTGACCGGCCTCGCCGTACCCATAGGAGGGTGATCGATAAGGGCCGGCGTCATCCATGCGCCGATCAATTTCGTCCGGCTCTGCCTCGCGCTTAACCATTTTGTTTGCTTCGTTCATATTTCTACCTTTGAAACTTCAAATCTTTAATTGTGCCTTACGGATTCTCTTGCGCCAGTTGCAAACCCGATGATTTATCGTTTCGCCGGAGACGAAGGCTCCGGAGTAGCGCAGACTGCCAGTCTGCGCAAGCTGGCAGCTTGTGCTACTTATGGAATTACCCGCACCGGAAGTTGGGCCACTGAGGGTGCGACTGCGCCGAGGAGGCTGCGAATCACGCTCTTGCCGGTTGACTCCTGAACTTCAACGATGTCGTTTGGCTGTAACATGACGTCTTCGGCCTCTTTGCGCGCGATTGACCTCAAGTTTACGTAGAGCTCCGACTTTCCACCTGCTCCGGGAACTTGCCTGATGATATGTATGTGATCGGTTTTTGAATCGCGCAGCGGCCCGCCGGCCATCGCGATCGCGCGCGACACAGAGATGGGTTCTTTCAGCGCCAGAGACTTCGGACTATAGACATTGCCGACGACGTAAACCTGTTCCGCTTCCGGGATCGTTACGATGTCGCCGGATTGAACGTAAGGGTTAGCCTTCTCTTCACCGCGCAACGTGTCGTTCAAGCGCAGGCTGATAAAGCCGCCTTCGTCCGCAACCGGGTCGCCGTTGTTTCCGCAGAGATCGGTGCGCGGCCCGCGGACAATATTAATAGTCTGGCCGGCTTTATCAGATGGGCCCTTCGCAAAGCTGAGCAGCTCAAGCAAGCGCAGGCGCCGCTGCATCTGGTAACGGCCCTGTTCGTTGACCGCGCCGATGAGGGCCACTTCGCGGGCGTGATACTCCTTGACGAAAACATCAACCTGCGGATTCCGGTAGTACCTCAGATAAAGTTTTGCGATCTCGTTTGCCAGTTCGCCTTCACTCTTGCAGGACGCCTGAATCTCACCATCAATCAAAGGCATGCGAATCATCCCGTCGCCTTCGACGCGGACCGCGTCACGCGAGAGTTGCGGGCGATTAAGGATGTGTATGTCCAGCACATCGCCCGCGCCGATGCGATAGCGTTGAGCCTGGGCCGCAGGTTGCGCGTATGAAGTCCCAGCTAAAACACAGGCTGAGATCATTGCAATCAGCGCTGAGCGATAGATTATTTGTCGATAATAGCGATTGTTTTTCATACTGTTTACTTTCCACCGAGGCCGATGCGGCGCGAAAGCAGCGCTTCGCGCATGTGATTGGGATGGGCCAGGTTCAGCACGGTGTTGCTGACCAAAACCATTAACTCTCCGTACTCGCGCAGGAACTTGCCGGTCAAAGGGTTATCGTCGGTCTTGATGATGACGCCTTCCCTTGCCCACTGCCAGAACTGCTTCTGCGTGGTCCAGAATTCTTTGCGATCGCGGCAAACGATCAGCGCCGTTTTTCGCTTCTTCTTTTTCTTTTCCTTCTTTGTCATCCGCTCTTAACCTGGATCGGATCCGGAACACACTTTCCCCTCAGGCATGCTCTTCACGAAAGCTCTGGAAGACATGCAACGACCCCGAAGGGAAACCTCTTTAGCGAGGCAGCTTCAAATTTTCAAAACGGCTCAGACCTCAGTCTGTGATTGTCATCATGCTCACCACCCTCGAACGGGAAATCACAACCTAAAGTCTGGGCCACCGTTGTCGCGAAACAGACGAGAAACCAACTCCGCCCGGCGCTTAACGCCAAACTTGACGAAGATATTCCGCAGATGAAACTTCACCGTCTGCTCACTCACCTGCAATCTTGTTCCTATCTCGGCGTTCGTAAATCCCTGGGCGCAACACAAGGCCACCTGGGCCTCTCGACGGCTCAGCTTCTCCACATCAACCACGCGTTTGACCGCCCGTCCCAAGGTCGAACCGATGTGTTCGTTTTCCACTCCTTTCGGATAAGCCGACAAACCGGCCGCGCGGCGCCGCTCGAGGATCTCTTCCGGAGTGAAAACCAGATAAACCAGCAGCGGCTGCGGGCCGCCATTGTGGCCGGCGACCCGCTGCCGTTCAATGCTGAGCTTGTTGACGAGGCCGGCCACCCCGCGGCGCACCGTACTGTGGCCAACAATGCCGGTTAGGCTCATCAAGCGGCGCGTGTTTATTGCGGCGACGCGTGTTCCGATCGTCGCGATCTCGGCCAGCATCGCAGAGTAAAGCTGATGCTCAACTACAGTGTGGCTGAGGGCAACGAGGGCCATCGCCTGCTGGGCGCGCCCGTGCTCTGGATTCTCGCCTAAAGAGTAGGTTGCTGGAGCGGCGGCCGCCGCGGATGATCCCTTGCCGTTGAGCATTTTTGTTCTCGGAATCGCGAAGGCTGGAGAGCCGAAGCCCGTACGGAAATCTCTAGCTGCTGTGTAAATGAAGGCCGCCGATGCATTCCAAACTTGCCCGCATCAGGGTCCCGATCCATTTCCTTAAGTTAGGGCCAAGAGACTAAATGTTTGGTTCTGGACTGTCAAGAAAATTCCCCGCGGAGGCGGCTGAACTTGAAAAGCAGGCCATAGCGTGTCGAATTAAGAGCCGACCCCACTGCGAGATAACGGATCGCGGCCGATCGTCCAGCACGAGTGGCCTGCGTGGGCGGCCCTCCCTTATGGTCGGGCTGCTGATACAAAGCGATCCAATCGGTTCTCGCCGCTTAGCAACGATCGCGGTGCTTGCACGTTCCCTGCTTACGATGTAGGCTTCTTCGCTCTCGCAAATCCACGGGAATAAAGCCCGCTTCGATCGCAGGTCCCTCACTGGCATAGGAATGACTGCTGGTAACTCCACTCCAATGGTGCGGCAATATCGGGAACTGAAATCTCAGCATCCCGGAACGCTGCTCTTCTTCCGTCTGGGGGATTTTTACGAACTCTTTTTTGAAGACGCAGTCATCGGCGCGCGCGAGTTGCAGATTACGCTGACGGCGCGGCACAAAGAGAAAGGCGACCCGATGCCGATGTGCGGCGTGCCTCATCATTCCGCCGCCAACTATATCGCCAAGCTGGTTCGCAAAGGCTATCGCGTGGCGATCTGCGAACAGACCGAAGAAGCTTCAAAAACAAAAAAGTTGGTGAAGCGGGAAGTCGTCCGTGTCGTCACGCCCGGGACGCCAATCGATCCGCAATTGCTTGAGCCCGGTGAATCGGTTTATCTCGCTGCCGTCTGTGCCAGTGGCGAGACGGTCGGGGCGGCCTTTCTCGACATCTCAACGGGAGAGTTTCGCGCGACTCAGGCCGGCGGCTCTGACGCCTGGCCACGCATCGTTGCCGATATTGAATCGTATGCACCGCGTGAACTTCTCTTCCCAGCTTCGCTGGGACCGTTGGTGCGTGCAGGTTTTGCGAATACACCACACACGGCGCCGCTGCCATTGCATGAACCGGCTTCCGAACCAACGCCCGATGATCTTAGTTCCGCCACTGCTATTCCGGATGTGTATGCCGGCGCGACCCTGACATCCGTCGATGATTGGATTTGGCAGAGCGACGAGAGTGTTTCGTTGTTAACCAAACAATTCGGAGCGCGGTCGCTCGACGGCTATGGGCTGACGGGAAAGAGTGAAGCTATTCGGGCTGCCGGATCTTGTCTGCGATATGCTCAGGAAACGCAGCGAGCCGCCGCCGCGCACATCAGCGACGTTGTCTATTTTGAACCCCAGGACCATCTCGTCTTAGACCACATCACGGTTCGAAATCTTGAACTCGTCGAGGCACTCGGCGGCGCCGGCGTCGCGCGGTCGTTGCTCGACACTATCGACGAGACTGTGACCGGCATGGGAGCGCGCCTGCTGCGTGCGTGGTTACTACGGCCATCGATTCGGCGCGGCGAGATCGAAGCGCGGCACGGCGCGGTCGCGGAACTTCACGCCTCATACATGAAGCGGGAAGCGCTGCGAAACCTTTTGAAAGAAGTTGCGGACGTCGAACGACTCACCGGCCGTCTTAATCTCGGCTCGGCGACGCCCAGGGATATGGTCGCGCTGCGCCGCTCTCTCGATCAGGTGCCGCGAATTCGAGAGATTCTTGTGAAGTGCTCTGCTTCTCTATTGCAGGTGCTCAACGATTCGACGGACGAACTCGTTGACGTGCGCACTTTGCTGGAAGCGGCCATCGAAGACGATCCGCCGGCCAAGGTCGTTGATGGCGGGGCGATTCGCAATGGCTACTCAACCGAGCTTGATGAATTGCGTTCGCTCAGTCGCGACGCCAAACAAACTATCGCGGCGCTCGAAGCGGAAGAGCGTTTACGATCGGGCATTGGGACGCTGCGCATCCGTTACAACAACGTGTTTGGTTACTTCATTGAAGTTTCAAAGGCCAATGCAGCCCGAGTGCCCGCCGACTACGAACGACGCCAGACCCTGGCAAATGCCGAGCGATTCACCACCGCGCCCTTGAAAGAGTGGGAGAGCAAAGTGCTGGGCGCTGAAGAGCGCATCCTGCAACTGGAATCGGAAATTTTTGGATTGATCTGCCGCCAGGTCGCTGCCGAAACATCACGGATACAAGCGACGGCGCGAGCGCTTGCTTGCCTGGATGGATTGTCTTCGTTGGCGGAAACTGCCGTGCGCCGCCGCTATGTTTTGCCGGCTATGCATGATGGCGATGAGATCGAGATCGTGCACGGCCGTCATCCCGTAATCGAAGTCTTCAATGAAGAGCCATTCGTTCCCAACAGCGTCTATCTCAATAACTCGACCGATCGCTTGCTGATCATTACCGGTCCGAACATGGGCGGCAAGAGCACTGTACTGCGCCAAACCGCATTGATTTGCATTCTCGCCCAGATGGGTTCGTTCGTGCCCGCTGAAAAGGCACGGCTGCCTCTGCTCGATCGAGTCTGGACCCGTGTAGGCGCTTCCGACGATCTCGCGCGCGGTCGTTCCACGTTCATGGTCGAGATGACGGAGACAGCGGCGATCCTGCACAGCGCGACCCCGCGTTCGCTGGTGCTGCTGGATGAGATTGGTAGAGGCACCGCGACCTTCGACGGTCTTTCAATCGCCTGGTCCGTGGCCGAATACCTGCACGATTCACCCGAACACGCGGCCAAGACTCTGTTCGCAACTCACTATCACGAACTGACTGAACTGGCCGAAAGATTGCCCGGCGCCCAGAACTACCAGATAACGGCAACTGAACGCGAAGGCGAAGTGGTCTTTCTTCATCGGCTTGAACGGGGCCGTGCTTCAAAGTCGTACGGCATCGAAGT
>JAWVEM010000394.1:0-7327 GCA_033856735.1 Blastocatellia bacterium
TACTACCAAATCGATTGCGAAACTTGGAAACGAAGTGCGTTAAGCGACCAGTAGAGCCGCGCTTGGCGCCGCCGGCGCGCTGTTCCAACGCATGCGCTCGATGGAACACCAGCGCGAGTCCGGCCGCAGCCGCCCACGCCGGACTTTGCACGTCCTCAACCAGTCCACCAAACCGATCGCGCTCGGGATAACCGATCCGCACCGGAGCGTCAAAGACCTGCTCGGCGACTTCGATCATGCCGTCGAGCAAAGCGCCGCCACCTGTCAGCACAACCCCACTCGATAGTTGGCGGTTCCAACCAGAGTCCCTGATTTCATCCGAGACGTGCATCAACACTTCTTCGGCGCGAGGCTGCAAAATGTCGCAAAGGATTTGCCGCGATAGTTGGCGCGGCGCTCGGCCGCCTACCGATGGCACCTCGACCATCTCGCCGCGCTGGTCGTCACTGAGCGATGCGCTCGACGCACAACCGACGGTGCGCTTGATGCGTTCGGCCTCCGGAATTGGCGTCCGCAGGCCGAACGCAATGTCGTTGGTAAAGTGCGCCCCGCCCAGCGGAAACACTGCGGTGTGCTGCACCGCGCCGCGCTGGTATACGCAGAGTCCGGTGGTTTCGGCGCCAATATCAACCAGGGCCGACCCGTATTCTTTGTCATCATCCGTGAGCGTCGCTTCGGCCGCGGCAAGCTGCTCGAGAATCATGTCAGCGACGATCAATCCGGCCCGATTTACGGCATTAATAGCGTTTTGGCGCGCAGTCACCGGGCTGGTGACGATGTGGACCTTGACCGCCAGACGCGCACCGGTCATGCCGACTGGATCGTTGATACCGTCCTGATCGTCCACGATGAACTCCTGCGGCAAACGATCCACGATCTCGCGACCAGCCGGAAGTTGGATTGCGCAGGCGGAATCGATCGCGCGGCGAACGTCGTCGGCAGTAATCTCTCGATCGCGGCCGGCCACGGCGACGATCGCCTGGCCGTTGAAACCCATGATGTGGGATCCGGCGAGGTTGATGGTGACTTCCTCTGCCTGTACGCCACTCATCCGCTCGGCCTCTTCAACCGCTCGTTTGATTGATTCCACGGCTGCATCAGGATTGACGATCACGCCCTTGCGCAAACCACGCGCTTCGGCTTCGCCGATACCCAGAATTTCAAGCAAGCCCTCTTCTCCGGGGCCTGCGACGATGCACGTCACTTTGCTCGTTCCGATGTCCAGCCCAATCGTGTGATTTGTCCGCTTTGCCATTTAGCTTTCTCTGATCCGCTTATCGCACACGAATGCGAGGAGTGTTCGCCGCATCGCCTCCAACATTAGTTCGGGCCGGTTTCTGCCGTTGGTCATTCGTCAAAGCGCTTCGATTCGTGTTAGCCGTGCCGGCCGGCTTTGGAGCGCTCGGTGTTGTTGAGTTCTCAGGAATATTCGAGTCAACGGCGGGACCGTCGGCGGCTGTCGAAACTTTACTTCCGCCATTGGTGCCCATCACGATTCGTCCAGTCTGCAAATCAACATAAGTAATGGACGACCCGCGCGGCGTCTGCCGATATTTGTCCAACGCGTCGAGCGCCTGCTTGAGACGTTCACCCAGTTCCTGGCCTCCCAGCCTGACTTCGATCTCCGAATCGTTCCCGCCGAGTTGCGCGCGCACATCGTGCAGATCGATCAAGTTAACTTCACTCACTCGTTCCGCAAGACCCAGGGCAGTCCAATCCCGCACGAGTTCGACGTACTTCTGCACTCGCTCCGCGTTGCCCGTGCGCGCTTCTTCCGTACCATCTTCGTTCCAGCCGCGAATGAAAAACGACGGCACGGTGTCGGCAGGCTTCATTTCTCCCAATGCCACGCCCTCGTCGTCCACCCAAAAGAAGTGGCCCGCAGCGGTACGAACCACGGCCACCGGCACGCGTTCGCTGACCCGTACACGCAGACCATCGGGGAGGACGCGGCTGACAACCGCGCGACGCACACCCGGCAGACGCGTTAACTCAGCGCTAATCGCGGAGAGGTCGGCGCGCCAAACCCCGGTGCGCGCCACGGCCCGCCGCGTCAGGCCCGCAATCTCATCAGCAGAGGTGCGCGAGGTCCCCGTCACATCGATAGTTCGCACCTGGAACAGTGCGGCCGAAGCCGCCACTCGATATCCAATGAAGACAGTGAGTAGCGCGAGAATCATCAGGATGAACTTCAGCGCCGAAGGTACATACGCGAAGAGCGCGCGCGGCGAGAAACTTCTGGCGTTGCCGCCCTTCGACCCATCACGACGCACCGGACGCTGCACAAAACCGCGGGGCGGCGCCGCGCCCTTGGAACTTCGGGGACCTCTGTTGGCGATGACTTGTTCTTTCATAATGTTAGTGGCACAGACTTCAGTCTGTGATTTTCCTTCCGGCTAACACGGACCGAAGTCTGTGCTACTTACTACTCCACAACTCAACTTCGTATTCCAGATCGATTCCATGTTCATGCTTGACGCGCTCGCGAATTTCTTCCGCCAGGGCCAGCGCGTCCTCGGCCCGCGCATCGTCGCCTTCCGTCACGATGAAGTTTGCGTGCTTCGGTGAAACCATTGCCCCTCCACGGCGCGACCCTTTCATTCCCAAATCATCAATCATCTTGCCCGTACCGAGGGGGCTGGCGGGCGCGTTCTTAAAGAAGCAACCGGCAGAGCGCGCCCCATGCGGCTGCGTCGTCATCCTTTGACTCTTGGCGGCTTCCATCCGGCTGTTAATCTCGTCCGGATCGCCTCGGCTTAATAACAGAGTCGCACCTAAAAGCAGCTCGCCTTCTTGAAAAGACGTGTGCCGATAATTCCAACTAATCTCACCGCCGGGAATGTCGACGACTCGACCACCGCGCGCCACTCGCACTGTTTCAACGACGGTGCCGATTTCCTGGCCGTACGCTCCCGCGTTCATCCACAGCGCGCCTCCGACGGTGCCGGGTATCCCATTCAGACCTTCGATCCCCGAGAGACTACGGCGTGCCGAGTCGATACAAAGCCGAGGCAATGAATAACCGGCGCTCACGGAAACCCGATCACCGGCAAAGACGGGATCAGCTTTTAGTTCTTTCAGACTGACAATCACGTAATGATGAGCGCCGTCGTCGGCGAGTACGTTGCTGCCCGAACCCAACGGCCGCCAGGCGACTCCGGATTTTTCCAACTCATGCACGAGCGCCGCTGCCTGTGCTTCAGTGCCGGGCGACAGGACCCAGTCCACCGCACCGCCGACACGCAAACTGGTTAACTCGGAAAACCGGCGGCCGCGTTCGGCCCGCACACCAAGGCGCGCCGCGACTTCTTCAATCGCTGCATCCCGCCTGGCTGTATCTTCGAGTGAAACCATCATCACAGTGGCACAGACTTCAGTCTGTGATTCTCCCGTAGTAACACAGACTGAAGTCTGTGCCACTAATTCTCTCCTCGCAGTAGCGCCAGCAAACGATCGCCTTGCCGATTTACAGAACCCGCGCCCAGCGTGATCACCAGATCGCCTTCGCGAACCGTGTCGCGCAGCACCTCGGCGGCCCCTTCGACTGCGCCGACAAACTCCGCGTTCTTATGACCGTAGCTTTTAATCCGCCCGGTCAGCGCCTCAGCCGTAATCCCTTCGATCGGCGTTTCGCTGGCCGCATAAATCTCGGTCACCAGCAGCACATCGGCATTGTTGAAAGCACTCGCGAATTCGTCCATCAAATCATTGGTGCGAGAGTATCGATGCGGCTGAAACAAAACCACTATGCGCCGGTTTGGCGCGCCGATCCGGGCCGCGCTCAACGTCGCTTTGATCTCCGTAGGGTGATGGCCATAGTCGTCGACGACCGTGACGCCGGCTTCCTCGCCTTTGAATTGAAAGCGCCGATCCGCCCCGGCGAATTCGCCGAGCGCATGCGCGATCGTGTCAAAGGGCACTTCCAATTCGAGCGCCACCGCGATGGCCGCCAGCGAGTTGTAAACGTTGTGCTTGCCCGGCACGCGCAGCGATACTCGCCCCAACACATCGATTCCCCGCAGGACTGAAAACTTTGAGCCAAAGGATTGATCATATTTAATATCATGAGCTGAGACGTCCGCTTGAGCGCTCAAACCGTAAGTGATGCGGCGACGTTCGATTTTCGGAATCACGGCTTGCACATGCGGATCGTCCAGACAAAGAATCGCGGCCCCATAAAAGGGCACCTTGTTAACGAAATCTCCGAAGCATTTCCGCATGTCATCCATGTCGTTGTAGTAATCCATGTGTTCGCGATCGATGTTGGTTACCACTGCAATTGTCGGACTCAGCATTAGGAACGAACGATCGCTTTCGTCTGCCTCAACCACCATCAACTCGCTCTTACCCAGCCGGGCGTTCGCGCGATACGTGCGCACGATGCCCCCAATTACAAACGTCGGATCCAGTCCGGCAATTCCGAGGATCGTCGCGACCATCGAAGTAGTGGTCGTCTTGCCGTGCGAGCCGGCGACCGCGACCGTGTGCGGCTTCATGCGCATCAGTTCGGCCAACATTTCAGCCCGCGGGATCACTGGAATCGAGCGGCGCCGTGCTTCAAAGATTTCCGGATTATCGTCGCGCACCGCCGTCGAGCGAACCACGACGTGAGCGTCGCCGACATTTTCTGCCGCATGGCCCTCGGTGACTTCCACGCCCAACTCCTCCAGATGCGCGGTCACCTCGGACTTTTTTTGATCCGAACCGGAAACACGGAATCCCAGGTTCGCCAGAACTTCGGCGATGCCAGACATGCCAATGCCGCCTATGCCGATAAAATGAACGTGCTGAAAGCGTCTGAACATAAGAAATCAGTTGGCAGTGAGCCGTGAGCGGTGAGCAGCAAAATCAAGTACGCGGAGAGCGGTCGCCGAAAAGTTGCCCCGCCCCCGATCGCCTAAACTCAAATAGCTGCTCATCTGCGTCCTGCCTTCTGCTTGCTGCTCACTGCTTACTGCCCTTCATCACTTCTTCCATCAAATCCACCGTGGCCTTCGCCGCATCGCGCTGGGCCAGCTTTCGGCTGGCTATTTCCATTCGATCAATTCCATCCGGCGCCGCCAGCAGCGATGTAATCTCATCGGCGAGCCGCGCGCCGCTCAAATCCTTCTGCAAGATCATTCGCGCCGCCCCCGCGGCTTGCAGCGCTTCCGCGTTCTTGCGCTGGTGATCATCCGCGGCCAGCGGAAACGGCACCATGATTGCCGCTTTGCCCGCCGCCACCAGCTCGGCGCTGGTCGTCGCGCCGGCGCGACTAATAATCAAATCAGCTTTGGCGAATTCCGTTACCATATCGTCAATATAAGGCCGCACATCGACGTTTTCTTGCCAGCCCGCGGCCTCATAGCCGCTACGCACCTTCGCGAAATCAGCTTCACCGGTTTGATGCGTCACCGCCAGGACTTTCTTCTCAGATTCAAGCTGCGGCAACGCGGCAATCATCGCTTCATTAATCGCCCGCGCGCCCTGCGAACCGCCAAACACGAGCAGCGAGATGTGCGATCCATCGCGTTGCCTCGCCGGAATTTCAAAGAACTCGCTGCGGACCGGATTCCCGGTCAGGACGCCTTTACCGCGAAAATAAGGTAACGCTTCCGCAAACGAAACCGCGGCCTTATCGACATAGCGCGCCAGAACTCGATTGGTCCAGCCAGGCAGCGCGTTTGAATCCATCACCATCGTGGGCCGGCGCATCAGCGACGCCGCCAACAGCACCGGACCGGAAACGTAACCACCCGCGCCGATCACAATCTGGGGATGAAAGTCGCGGATTATGCGGCGCGCGGCGAAGATACTCTTCGGCAGCAACAGCAGGCCCCGAACCTTGGCCATCAGGCTGACGTTTTTTAGTCCAGCGCTTTCAATGATCGAAAGTTCAAATCCGGCGTTTGGTACCAGGCGCGTTTCCAGACCGTGCGCCGTGCCCACAAACATTACGACCGACGAAGGATCGCGGCGCATGATTTCTTTGGCCACCGCAATACCCGGATAGATGTGCCCGCCGGTGCCGCCGGCCGCGATTAGCGCGCGCATCGCTCAACCGTACCGAGGCCGCGCCACCGCGGCTGCTCGCTGACGCGGTGCGCGCCGCTTCTTCGGACGTTTCTCTTCCTGCCAGTCGTCTTCATAGTCGTCTTCGTCAAAGCCGGCCCGCTTGCCCAGCGGCGCATACTGCGAAATGTTAAGCAGGATTCCTACCCCGGCTAACGTCGGCACCAGAGAAGATCCTCCGTACGAAATGAATGGCAACGGAATTCCTTTCGTCGGTACCAGCGCCAGCACCACGCTCATGTTCAAAAGCGCCTGGGCCACGATCCCAACCACTATGCCAATGCCGAGCAACATGCCAAAACGATCCGGCGCTCTCAACGCCGCGCGCATCCCGCGCCACAAAAAAACGGCAAATACAGAAACGACGATGAGCGCCCCGATCAGGCCCAACTCTTCGCCGATCACCGCAAAGATGAAATCCGAATGCGCGAAAGGGAGAAACAAAAGCTTCTGATGTCCCTGCGCAAATCCAAGCCCATGCGGTCCTCCAGATCCGACTGCAATCAGCGATTGCACCACCTGGTAGCCGCTGCCCTGCTGATCCGCCCACGGATCGATGAAAGTAGCCATGCGCCGCCAGCGAAACGGTGTGAAGATCACCATCTTCGCCACAAACAAGAGCCCCGGTACCGCCGCATAGACCACATGCCGCGGCCGAATGCCCGCCGCGAAACACATCGTCATGCTGATGATCGCCAGCATCAACGCCGTGCCCAGATCCGGTTCTTTAGCCACCAGCCCCGCCAGAACTCCTAATGGAATCATGCAGGGCAGGAAGGTCTTCCAAAACGAGTGCTCTTCGCCCGCGCGTTTCTCGAGAAAATAGGCCAGGAACATAGCCAGCGTGAGCTTCGCGATCTCGGAAGGTTGGGCAGACATGCCGCCAAACTTGATCCAACGACGCGCGCCGTTAACGGGCGAAAACGCGAAGACTGCAAGCAAGAGAAAGATGGTTACCAGCAAACCGCCATAGACGATCCAGCGCCGATTTAGCTTCTGGTAATCAAATCGCATGGCCAGGAACATCGCCGCGAATCCGAGCGTCGTCCACACTCCCTGTTTGAAAACGTAATGAAACTGACTGTGGTTTTCCGACTGCGCGATCACTGCCGACGCGCTGTACACCATGACGACTCCGAACAGCGCCAGCCCCACGGTCGCCGAGAATAACCACTTATCGATTTGCAGCTTTTGCGGCATAACTACGAACTCTCTGTGCGAACTCTGTGTTCCTCTGTGTCTCTGTGGTGAACTATCTCGGAAAAGCACTCACCAC
>JAWVEM010000395.1:0-7197 GCA_033856735.1 Blastocatellia bacterium
ACGGCATCCAGGTCCCACTTGCGAAAGATATCGCCGACTTCGCGCTCGCGTCCCTTGTGGGCGACGATCAGCATGCGTTCTTGTGACTCAGAGAGAAGCATCTCGTAAGCAGTCATCCCGGTCTCGCGCTGTGGCACTAATGACAGGTCAATTTCTATTCCGCTATCGCCGCGCGCGGCCATCTCGCAGGTTGAGCAGGTCAAACCCGCGGCGCCCATGTCCTGAATCCCGGCCACGCCCCCGCTGCGCATTGCTTCCAGGCAGGCTTCCAGCAGAAGCTTTTCCAGAAACGGATCGCCAACCTGGACCGTCGGCCTCTTCTCTAAAGCCTCTTCGTCAAACTCAGCCGACGCCATGGTCGCGCCGTGAATACCGTCGCGGCCGGTCTTAGCGCCGACATACAAGACCGGATTGCCGAGGCCGGTGGCTTTGCCGAAAAAGATTTGATCTTTGCGCACCAGGCCGAGCGCGAAAGCATTCACCAGCGGATTCAGCGCATAAGCGTCGTCAAAAGATACTTCGCCACCGATGGTCGGCACGCCGAAAGCGTTCCCGTAATGCGCAATCCCGGCGACGACTCCGGCGAGGAGCGAGCGGTTACGCCGGCCATTCCCCGGATCGTCCAAAGATCCAAAACGAAGACTATTCAACGCCGCGATCGGACGCGCGCCCATTGTAAAGATGTCGCGCAGAATGCCGCCGACTCCGGTGGCCGCGCCCTGAAATGGTTCGATGAAAGATGGATGGTTGTGTGACTCGATCTTAAAGCAGGCGCACCAACCGTCGCCTAGATCCACGACGCCGGCATTTTCGCCGGGCGGCACAATCACGCGCTCACCCGTCGTGGGCAAGCGTTTCAAATGAAGGCGAGAAGATTTGTAGGAACAATGCTCGGACCACATCACGGAAAAGACGCCCAACTCAACCAGGTTGGGTTCGCGTCCGAGTAACTCTTTGATGTGCGCGAATTCTTCCGGAGTGAGGTTGTGGGCCGCGATTGTTTGAGGAGTGATTGATTCCATGTCCAGGTGTGTCTTAACTGATCTTACAGAGGTTTACTTGGTTCTGAAATACTCGAAGCTAGAAAAACCGTACTGGTGCAGCTTAAATTCCTGGCGGCTTTTTCTCATTAGCACCGTGGCTTTAGCCCGGTGATCAGTGATCGAGTTCGGAATCGAAACCGTTTTAAACGGTAGCGAGATACTTGACTCCGCGCGGGCTTCTGTCGAACTTCGATGCGGCCGCTGCAATGGCTCTGCCACTCTGATGCGCGGCAAGTCTCGGACTTGCCGAAACGTGGCCCATTAATCTGAAGGGTCTCTGACCGTGACGGGTCGAAGACCCGGATGAAAAAGAAGGTTCGCCGCCGGCAAGTCGCAGACTTGCCGCGCATCAGAGTGCCAGAGCCATTGCTTTAATGAGTCAAGTATATTATTACCGTTTTAAACGGTTTCCGATCGTAGCAGCCACCAAATATCACCGCGCTAAAGCGACGGTGCTAACGAGAGCGGAAACTGAATCAGCACCTAAAAACCTCATTAAGCAATGCGGCGCGGCATCGAGGGGATGCTGCGCCGCGTTAAAAAAAGCCGATGCGTAACTACGACCAATCGCTGGTCCTGCCTTCCGCCCTATTGCTTGTTTCCGAGTTGCTTTTCAATCGCGCTGCGCAATTCGGTCGGCTTGATCGCGCCGAAATACCGGAACACAACTTTGCCGTCTTTATCGTAAAGATAAGTGGCCGGCATCGCGCCGTCCCACGCCGCATCGACCGCGTGAATCGCCGGTTCGGGATCTTTGACGTTCAGCAAGACGACGGGCATCGTCGCTTTCATCCGGTTGAGAAAGTCCGGCACCGTGGTTTTGATCTCGGAAATATCATCGAGGCTAACCGAGATGAAATTCAAACCCTTGCCGCGGTAGTCGTTATCAATCTTCACCAGATCGGGGAACTCTTCACGACAGCCATCGCACCAGGTGGCCCAGAAGTTAATCAACAACGGCCGCGTATCTTTCGGATCGCGCTGCAGGATCTTCTTCAGACCTTCGAAGTCGATCTCGCGTACGTCAAGAGCCTTGATGCCGTCCGCCGCCGGCGTAATCTTCGTCGAGGCCACGGCTGCCGGAGGTGCCTGCCCCGGCGTTGCCAGGCCGGCCAAGCCGCAAACAACCGCGATCAGGATTATCGATAGAAGTAAACGCATTCTCTGTAGCGCAAGTTGTTAACTTGCGATCTTCTCGGTCCATCAAGAGCGCAAGTTGCGCCACATTGATTATGAAGCGCGCTTGATGCTGCATCCGAAAGCCGCGCCGCCGGTTTTGCTTACTGGCTTGCCCGCAAGCATTTCATTGACCGCGTCACGGAGATCGTTCGAAGTAATGTTGGCCGTGTTCTGTGAGTTGTCGATGCGGCCATGATAGACGAGCCTTCCGTTGGCATCGATCAAATAAACTTCCGGCGTCCGCGTTGCGCCCAGACGGTCCGCGATTTTGTTGCCATCGTCCTTCAGCACCGCGAAGGTGAAATGCTTGTCGCCGGCGTGCGCCTTGACCGCGGAAATCGGCTCGGTCGCATTCGAGTTGATGCCGATTACGTTTATGCCCCTGGCCTTATAATCCTGCGCCAGCTTTTCCATTCGTTCGTTATATCCGTTCGAGACGGGACATTGCACCGAGATAAAAATCAGCACTGTGCCGTTCTTGCCCTTCAGCGCGTTCAGCGAACGGTCGCCGCCATTAACGTCAGGCAGCTTGAAATCCTCGATCGTCGAGCCGATAGTCGGTGGCGCCGGCAGATCATTCGCATTGCCACTTCCGGCGACGGCCGCGAAAGCAATGATGATAATTGAAACGAGGAAAAGCGGTAGCGCGTAATGCTTCTTCATCCTGGGAACTCCTTTTCAAGAATGGTTCGCGTTGACTGCCAAGATTAGCAGCCGAAACTTAGACGTGGCAAGCGGGGGAATGCTTCCGAAGGTTGATTCTCTCTGCGGCTTTGCGCAAAAACTTATCTTAGCTCGGCTTGGTTCACGCAGAGGCGCAAAGAAAGACAACTGGCCGCTGCGAGTCGTTCAAAAAACCAGCCAGTTCAACTGCGCCGATTCAGAATTCTGGAGCCCCACACGATTGCCGTGATGGCCGTGGTTACGGCGGCCGAGAGCAGGCAATACTGGCAGAAGTGATGAATGACAAAGGCCTGTAGATAGAGCAGCCACAAACTCATGAGAAACATCACGGCGACCAGAGCTGCCAGCGTCGGTCCTGCCAATCGATAACCGAAGGCCGCCAGGATCGACAGACTGAAGACAGTAAAGTACGCCAACGCGCCCAGCGCCGCCAGGGGGATAGATCCGATATGAGAGTAAGCACTGCTGAGAACTTCAGAGCAGCCGGAGAGGGTGCAACGAAGACTCTGGCCGGTCAGATCCTGGACAGTCAGATAAAGCGCGTCACCCATGCCGATGAGCGACAGCAGCGCGGCGATCACATATGACCGGGCAATGGGTTGCTGAGACTCAGGCGACATAGATTGGGTAGCGGCGCATAGAGTACCGACTTCAGTCGGGCATTTTTTTCGAACCGGGAAAGGCCCAACTGAAGTTGGTACGCTATACGCCGTTATCCCAGGGATCTCTTTTTAATTTAAGCGCTTGATCTTATTGCTTCCCGGCCTCGCGCAACGCCTGCCGAATCATTTCGCGCAAACCATCCGGCTTCCAATTGTCATCTTTCGCTTCTTTGCCGTTTACATAGAAAGTCGGCGTGGAGGTTACGTTCAGGGCATGAACGCGTTTCCCGTCCTGGAAGATACGGGTAGCAACAACTTCACCGTTTAGATCTTTCATGAACCGGTCGGTGTCCAGCCCAATCTGTTTGGCGTAATCGACAAAAAGCGGCACGAGGTCCCGGGCGTCGCTCCAGGCGGTCTGGTTCTCGTAGAGCTTGTCATGCATCTCCCAGAAACGCCCTTGCAAGCCTGCGGCTTCCGCAGCCTGAGCGGCGATCAGCGCATGATCGTGAGGCGGGACAAGGGGCCGTTCGCGAAAGACAACGCGCAGCTTATCTCCGAACTCAGTTTCAATTTTCTTGAGTTCCGGATAGTACGCGCCACAGGAAGGGCATTGAAAGTCAGCAAACTCTTCCACGGTGACCGGCGCCGACGGATTGCCGCGCACGTGTGGCGGTTCGGCGCCCGTGGGTATTAATCCGGACTCGTTGGCATTGGCGTTCGCGTTCGTCGCCTGGCGCGAGGATCGCAACACCGCCCAGGTCACACCGAGCGCCGCCATTAAGACGACGACTATGATCACGATTGGCAGAAAACGTTTCATCAGAATTAATCCGAGCGAATGTCCGGCAAGCTTAGAAAGCTCCGATCAGTCAGGGCGCTTACCTCTTCAAAACCCGCCGTGGCGGGTGCAAGCATAAACTCTAGCACCCGAGATGCTCGGCCGGACCCCGCGCCCTGGGGTGAAGCGCAGCGGAACCCCAGGCGGACGACTGCGACAAAAGCAAGCGCGCGAAGCGGGCGATAGCGCAAAAACTGCTGTTTACTCATGATGGATAGCTCTCGCTGCGCTTCGCGGGCGCCATCTTTTTCAGTCCCACGATCCTCGGGTTCCGCTTCGTCCCCTGAGGCTTTATTCTCTCGACTCCTTCGCGGGCTTAAGACCAACAACGTTCGCCACAAGTCGTATCGCAAGCTATTCGATCGTGTACGTAACGGTCTTATCGAGCGCGCCGTTGATATAAACCTCGACCTCGTACGTGCCCTTCGGCCAATCGTAAGGGAGCGTCAGGTGGCCGTGGACTTTGTTCTCGAAAGACTTGGTGGTGTAGTCGATGTTTTTGATCTCTTCATTCTTCGAGCCGGCGACATCCACTGCCTTCCACACAAATTTCACCTGGGTCCCGCCCTTGGCTTTGTTCAGGTCGGCGATCGCGTGAATCGTGCGGTCGCTGGCTGCGAAAGTGGTCGTAGTTTCGCCCGGCTTGCCGTTGTCGTCTTTAGCCATGCTGATCTTATCGACATAGACGTCGGCGTTTGCCGGCCTGGTGTTCGTCGTCTTATTCGAATTCTGGTTGCTGTTCGAATTCGAGTTGTTGGAGTTGTTGTTGTTCTTGTTGACATTGCACGCCAGCACTGCAAACAACAGCAGCCCGGCCGCAAGCCATCCTGAATGAAGTCTCATCGAGTGTCTTTCCTTTCTGGGGTGGAAATACCAGCGCAACTTTTTAATCTTGCGCGCGCATGCTAATGCTCTGGTGCTGGTTCAATTTAGAGTTCAATCTTTCGCTTGTGTCTGCCAATCGGCAACCTAAAGGTTGAACTCTTAACGCCGGCGCTGGGCTCACGCTGCCGCTGCCAGGGAGCCGGCCAAAGAACTAAAGAGATCGCGGCCATCGCTCGATCCAAGTAAGTCTTCACAGGCGCGTTCGGGGTGCGGCATCAACCCGAGGACGTTGCGTTCGCGATTGCAGATGCCGGCAATGTTGTCGCGCGAGCCATTCGGGTTCGCAGCCTCGGTGGTTTGCCCGTCCTGATCACTATAGCGAAAAACGATCCTGTCTTCGCGGCGCAATTCGTCGAGGGTCGCATCGTCACAAACAAAATTCCCGTCGGCGTGGGCTATGGGCATGCGCAAAACGCTGGCGGCTTTCAACTCATTCGTGAATGGCGTGTTGGCGCTTTCCACTCTTACGTTTACATGTTCACAAATAAAATGTAAATCCCGATTTCGAATCAAGGCGCCCGGCAACAATCCTGCTTCACAAAGAATTTGAAAACCGTTGCAGATGCCCAGCACCAGATTGCCTTTGGCGGCGAACTGTTTGACCGAGTTCATGACCGGCGAAAAGCGGGCCAGCGCGCCGGCGCGCAGGTAGTCACCGTAAGAAAAACCGCCGGGGATGATCACCGCGTCGTAAGTGCTCAGGTCCGTATCGCGGTGCCAGATGAAATCCACCGGCTGCCCCACGTGCTTGGAAATCACATGGTAAGCATCGTGATCGCAGTTGGAACCGGGAAAGACAATGACACCGAATTTCATTCGTTAATCTCCAACTTGTTTGGAGTGCGGCGACTTGTCGCCGCTTTGGTCTTGGCAGAACCTGATCGCGACCGACCAAAGCGCTGACAAGTCAGCGCACTCCGAAATCACTCTTCAATCTCCACGCGAAAGTCCTCGATGATCGGATTCGAGAGCACGTCGTGGGCCATGCGCATAGCTTCCTCGCGCGCTTGCTCTACAGTCGGGTCGCCCTCGATGGCAATCTCGAAGTATTTACCCTGGCGGATATCGCTGATGCCGTTGTAGCCGAGCAGTTCGATCGAATGTTTGATTGCCTTGCCCTGCGGATCGAGGACGCTGGGCTTTAGTGTGACGTAGACTTTGGCTTTCATTCAACCTTTTCCGCGGGCCCATTGGCGGCCGGCTGGCCTTTACCTCGAAAGTCGGAATGCGGAACGCGGAATATTACGCCATAACATTGCGTTTGTCGTAGTCAATATCATAGTATCTGCGCCGGTCGCTCTTGATCATCTCTACAGAAGGAACAGAAGGAAGTTTCGAAAATGGCAACACCCTATCCAGAAGGTGGACCACCGTCGGGCGCTCCGGGTGGTAAGACAACGATAGGTCTTGAATCAAACGTAGGGGCAGCGTTGTGTTACCTGGCCAATTTTATTTGTTGCATTGGCCTGGTTTTGGCGATTGTGTTTCTGGTCACCGAAAAGGAAAACCGCTTTGTTAAGTTCCACGCGGTGCAATCGCTTTTTCTGGTGGGGGCACAAATTGCCGTCGGCCTCGTGGTGGGCATTCTCGGTCTCCTCGTCAGCATAGTACTCGACATGGTCCATCTCAGTCGGGTGGGCTGGCTATTAGTCCTTTGCCTGCGGCTCCTTTTATTTCTTATCTTCATCGTGATTTGGATAATCGCCGGGATGAAAGCCTATGGCGGTCAATGGTATAAGCTGCCGATTATTGGCGAATTCGCTTGGAATACTGTTAACAAGTAATCCACCGACAAGAACGGCGAAGACAGTCGTGGTGGCGAGTATCCGTATGTATCAGCAAAGATGAATAGGAGAATAGCGTAATGCAGAACACCGGCAAATCGGCACTGGGTCTTGAGGGCAATGTAGCGGCGCTACTTGGTTACATCCTCTGGATCGTTGCTCTCATCAGCGTGATCATG
>JAWVEM010000396.1:0-6107 GCA_033856735.1 Blastocatellia bacterium
ATCTTGTGCTCAATGCTTTGCAGTCCACACCCGGCGGCGGCGACGCAACGTTGGAATTCCTTCTCGACAAGAACGAAATGGTCTTCGCGGTGTCTGACAATGGTCCGGGCATCGCCGCCGACATGCAACAGCGAATTTGGGAGCCGTTCTTTACTACCCGACAAAGGGGCACGGGTCTCGGTCTCGCGATCGTTCGCAAGCGGATGGAAGAAGCGGGCGGTACGGCTCGGCTAGTCCCATCACAGAACGGCACGGGCGCGAGGTTCGAGTTGCGCCTGCCGGTAGCGCAAGTTGTTAACTTGCGTACGCGATAATCGCGAGTTCACAACTTGCGCTACCTTTTTGTTTGGAACTTTCCAATAACAGAAGCGTGTCAAAAACCGGACGAGCTACTTTCCCTACCTGCGAGCAATCGCCACGTTCAATCTTTCAAGGAGAATCGAATAATGAATTCAACTAAAGTACATCGTGTGATCTTTTTAGCATTTTGCTGCGTCCTGTTTGCGATGGCGGCGCCGGCTGCGTTCGGTCAGGACTTGAGTCAACCCGTCCGCTCTGCGTTGGCGCGCGACGACGAGACGAATCTCGACACACAGCTCTATCTCATTCTGGCTACGAATCGCGAGGCCGAAGACGGCAGGATGCCCGTCGCACTTGACTCGGTGATGAAGCGGCTGCACGAATCGCTCACCTTCAAGCATTACAGCCTGGCGGGAACATTTGTGAATCGCGTGCGCAACGGCGGCCGGATCGATGTGAGCTGGGTCGGCGGGCCGTTTCTGGTTCCGGTGAATACGATGACGAGCAATCCCAGCTTTAGCCAGTTCGCGGCGCTCGTAAAGCTGTCGGCTGATCAAGGCGGACTGGAAGTCGTGCGCATGAACGATTTCAAATTTGGCTCACGGGTGCCGATCGTAACTGCTCCCGCCAATGCGATCTCGGCCTCTACTACCGGGATGGTTCTGCCGGCTGTTAATTACGAGCCGATTGGGCTGCGCACAGATATCAGCATGCGGGAAGGCGTGCCGGTCATTGCCGGGACTTTGAATATGGGACCATCAGGTGACGCAATTGTGGTAGTGGCCGCGGCCCGGCGATCGAGTAACTGATTAGCCCAAGCTGGCAGCTTGCGCGTACTGGAAGTCGGCGCAGGTCAGGCGAAAAATTCAGACACTGCTGACCGGTCGCGCCGTCTGGCACGCGACGCGCAAGCCAAACCCCTCGAAAAGTATTAAACTCTGGGGGAGTCAGCATGGAAAAGAACGACTTGCGATTGTTGGTGGTGGACGACGAAGAGGCGGCGCGATATGGCATCAGGCGCGCGCTGGAAGCGTCGGGCTACCGGATTGATGAAGCCGAAAGCGCCGAGAAGGCGCGCGCGTTGATGCGTGATCGAAAGTTCGATCTGCTCTTACTCGACGTCAATCTTCCAGGCATCAGTGGGCTGGAGTTTCTCACCGAACTACAAACCGAAAGTGAAGCTAACAAGACCGACGCGCCGCTGGTAATAATCATCACCGCCCACGGTTCTGAACGTCTGGCAGTGCAGGCAGGGAAGATCGGCGCTTATGATTATATCTCGAAGCCTTTCGAGCTTGACGATCTGCGTTTGGTAGTCAAGAACGCTTTCGAAACTATTCAGCTTCGTCGCGAGAACCGTTCACTCCGCCGGCGCATAGAAATCGAAACCTCGCAGCACGGAGCTCTGTTGGGAAATTCGGCAGCGATGCAGCGCGTGCGCGCGATGATCGAGAAGGTCGCCGACACGGACGCAACCGTTCTGGTGCGAGGTGAATCGGGCACGGGCAAAGAGTTGGTAGCGCGGGAGCTGCACGATCGCAGCACCATGCGCAGCGGCGGCGCGTTTGTCGCCGTGAACTGCGCGGCCCTGCCGACTGAGCTGATTGAATCTGAGCTGTTCGGCCACGAAAAGGGCGCATTTACAGGGGCTGCAGCGCGCCGGCGCGGAAAATTCGAGCAGGCCAACGGCGGCACGCTCTTCCTGGATGAGATTGGCGACATGAGCGCCAACGTGCAGGCGAAGCTGCTGCGAGCGCTGGAAGAACGGCGGATTGAAAGGCTCGGCGGCGACGAATCAATTCCGGTAGATGTGCGAATTGTCAGCGCCACGCATCGCGCGCTGGAAGAAGAAATCGCGGACGGAAATTTTCGTGCCGATCTCTTCTACCGTTTGCAGGTCGTGACGATAGAAATTTGTCCGCTGCGCGAACGACGCGAAGACATTCCCGTCCTGGCGGAAGTGTTTGCCCGTCAGGCCTCCGAACGTCACCGTCTGCCTGAACGGCCCATCGGACGCGACGCGCTGAAGCAGTTGATCGAGTACGACTGGCCCGGCAACGTACGCGAGCTGCGCAACGCGATCGAGCGCGCGTCGATCATGTCTGAAGGCCCCGAACTAAACGCTCTGGATCTCAACGAAGAACCCGCGCAGAGAACTCCGATCGCCGTGGTTGAAGTCGCTTCAAATGGCAATCTACTCGTTCCCTACACCTCAGATTTTCGCGATGACCGCCGCGAGTTCGAGCGACGCTACATCGCGCGCTGCCTGGAAGAAGCCGGCGGCAATGTGACACGCGCCGCCGCGGTTCTGGGCATGCATCGACAGTCGCTGCAACATAAATTGAGAGAGCTCGGACTGGGGCGGCGGTATGTGGCGGTGGGCGCTGACAAAGATCGACAAGAGTGATATTTTTGCTGCATGGCTTCTCACGTTCAATACTCCCAAATCAGACTCCATCAAACACACGGGCCGTCTATTTCTCGCGCCCGATCAAGCTCGGAGAAGGGTGGGCTTGCATAGATGGCTAACCCTCTCGATCTTGAGCCGGAACTCATTCCGTTCGCGAATCCGAAAGAAAGAGAATTGCTGGCAGATCCCGGGGCTCTTTTGGAGCCAAACAGGCAGGCCGCGCTGGTCGAGCTTAGATGCGCGCGCGAAGCGTGGCTTGCGACGCTTATTCCGACGAGAGAACAAATTCTGGCGGTCGCGCATCAGGGAGATCGTGACCACGTGGCTTCCAGCGATGGCAATGAGCAGCACTGGAAAGCTCTGGAAGTGGACTGGTATAGAAAGCAAAAGCCCACAGCAGAAGACGTTCTTAACGCTCGGAATTCAACGCCAGCACAGTCCGCGCCGCCCGTCGATCCGATTGGGCGTGAGAAGCCGATCAAGAAGGGCGTCGATCTCTCCGAATTGGTTAAGCGTGTGGAGGCCGCTGAAAAAGAGAACCCCCCAACCGCTGAGGAGCTTTCAAAGAGAAGGAAGAGACTCGAAGAAATTGCTGCGTCACTCGGACTCTTGGACGTGCGACCGCCTGACTTTTCATCTCTTGTTGATTCTCTTAAGAGGGACGAGGAAGAGAGTCGAAAGAGGGCTCCTGATTTCGCAAAGCCACCGGACAGGCAGATCCTCAACGACGCTCTTCCTCCAATGGTGGATTGGGCCAAAGCAGAAAGCGATCGACGTAGAGCCGACGCAGACGCCAACGCTCGCGCCATGGAGCGGGCCATGGACAACGCGCTCAAGAAGGCTGAAGACCGCGCTCGCACTCAACGCGGATTGGAGGACTTCGGCGCCCGGCTTGGATACCCTCAGCCAACACCACCTGATCCGAAAAAAGAGACCACGCAAGGTGAGAAGTTATTTTTTGTGCTCACAGGTTTGGGAGATGTGCTTCTAGCAATGATAGGCGGCACCCAGTCGAAATTTTGGGTTTCCCTCGTCATTCTGGTGGTCGCATGTGTGATCCAGATCGCTGTAATTTTCAAGATACGACCATGGCGGGCCTATAAATGGAATGTTGCTCTAGCTATTGGTGTAGTCTCCGTGCTAACGCTTGTTTGGTGGGGTTCCCGTCCTGAGCCTCCCGCGAGCACCAATCAAGAAACTCCAAGGAGCGTAGTCATAGCCCCCGTTGTCCAAACAAAGGGAATTCATGTATCAAGAGATACCGAGGTACCATTTCAGCCCGGACAGCCAATAGGAATCAACTTTGTGTTAGCCGTTACCGGCTCACCAGAAAACGTTCACTTTCACGTGCGAGCGCGGTTTGTGCCTATAGCTGTAGCCGAAGCTGCAGAGCGACAGAAGTTAACTGACGGGCTGTTTGTCGAGCTCTAAGTGAGATATCTGACTTTAATAGCCGCGGTGAAATAGGAAACACGCTTAGTTCTGAGGGCTCAGACACATACTTCACAGCATTTATTAAGTCTCCGTCAAAGACTGAGATTGATGAGTTCAATGCGGACCGCACCGGGGTGCTTGCCGTAGTGCGCATCGAATACAACTATACTCATTGGTATGAACGGTGCATCGTGCTTACTCGTAACGATCTCCAGGGACGAATATTTCACGATTGCGAGGGCCAACACAACCGAAGCGGGATACATCCGCTGGGCCGCCTCTTTTGACGTGAGTGTTTTGTACTCAAGAGTTGAGGATTGCAAAAGCCTGAGAAGCGTATCGCGAAATAGGAACGGGTTGTGGCGGTTATTGAAACGGAACTCGAACTCGTGATTGTAGAGTAGGCGCCTGGTACAGAACCGCGAGCGGTAGCGAGCGGGACAAAGAGGCGACGCTTCAACTATTTTGCAGGAGTCTTATGGCGATTCAGTGTTAGCGCAACGTGCGCGCTTATCCCGCTCGCTACCGCTCGCGGTTCTGTAACGGATCAATGAATCGTGAATTCAACGACGATCACAGTCCGCTCGGCTACCTAATTACCTTCCGCGGCTATGGGACTTGGCTGCACGGCGACGAACGCGGCTCGGTTGATCAGCAACACCGTCGCTACGATACTCCGATGCTGCCTCCCAGCTCTCGACGAAAGCAGATCGAAACGAGCTTACTCAAACAACCACCGGTTAAGTTGTCGCGGCGTCAGGTTGCGGTAATCGACAACAGCATTCGGCAGGCCTGCGTAATTCGTAAATGGCACTTGTGGGCTGTGAACGTTCGAACGAATCATCTTCATTGTGTCGTTACCGCGAACTGCAGTCCAAAGAGTGTTCTGATTGCTTTGAAGGCAAACGCGACTCGATCGATGAGGGCTGAGGGATGTTGGGGCAGCGAACTAAGTCCCTGGGCTCAGGGTGGCAGTAAGAAATATCTCTGGACAGAAGAAGAGCTCGCGAATGCAATCGTCTATGTGGTCGAGGATCAAGGCGAGCCGTTGTGATCTTACAGAACCGCGAGCGGTAGCGAGCGGGATAAAGAAGCTACTTTCCA
This sequence comes from Blastocatellia bacterium, assembly GCA_033856735.1. Lineage (GTDB taxonomy): Bacteria > Acidobacteriota > Blastocatellia > Pyrinomonadales > Pyrinomonadaceae > UBA11740. The sequence goes on from JAWVEM010000396.1 coordinate 5,249, forward strand.
ATCATCTTGTAAATCCGATTCCGACTCAGGATTAGCGCAAGGTGCGTCTTCGTCCCGCTCGCTACCGCTCGCGGTTCTGTAACGTTGTGATCCTGGGGTTTCGCTTCGCTTCACCCCAGGCTTTATGCTTTCACCCGCTTCGCGGGTTCTGCTCTGCTTCACCCGGCTCTGGCTTTCTCAAACAACTTCAGCCAGAATCCAAACAAATGAAAGCAAAACTAGACGCCATTCTTCAGCTTGAACAAGCCGAGTACCTGGACAAGCTGTTACCCAAAAGCGACGAACTGCTCGCGGAGATGGAAGCTTACGCAGCCGAACATCGCGTGCCCATCGCTGATCGTGAGGTCGCGCTGTTTTTGGAAATCACTGCCCGCGCGATCAAGGCACGGCGGGCGCTCGAGTGCGGCATGGCGATTGGTTATTCCGTTATTCACCTCGCCCGGGGAATGGCGGAAGATGGTTTAGTCATCACAATCGATCCCAGTGACGACATGATTAAAGCCGCGGAGGGTTATCTAACTCGATCAGGTTTACGCGCGCGCGCCCGGATCGAGAAGGGATACGCCCTCGAAGTCATTTCGCGGCTTGACGAAACATTCGATCTCATTTTTCTCGATGCGGTGAAAGAAGAGTATCGCGGCTATCTCGATCTCGCTTTGCCAAAGCTGCGGATTGGCGGCGTCGTGATTTGCGACAATCTCTTGTGGGGCGGGCAGGTCGCGGGTGAGATTCGCTCGCCGGATCAGCGACCGTCGACTGAAGCGTTGCGTGAGTTCAACAAGTACTTCGTCAATCATCCGCAACTGCGCGCCGAAGTCTTGCCGGTTGGTGATGGTCTCGGTTATGGCGTGAAGATTTC
>JAWVEM010000397.1:0-9675 GCA_033856735.1 Blastocatellia bacterium
CCGCCGAACGCGAGCGTGCCGATGCTGAAGATCATCAGCAGGCTGAGTACGATCAATTTCTTCATAACGAAGTGTCTCCTTTCAGAGATCTCAACTGTGGTTTCGTAACAAAGGGGACCGTCGAGGGAATTCCAAAACTTATGTCGCCCACTTAGCGGCTTAACCGATTTATGATGTCGGCGATCAGAGGGGTGGCGCGCTGAAGCAGCGCTACCCTCGGCTATTATATTTCAGCTTTCAGCGGGAAGAAAGGGACTTGTCTCACCATCACACTACGCGGGTTCCTCACCATTCGCGCTACGCGCTCAATGCGGACAAGAATGTTCGCGCTCCGGATGTCTTTGCTGTCACGCGATCGATCGCGTCGACGACCGCATCAGGCCGTGTGAAAGGAATCTGGTGGCCAGTCTTTTCCAACACAACCAACTCGGCGTGCGGCAACGCTTCATACAAACGATGCGAATTCTCTTGCGCGGGCACGATCATATCAGAGTCGCCAGTTACGATCACTACCGGTACGCGAATGTCCGAATAGAGGGGCGTGAATTTTGGCAGAGACTCATTGAGCAGAGCGTCGTCGACTGAATACCATTTAACTTTCTTTGGCCGCGTCCATTCGGTGAGCACGTGCCGCAGGTAATTCTTCGGCACCGGGTCCGGCGCAAACGCTTTTTGTACGTCCTCTCTCACAACGGATGCCCCCAGCAGCGGCGTGAATAGAAAGTTGATCAGATCGCCGACGTAGGGCAGCGCGGGAAGCTTAGTTAGAAAAGAGACGCCATCATCACTTTCATAAGCGGCCGGCGCCAGCAGCACCAGGCCGGCTGCCTCGTCCGGGAACTCGACAGCATAGGCGAGCGCGAGCGCTCCGCCCCATGAATGACCCACCAGAATTGGCTGTTCGACGTTCAGCTCTTTGAGCGCCGTGTGCAGCAGTTGCGCCTGCACATCAACGGTGATGGGCCGGTGGTTGGGACGCTCGCTGTGCCCGTGCCCCGGACGATCGAACGCGAACCCGCAATAGCGCGATGCCAGCGGTCCGTACAACCTCGACCAATCCTGACAAGAACCGGGATTGCCGTGAATCAAAACGACGGGCCGGCCGGAGCCTTTGATCACAAAATGAAGACGTGCGTCATCGACAGTAACGAATTTTGACTGCGCCTGGGGATATTGATGAGCAACGCGGGAAGCGAGATAGCGCTGCTTGAGTCGTCCGGTAACCTTCATCTTCACACAATGCGCAAGGGCTAAGACTTCAATAAGCGAATCAGCCCAGCACGTCTGCAAGAGTAACTAAGACAGCGCCGTGAGGCGCGTGATGTTTATAGCTCGCGACCAAATCAGATCCTCTTCAAGCTCCTCCAGGAGCTTTGGTGGTCATTACAGATCGAATGCTAAAAACGTTTGGCTCCTAAGCGGAGCCAGGAAGCCGGCTCGATACGGGGGTTGCGACAGACTTAAGGTTTGTCGGTTATTGGGGGCACTATTTTCTTACTCGGAGGTTTAGACGATGGGGCGAGGGATTTGGTTACACTTTCCAAGCGCGTGATGCGCAAAGCCTGCCGCGTCAGGATCTGCGTGAGCCCGCCCGGCACGATGGCGCGCACAACCGCGTGGCCGATGCGCGGCGGCATGGTGACGCCGCCCTGGCCCAGAACGTATTCGCTCTCCCACCAGCTCGGCACGAACTTTCCCTTGAAGCGGCGCAGGCCTTCGAAGTTATAAAAGCCGGCGAGCCGCCGCGACGCGACTTCCAAAGCTCGCGACACCACGCGATGCTCCGTGGGGACATCAACCGGACCATCGGTGCAAAGAGGTGAAGTGCCGAGCGTCGCCAACGCGGCACCCTCGGCTTTGAGCTGCGCCAACGCCTCAACCACTAAGAGAGTTGCGGTACCCTGCGGAGCATCGGGCTCGCGCAAGACATCTTCCAGGTACCAGCCTCGGCGCGCCGGGATGGGACTGGCGGCCAGGAAACCAACGAGACGGCCGTTGACGCGCGCAGTGAAATACTTTTTGTATTCGGAATGCAGAAAAGGATCGAGCGCAACCAGCCACCCAAAGGTAGTCGCCGCGCGACGTGAACCCAACCAGTGCATACAAAGCTGGGCCGTCTCTTTCTTCAAAACTTCATCGACGCCCTCTGGAACTATTTCGACTGAGACGCCGGAGCGGCGCGCCTGATTCACCCCAGCGCGAATCTTCTTGGCAGAATCGCCGCGCGGGTTCCAGGTTTGCAGATCGAAGTAAGGAGAAGCGCCGACCTTTACGGCGGTGAAACTTTTCGGCACAACCATGCGGGCGAATTCGGCGCTGGTGGGCACGAAGGCGACTACGCGGTTCTTTCGCTTCGCGAAGGCTGCAAACTGGCGCGCTAACTCGGCCACGTCTTCGGGGGCCGCCAGGGGATCGCCGGCGGCCAGCCAGACACGGCCGAACTCGCCATAGATAATCGCGCCGTCAATGTCCGGCGTGGACCAGAGCTGAGCCCCGGGCGCAATGCTCACCAGGGAATGCGGGTTGTAGCCGTAGAGAGTTTGCAGACGCAGCAATTCACCGGTGGGATCAGGCGCGCGACTACGCCTGCGGGCCGACACCGCGGCGTCTATGCGCATTTTCATATAACGCGCACCGTAACCTGCGCCGCCCGCGGCTAACCACCAGAGATCGCGTACTGGAATAAACATTCGAGGCGACTGTCCTTTTACGCTGTTAGGGCCGCTTCCGTCAACCCTGAAGATTAGATAACAGCCAATGCCCTTTGGTTTCCAAGAGTAAGGTTTATCGCAGTTAAGTAAGAAACCCAGAATGATAATAACCATAGGCGGGCTCGGAAAGAAGTTGGGTTACAGGCGAATCCGGGCAGAAACGCGCGGGTTCGTGAATGGTGACGTTAGTAGCGGAGCGGAGCCTGTGTGGGAATTCATCGAGCTAAGCGCCAACGGCGCTGAGACCGGAGTTTTCCCACAGGCGACCGGGTTCCAATCTCTCTCACTACTCAGATCACGAGGGCGATACCCGGTCGCTACCGCTCTCGGTACTGAGTTCACGACGATCATCCAAACAGAGAGCCTTGCGCGGTGGGGCGACGGAAAGTGTTTACTCTCGAGTGATGCTCGCTGCCGACGCGTTGCTCGTTGAACCCGAGGCGCTTGGAATACACTTCGAACAACTTGTGCTGGGCTTCCCAGAACTGGCCTTTGCCGCGCATCCGATCGCCAAAGACGCTCGAGTTCAACTTGCCGCCGCGCGCATCGCGGATGCGATTCAAGACTCGATCGGCTTTCGTCGGCAGCTTCTCGCGCAGCCTTTGTTCGAAGTACGGCGCGACGCTGCCGGGTAGACGCAGCATGTTCATGAAAGCTTTCGTAGCGCCGCAGTCTTTCGCGCGCTGCAAGAGTCCGGGAATGTCGGTCGATAATCCGGGAATCGTCGGCGCGATGCCGATGCCAACCTGAATGCCGGCCTCGGCCAAAGTCTTCATCGCTTCGAAACGCGCATTCGGCGACGGTGCGAAAGGCTCGACGGCGCGCGCGGTGGCGTAGTCGGCGAATGGAATCGAGATGTAGACGCCGACGCTGGCCTCTCGCGAAAGTCTCTGCAACACGTCGACGTCGCGGCGAATCAGAGCGGACTTAGTAATGACGCCGACGGGATTACGAAACTCTGCGCAGACCTCCAAACAGCGGCGCGTCAATTTGTAGTTTGCTTCGAGGGGAATGTACGGGTCTGAGGTGAACGAGAAAACGATCTCGTCGCCTTTCCAGGATGGCTTCATCAGTTCTTTGCGCAGGAGCTCAGGCGCGTTCACCTTCGCGATGATCTTTCTTTCAAAGTCAGTGCCCGCGCCATAGCCGAGATATTCATGCGTGGGCCGGCTGAAGCAATAAGTACAGCCGTGCGGGCAGCCGCGATAGCAATTGATCGAATGATCGAAGGCCACGTCCGGACTGTCGTTGCTGCTGATGATCGAGCGCGTCTCGGTCTCTTCAAAGACCTCGATCTTCGCGGTGGGTGGTTCGCCAATCCATTCGACTGAATGGATCAACCACGGGTTTGGCGGATTTTCGATGTAGCGCATGCTTGCAATTCCGTCTTATCGATGAAACACAGGATAACAGAGGTCGAGGCTTTTGGCGAGGGGGTACGGATGGGAGGGTAATGGCCTTGATTTGCGTTTGCGCCTTTGCGCGAAATTCATTCTTGCTCAAATCTATTTCACGCAAAGGTGCAAAGCAAATACTGAAGGCCCTAAGAAAAACCAAATAGCGAGATGACCGGATGGTAGTGGTTTCTGCTTTAGTAAGAGGCGTATAGAGTACCGACTTTAGTCGGGTTTATTAGGCGAGAAAGAGCCCAACTAGAGTTGGTACTCTAACGCCTGGAAATCGGGCCACTACGTTGTAGATACCCTGCCTATCGCGGCCTCACGGTCAGGTAAACCGGCTCGCCGCGCCGATTCAAGAGCAGCAGCGCAGGCTTACTGCCATTCTTATCGATGGCCGCACTCAGGTCCGCGGCGGAACGTATCGTCTGTCGATTCACTTCCTGAATGACGTCGCCACGCTGAATTCCGGCAGCGACTGCCGCTCCAGTGGAGTCGACCGCGTCAACTACGACGCCCTGACTGCCGGGCCGCAGGCCAAGCTGCTGGGCCAACTCCGGAGTCAAAGGCTCGACGCTGACGCCCAGCTTTCCGCCGCCCAATTCTTTCGGTGCCGAGTTGTTCTCTTCACCTGCCTTAGCGGTCTCGGGGCTGAACTCCGCGAGAGTTGCCCGAATCTTCTGTTCCTTATTGTCGCGCAGGACGGTCAAGGTCACTTCACTGCCCGGCGCCATCGTGGCGATGCGGTTGCGGAAGGCGTTCACGTCGCTGACGCGCGCGCCGTCAATCTCGGTAATCACATCGCCCTGATGTATGCCCGCACGCTCAGCCGCGCTACCGGGCTGCACTGAATTTACAATGATGCCTTTCGTCTCGGACATGCCCAGACTGGAGGCCATGTCAGAATCGACTCGCCTGACGGTGACGCCGAGTTGACCGCGGCGCACTTTGCCGTTCTTCACCAGTTGGTCCATGACGCTGCGCGCCATGTTTGACGGAATCGCGAACCCGATCCCGATGTTGCCGCCGCCATTGCCCGACAGAATTTGTGAGTTGATCCCGATTAACTCTCCCAGAGTATTCACCAGCGCGCCGCCGGAGTTACCGTGATTAATCGGCGCGTCGGTTTGGAGAAAGTCTTCGAAGGTGCCGCTGCCCAGACCGGGACCAGAGCGGCCTTTCGCGCTGATGATTCCCATCGTCACCGTTTGCCCAATGCCCAGCGGATTGCCGATCGCCAACGCGACATCGCCGACGCGCACCTTTTCTGAATCACCCGGCGTCAAAAAAGTAAGACCGCTGGCGGAAACTTTCAGCAACGCCAGATCGCTCGCCGGATCGGATCCGATCAGCTTCGCATCAAGTGTGCGGCCATCGTTCATATCGACTTTGATGTCCTGCGCGCCGTCGACGACGTGATGATTAGTCAGGACGTAGCCATCCTGGCTGACGATCACACCCGAACCGAGCGCCTGTTCCAGCGATTCCTGCGGCTGTTGCGGACCGCCGTCGCCAAACAAACCGCGAAAGAACGGATTGTCCGAGAACGGGAACTGCTGCGGCGTGCGCACGCGCTTATCGGCGCGAATCGTGACCACCGCGGGCGCGTCTTTGGCGACTACATCCGCGTAAGAGTTTTGCGGCTGGCCGCTGGCACCGGAGCAAAATTCAGCGCCGGATTGGCGCTGCGCGCTTTGCATCCCGCAAGCAAAAGGCCCAGGACGATTGCCAGCAAAGCAGTATTTCTTCGTCTATTCGCTCTTGAAAACATCGTAAAGTGGTTCATGACGACTCTCCCAAAACAATAATGATTAAGTTTTCGAGGATGATTGCGAATCAATTCTAGCAGATGAAGTTTGGCAACAGGCAAGTTGCCCTGAGGTAGGAGCGACGTGGGAGCGCAGGCATCCTGCCGGCGGTTCGCCGACATACCTGCCGGCGCCATCTGATTCTTAGTACGAGCGCTAAACGCTAATTCAGATCATCGATCTGCAAACCCACGGGATTTGCGCCCGCGCCTTTGATCCCGTCGAGCACGCGCATTACGTCTGCATAGGGAATTGAACGCGGCGCCCTAATGAAGACCGTCTTCTGCACGCGAACATCATCAGGCAAATCGGCCCGGTCGCGCATGTCGTATCGATAATCGTGAGTTTGTTTTCGTTTTTCGAATAGCTCAACCAGCATGGTGCTCAGTCTGCCAGTCTCGCTAACCGTCCCGACATCCGCGATGCCATTAAGCATCAAGGTCCGATCCAACTTAATCGTCACCACCAATGTGTTCGAATCCGGAGGAATATCTTTTCGCTCTCGATCCGGCTGGGACGGAACCTTCGCCAGAAACCGCGCCGGCTTCAAAGGCGACGCTACCATAAATATGATCAGCAAAACGAGCAGCACGTCGATTAAGGGCGTGACATTAACACTTGGTTTTGCGTAGTGGGCAGAGACTTCTGCGTTCAACCCAACTGAGTTTTGAGCGGTCATGACGGCGGTCCTCCTCAATGATTGAGTTAGACCGCTGAGGCGCGCGAAAGTTCCGCTATGGGTGAATATATCCGCAGCAGACTGTCAATCAATGGGGTAGATATCATAAGCCAGTTCCAGGAACTTGATCCCACACAACCACATTCTATGGATTGCTTTGACCACTGGCTTGGTCACATCGCTTTCAGCATTACCTATTTCGCCCACAGCCCAAACGCTGATTACTTCATTCATCGGCAGTCGAACCGGAATTAGCTTATTCGCAAAGTAGACTCCCTGATCACCGCCGGAATACGCACTTGGCCAGGTGGACAACGAGATGCCACCGCGGGGTTCCGATAGTGCCGTGAGGTGTAAGATACTCGAGATGTTCCCTCCGCTGAGCGGAAAAGCAATGTTCATGTATGTATTCCCAAACAGTGAATGCGTGGCATACGCGGCCACATACATCGCTGCGTCGGTCCCCTCATACGTTCTTACCCAGGCGCGCACTCCAGTTCGACCGTCCATCGCGTCGTCCAAAGGAAAAAGCTTGCTTTCAATCCGATCTTCCAATCGCTCGGCCGACACCGGCAGGCGCATTTGGCCGAGCTTTGTTCCAATCCAATTGGCAATGCGACCTCCGAAACCAAAACCCGTTCGCCATGACGGCCGGACAATCATCCGATAGCGAAACGTATTTTCGTAGAACGAGCGGACCGCCGGATGCACGGATGTGAGGTCAAAATCAGCGCGACGATAGATCGATAAGTCGTCCACTAAACCGGAGACCTCTGGTTTTGACCTTGAAACAGCACCGACTCGGTGGAAATAATTAGATCCCGCGAATCTTCCGGCGGAAAGTTTGCTGAAAGGTATGCCGGGCCGGCTTGCGCGGGAAATTGGTTTGGCAATCGACCAGGCGATAAGGCCGCACAGCGCAAAACCGAAGGCGTTCGCAATACCGTGAGTCATGGCCATTTGAGGAATATCAATGATGAGTTTTTTCACTACAATGCTGTATGCGTAGATCGAGGCAAGTGTCATCGCCGACGCGCCGGAGAGCGAAGATACAAACAGCAGAGTCTTTGCCGGCACTGAGCTCAGACTGGGCCGCACCCAACCTAGAACCACGACCGCAAGCAACATGAGTCCTAACGAAATACCTGAGCTTCCAATTAGCGCCAGCAGCGGAGAAGCGCTAATTCCTGCCGCAACCAGGGGAACACCGATGATGATGGATACGATCGAAGCGCGAAGGATCTTTTGCGGAAACGCTTCATGATGAATTACTCGCGCCGCCAGGCCGGCCAGAATTGGCGCAGCGAATCCGGCAAAATGAAAGTGCACCGCAGTTAGCAACACAATCGTGTCACCAAAGCCGAGCGGTTGAAGACCAAGACGCGACATGGTGAACCAGACACCACCAATCGGTAGAAACACTAGTCCCGCATCGATGCTAATTTCGTCTATTGGCTGAAAGCCGCGCGGTAGTAAACGCCACACGGCAAAAACCGCAATCAGCAAGGTAACAATTAGCCAGATGGAGGCAAACAAAGCTGCCGTCAGTCCGGGTTGAACATAGAACGATATCAATGCGGCAATGGCGCCAACGGGCTGAGCACCCACGGCTGCCCTATATGGCAATCCGTCCCGTCCTTTGCGATCTGGTGTCTGGACCAGCGAGAGTCCGAGCGGCACGATTACCAAAACGCCTAACAGGAGAATCTTATTAATCAGGTCTGTTTCGGAATAGGGCGACGTGTTAAGGAAGGCAAGCATTCCCCATCCCGTGGCTCCGACAATCGAGCTTGCTTTAGCGAATCGGGGTCCGAATCTCAGCATAACGGCTTCCAACAATTTCAGAGACGCACTAACGATTCTGGATCGAACAGCAGAGGAAAGAACTGCCCATCGATCTTTTCTCCGGCGGGGATCGGCGGCACGCCCGCCAACAGCGGATCGTTCGCAGCCGAACGAACGCCGTCGCGAAAGACGTTAATGACGGCGCCGCGTCGCGGACGATCGCTGCGGTTCTCGTAAGAGCCGTGGACCATCAAAGGATGATGAAAGGAGCACTCGCCCTGCTTCAATTCGATTGGCGCCGGCTTAAATTGCGATCTCTGTTCTTCGCTTAAGACGCTTTCAATCGCGTGCATATCATTAGCCAGGCCGGTGACCGGCAACAGGTCCCAGGTGTGACTGCCGGGAACGTAATGCACGCAACCGTTCTCACGCGTTGAATCGTCAAGCCCAATCCAACAGGACAGGTGGGCCATCGGCTCGGTGCGCGTCCAGTAGGAATAGTCCTGATGCCAGGCCACGACGCCGCCGTGATGAGGAGGTTTACAGAAGAGCTGATCGTGCCAGAACCGCACCGCGCCGCCGAGGAGTTGCGACGCCGGCATTAGGAACGCCGGGTTCCAAAGCAAGTCATGAAAGCCCGCGGCAATCCGCCAGGCGCCCAGAGCATGAAACAAGGTGGTCGACGGTTCCGTCGATTCATTGGTATGGAATTCATAGAACAGTCCGTTGCCGGGATGATTTGGATTGGACAGGCCCGCCAACTCCGCGCGCAGTGCTTCGATCTGTTCCTCATTCAACAAGCGCACGCCGGCGAGATAACCGCTAGCGTGAAAGAATTCGATTTGTTCGTCGGTCAGGCGATACGCTTTCCACTCTTCAGCAGTTCGCGGTTGATTGAAGAGCGTCGTGATCGGGCGGTGATGTTTTGATAGATCGCCGATCATTGCGGGGTTTGAGCGCCGTTAGGCGCGTCATATTTATAGTTCCGTCTCTCAATATTCAGCGAATAGCTCCGAAGGAGCGAAATGTAAAAGACATCGCGCTTCAACGAAGCTGACAATCAAGAATTGATTTGTCCGAGCTATAAATATCATGCTGGAGACTCGATCCGGGAAACTACTTCACGGCGCCTATCCCATCAATCACCACGCGCGCCACGGTCGGAATTATCTCACGTTCGTTCGCGTGGTCGGTGGTGAAAGTCACCAGCACAAACCTGGCTCCGTTGGGCAGCTCGACGTAAGCCGCATCATGCCGAGTCGTGCTGGTCCAGCCAGCCTTCGACCAAAGCCTGG
>JAWVEM010000398.1:0-3521 GCA_033856735.1 Blastocatellia bacterium
TGATCGCCAAGATGTTCGGTCTGAGTGCGCCGATTGGATTGACGTTGGGACTTGCCAGGCGGATGCGGGCACTCTTCTGGACCGCCGTCGGCGGGATCTGTCTTTTCATTTTGACTAAGTCGAGTAGTCGCGGAAATGCCGAAGAACGAGGGGCCGCGCCGAACGCGCCGGAAGAAAATACGAGGGAAGAAACCGATCATCCGTTGGGCGTCGGGGTGGAGCGGGACTTCACCGTCGCCATTCTTCTGACTGAGCGAACCGTGGGCAACGCACAGTTAGGAGCCGGACTCGCTCGCGTCGGTTCACTGCCCATTCTGCTTCGAAATATTTTGGCAGCGCGCAAGCTAGGAGCCTCACGGATCCTGGTTGTGACTGATCCAATTCTCAGACGGCAGGTTCAGCCCGAGCTGTCCTCCATCGGGCGTCTTCCGGAATCTGTGCAATGGATCGAAGCGCGTGCTGAGCTCTCACAACGGCTACCGATCGTTGCGGCCCATGCATGTGATGAACGGGTGATCATCCTCGACGGAAAGACGTCGTATCATTTCTCGTTGCTGCAGAAAGCCAAGGAGTCGAATACCGATGGCATCGATGTTGTTCTCGAGAGCGCCGCTAAAGATGTCGGCATTTATGCGTTAACCGCCGCAACCATTGGCGATTTCGCGAAACATTCCGAGACACAGGCTGCACCACCGCAACAACTTCTCGTTCCCGCGGACGGGCGTCCGTCGCTCACTCGTATTTCGGTTGCGGAAGACTTGTGGCAACGCGTCGATACGGAGGAAGACCTTCGCTCCGCCGAAATAAAACTGGATCGCTGGCTCGTCAAACCCACCGACGGCATTTACGCGCGGCTAAACCGTAAAATCTCAATACCCATCAGCCGGCAGCTCATCAAATTCCCGGTCACTGCGAATATGGTTACTATCTTCACGCTTGGAATCGGTATCGCTTCCGCTGCGTTCTTTGCTTTTGGCGGCTACTGGAACACTCTAGCGGGCGCCTTCTTGTGCCTCTGGGCAAGCATTTTGGACGGCTGTGACGGTGAAGTCGCTCGCTTAAAACTGCAAGAGTCAGCGTTCGGCTGCTGGCTGGAAACCGTGTGCGACTACGTCTTCTATCTATTCCTTTTTGTCGGGATGACCGTGGGCCTGTGGAGAAGCTCGGGATCTCGGATATACCTGGTATGGGGCGGCCTGCTGCTGTTCGGAGCGATAGCGAGCTTCCTCGCCATAGGATGGGAACGACACCGGCTCGCCGGGGATCGTCCCGAGCAGCTATTAAAAATCTGGCAGGCCCACGCAGAGAGCCGGCCATCGAATCCGTTTTTGTACGTCGCCCGGAATATCGAGTTCATCGTCCGCCGCTGTTTTTTTCCGTATGCCCTTCTCTTCTTTGCGCTCTTTAACATTATGAATGTGGCGTTCGTTCTCAGTGCGATTGGGGCCAATTTGGTGTGGCCCATTGCGCTGTACTCCTCGTACGCTTTCGCGAGAGGCCGGAGTTCAGGGCCAAGAATTCCGGAAGCTTCCGCCGGGCGAACGACCCGCATGCGTCAATATGCGCCTATCCAGCCTTAAAGGCCGATTATTGATGCGACGAGCGTGAACCTGGGAGGATGTGAACCACGTTGCCTCTCACACCAAAGATGGAAGTGTTTGCATCGCTCTGACGGACTTAGCAACGCAACAGAGTGAAAGGCCTGCAGGAATAACATCCGTGTAATTTACAGGTGTCGTTGCAATGACTCCAGTTCGGTGCGACAGGTGTCGCTGAACTGCCTCAACGGATCTTGGCCACTCACGGCCCGAGACTCAATCTGGTCAGCCGTCAGGTTCGGCTGCGGGTAGGTGTTCACAATAAGCTTTATAACCTTTTCCGCTGTTTGTAGAACGGGGTCCGAAGAACTGAGCCGAATGCGGCTCAGCAGCGCGTAAACTGGTAATAGTTTTTGAAGATCACTGACGTTGTACTGCATGGCGTCGACCAGCAGGCGCGCGCTTTCGCCAATGAAGTCGGAATACAGCGCCTCCCGTCGTGCAATCTGCTTTCCCAACAAGTCGCGCCGGTCCTGATGCCTCGCTGTGATCCACGTCCCGACGGCCGAGCCGAATGCGCCGACGAGCGAACCAGCGATAGCCGCCAGGGCAGTGATTATCCCCGAATTTACAGGTGCTCCGAACGTAATCGCCCCTTGATTGCCTCGCCGATGCCTTACATGAGCTACCTGCAAGCAATAAAGCACTGCTATTTCCAATAAATCGAATTCTTCCAAGCTCGTTTAAATACCCTTTTGACAGATGCTTGGCTAGCGCCAGAGAGCGGGAGTGTGCATCGCCATGGATAAATGGATGGCGAGGCTTTGACAGTTTTGGTGCGTTGTTGACACCTAGTGACGTCATCTTTGTCAGGCTGGCCGCGACAAATCCTCGACGATTTTGTCAACCAAGAGACCAACAGTAGCCGCATCGATTCGTCGCTATTTATTTTCATCATCCGTAAGACGCTCAATCAACGCAGTTTCTTGTTTAGCGCTCTCGCGCAATCGGCTGGAGACTGCATTGCATGATGTGGGGGTGCAAGCGATCTTGGTCTTCAATTGCAATTGCTGTGACCAACCGCCGGTTCATCTGAAGTTCTAAGTGAGGATGCTTGATGAGGATCGTCGAGAGAATGCAAAAGGCGGATTGGCCGGCGATCATCAGCCGAGCTACGGGCGTTGCCCTTCTACTCGCCGGCGTGCTCCTCGCCGCGGGGTTGTGCGTTGCAACTCCGCAAGACAACTCCGTTCCCAGCATTTTCGATTCGCACTCCACGCCAGCGGATTCGATCCGTCATCTTTCTATCTTCGTTCTCAGCGTCACCGGACTGATTTTCCTAGTGGTTTTCAGTTTGCTGAGTTACGTGGTCGTGAAATTTCGCAGCCGAGCGGCGGACACAGAGCGCGAGCCTGCGCAAGTTTATGGAAGCGCGCAGATTGAACTCGCCTGGACCATCATTCCGATCCTGATCGTTGTGGTGCTTTTTCTCGCGACGGCGAGAGTGATTCACGCAATCCAGGACGCGCCCAAGCCTGCTAAGGCGATGGAGGTAACTGCAATCGGACACCAGTTTTGGTGGGAATTTCGCTATCCCGGGCTCGGCGTCGTCACCGCGAATGAACTCCATGGTCCCGTGAGCGACTCATCACATCCCACACCGACATTCTTGAAATTGCTTTCCGCCGACACCGATCACAGTTTCTGGATACCTCAGCTTGCCGGAAAAACCGACTTGATTCCGAATCGCGTGAACGAAACCTGGCTCGATCCTCACGAGACCGGCTTATTTCTTGGCCAATGCGCGCAGTACTGCGGTACGCAGCACGCGAAGATGCTATTGCGCGTGTACGTGGATAGTCCGGAGGACTTCAAGCTCTGGGTACGCGCACAACAACGGCAGGCGAATGAGGATGCAAAAGAAGCCGCGGGAAGAAGCGTCTTCGAGAGAACAGCGTGCCTGAATTGCCATGCAATCAACGG
>JAWVEM010000399.1:0-3587 GCA_033856735.1 Blastocatellia bacterium
CACGCTTGGCTATTTCGCTCGATTGGTTCGGCAATACTGAATTCTTGCTTGAAGTGGCGTCTTGATCCCGCTCGCTACCGCTCGCGGTTCTGTACCTGATACAGTTCGCGCTGCCTTTTTGTGCAAAGCAGAACCGCTTACGGCAGTTACCCGCTCTCTACCGCGAGCGGTCTCTATCAGGGCTCAGAAGTTTTCGGGGTGAAATGGACGGGCGTAGAATTCGCGGTACAACCAGCCGAGGACACGAATCTCGGCCGTGCACAGTGTCTCCAGCCAGCAATTAAACAGAAAGTCGGCCCGCGTCTTAGCGGCTGGTATCTTTTGAGATTCAACCACCACTGAATTGGCGGCACTCGTGTCGAGATTATAGGCCGCCGAAACGTCCTCAGTCGCTTTTGAAGCCCTCTCCAGTGCGTTCAATAACTGAGCAATCCAAGCGTGCAGTTCGCGTTCACTGGGGTTGTGCGCCACGGACTGGAGGATGCCAATCGCCAGACGATCTTCGGCGCGACTGAAGTTGAACACGTCTTCACCAGCCAGACGGCTCTGTTCCTGTTTCCATTGAAACAGCTCTTCGACCTTTGCGTGTTTGACGATTCCCACACGTTGGTCAAAGTCGAGGAACCACTGAATGACGTCAGGCAAAGAGTCATAGTCCGGAGCGCCATGTTGATCGCGGAGCAGGACAGGCTCTGACGCCTCCGCAGTCTGTCCAACTGTTTCTGTTTCTGCGTTATGGTTCACTGCTTACCTATGTTTGATCACCTTAATTAAATATTTCTATTAATTTCCAGGGTAAATGCCGCCCGGGCCTCGCCCACGCGTTCACCGCGCCGATTTTTGATCACGGTGGGGGCGTAGGATGCCAGGGCCTCCAATTCGTTCGCTGCCAAAACATTCAGTTGTCTCAGGGCCTCAATGACGGCTGGCGGCCGCGCCCGGTGATCGTCGCCGTCTTCGATCTTGAGCGCCAGCCCAAGTCCGTTCGGCCATTCAGCGCAAGGCAGAACTCCTATTGTGTAGACGCCTTCCGCGCCTATTTTCGAAATCAGCCGGCCGTGGCCTGCCTTAATGAGTTCTGTATCAAGACGATCTTTAGTGCCGCCCACCATCTCAGGAAAATCCACCATTGCCTTGACGATGCGTTTGCAGGCGTTTCGAGCAGCGGTGGAAAGACTCTCGGACGGAGCGACCAGTCTGGCATACATCAACGCCATGGCGCGCACGGAGACGCCGAAAACCGGAACGCCGCAACCGTCGACGCCGAGGGCGATCTGGTCAAGCGGACTGTCGGAAAACTCGGCCACCGTTTTCGCGATTGCCTGCTGTACGGGATTGCTGGAATCATCGTAGCTTTCCGTCGGCGCGCCGAGATGTAGAGCCAACGCCAGCATGCCCGCATGCTTGCCGGAACAATTGTTTTGGAGCACGTTCGGTGATTCTTGATTCCGGGTCAACTCGCGCGCGACTTCCGCGCTGAACGGTTCGTGCACGCCGCACTTCAAAGCACTTTCATCCAGCCCGATCTTTTTCAGCATCGAGCGAACTGTCTCGACGTGAACCGGCTCGCCACTGTGCGAGCCGCAAGCGATCGCGATCTCCTGTTCGGTAAAGCCAAACCGATCGGCCGCGCCCGAAACAATCAACGGCATGGCCTGAAATGGCTTTCCCGAAGAACGTATATAGGTCACCGTCTCGGGCAGACCCAGCGCGGCAACGGTCTGGCCGCCTCCATCGACCGCAGTGAGATGTCCGCGATGGCGGGATTCGACAATCGGGCCGCGCCAAACTTCCACCAGCGAAGCAGGTACACGAGCATCAGTCTGGTTGGACATGCTGGAGCATCTTAACTGCTTAGCTAAAAAAAAAGAAAAGCGGGAAGTAGGAGTGGTGTGCAGAGGCGTCTGGGCTAACAGGGCGCTAGCCCGACCGTAGAAGGGAGGCTCATCCTGTTAGAGACGACTAAATGAGCCCTCCCTTAGGGTCGGGCCACTGCTCCGGCGATCTGGCAGTGTTACCTGAGTGTTTGTTGAGTTGACGAAGGAAGCGCGAGCTGGTGCACTAGCCTCGGACGAACCAGGGCAGATTTTGCCCGCTTGCCGCCGAACGAAAGGACTGTGAGTTTCACGGGTCGTCGGCCAAATTGAAGCGCTTCCCGGGCAGTGGGTGTCCAGATATCTATGCGCCGTCCTTTAACCGATCCGCCGGTGTCCGCAACCAGATATTCTCCGCTGAAAGAACCGGCATCGACCCTGACGCGAGTGCCGAGCGGCAAAATTGATGGGTCGGCAGCGATCAATCCGCGGCTGACTGGCTTGCCGCTGGAAGTCCGGCCCCGCAGGCTGTACGCCGTGGCCGTATAGGTCTGCGGTGCAACTTCAAAATCGGCATTGCTTATGGAAGGCGCTGATTTCTCCACAACAGAACTGGACAGGTCGGTGCCTGACTCTGCGATAACTTGTCCGGCCACATTCGACTCAGGATTGACGTGCTGTTGGCTTGAAGTCTGAACCGGAGCGGGCTGAGCTGATTTACGATCCTGGTAGCTTTTTGCGTAGGAAATTGCTGAAAAAACGAGAAGCACACTTACTGCACTTCCAATGGCAGTGGATTTCATGAATCGGGTTTCTCCTATCCGATAGTTTAATGCCAGCTTTTCAGAAGCGTTGCGCGCGAGTCATTTGGTTGCTCGTGACTCGACCCTCGGCTCTAGGAGACTGAAGGTAGTCAGCCGAAGTGGAGGGCGTACATCTCAAGTGCGCATCGCTGAAAAGACCAAAAGAAAAAGCGAACCTTAGGGGTCCGCTGGTTAACGCTCGGGCAGGCTAGCACAGGGGTCTTTGAGGTGTCTAGGCGTGGATACGCGCGTAAGTGTACGTATTCCGCTACATTAGAGCCGGCTTTGGAGGCCGTGCCAACGCATGCTTTCAGGTCTATCGGTAAGGCGAGCCACTTAGAACAAGCGGTCGGGGAACTCTCGAGTAGCTACGAAACCCAACAACCAAATTAGGCCATCAAAGGTCACATTGACCTTCCTTTTCTTAACCTTTTTCCAGATTTGCATACTTCTCGATGAGCTTCTTCTGCCCGTATCCGGGGAAGCTCACCGTGAATTTGGTCTGGTCGCCGGTCCCTTCCCGGCGCAGCACGAGGCCGCGGCCATACTTCGCATGACGGACATAAGAGCCGGGAAGGATGTCGTTGGTGACAGGAGCGCGGACATCCCTGTCGGCATTGAGCGCGGAGCGCGAACTCCCGCTGGCGGAGTTTGAGCCCCCGGCCGCGCCAAGCCGACCGTCCGTACCTGCTGCCGGATTGTTCGTTCGATTCGCGGTTTCAGAACTCCTGGCGCCTCCGTGACCTCCCATTTTCGCGGCCCGTTTGCGAAAGAACTCCTCGATCGACTCGACGCTGTCATAGGTCTTGCCCGGAAATTTTGTGCCCGGCCGCCGCGCACTCAAACGATCGGAGCCGCCGGATCCGGAAATCTTGCCGAGCCCGTCCGGCGAGGATTCGTCGTACTCGTATTGCAGGGCGCCGGCGGCTTGCTCAAGAGTTTTGGAGTTGCGGGCGAAAGACAGCCACGA
>JAWVEM010000400.1:0-6042 GCA_033856735.1 Blastocatellia bacterium
GACCTGTTCGACACTGCGGGTTCGGGACAGGATGCCGAACTGTTCAGTTTCGCGACGGATGTCGACAGTGGCCAACGGGCCGAGATTCGGATTATGCAGAACATGTTAGGGGTTGCTGCGCCTAAAGCATGATTCACACGACGCGGCTATGCCGCCTGATGTGCGGACGCGCTCTGCGCTTCCGTCCAGCTTTGAAACGAATTCGGGGCTTCGCCCCAACCACCACTGGCCGAAGCCCAAAATCCAGATGGTCACTTGCCGGAAGGCCAAAAAGCCTTCCGCACATCAGACGGCACAGCCGCTGTTTTTGGACAGAGCCGTTGCGAGAAAAACTTAGGGAGAAAACAATGAATCGAGTACGTACTGTCACCTTTCAATTATTAGTAGCCTTTGTTGTTTTGTGTTCGTGCTTTGCTGCGAAGACGCTCGCGCAAACGACTGCGCCGTCGCCCGCGCCATCGGCAACACCGGCCGCTCCGCAAAGCGCGAATCCGTTTGCTCCTCAACCGGCGCCGCCGTTACCGGCCGGCATGACGGGCTCGGACGTCAATGACCCGCGCGCAAAACTGACGCCGGGCATGTATGACGCAGGCGAAGCAGCGATGGGCATCAAGCATCTCTTGCTGCTCAAGAAACCTGACGCGTTCGAACTTGGCTCCAACGATCCTAATAACGCGAAAGTGAACAAGACACTGACTACAGTGCTCGGCGTCGCCGATCCTTCGAAGATGCCCAGCGGGATGAAGGTGGTCTTGGCTGGACTGGGGTTCGCGAACTCCGACCTCGCGTTCCAGGGCAATCACCTGTTTCTGGGAAATTTCTACGGCGTGAATATCTATGACATTTCAAATCCGGCGCAGACCAGTCTATTGACCTCGATGATTTGTCCTGGTGGGCAGGGCGACGTGTCCGTCTATAAGAACCTGATGTTTATGTCGGTCGAGATGCCGAACGGCCGCCTGGATTGCGGCACCGGAGGGTTTCCACCGAATCCCCCGCCAGCCCCTGGCCAGGATCCAAAGCCGCCAGCAGCGCAAAAAGATCGTTTCCGCGGCGTGAGAATTTTCGATATCACGGATATCAAGAGTCCGAAGCAAGTCGCCGCGGTGCAGACTTGCCGCGGCTCGCACACGCATACGCTGGTCGTCGATCCGAATGATAAGAACGATGTCTACATCTATGTATCCGGCACCTCTTTTGTCCGTCAAAACGAAGAGTTGGCCGGGTGCTCGGGTGAAACACCGGACAAGGATCCGAATACAGCGCTGTTTCGCATCGATGTGATCAAGGTGCCGCTGGCGACACCGCAAACCGCGCAGGTCGTGAACAGCCCTCGGCTGTTTATGGATTCACGAACCGGCGTCATCAACGGATTAAATAACGGCGGCACCCACGGGAAGGATGGATTGACTAAACCCTCGGACACAGATCAGTGTCACGACATCACCGCGTACTCCGCCATCGGTTTGGCGGCAGGCGCGTGCTCCGGAAATGGAATCCTGCTGGACATCAAAGATCCGGTCCATCCAAAACGTGTGGACGCGGTAAATGATCCGAACTATTCGTATTGGCACTCGGCCTCGTTTTCGAACGATGGGAAGAAAGTCGTTTTCACCGACGAGTGGGGCGGCGGACTCGGGGCGCGATGCCGGGCGAACGATCCGAACAAGTGGGGTGCTGATGCCCTCTTCCACTTAAAGAACAACAAACTGAGCTTCGCCAGCTACTATAAGTTGCCGGCTGCCCAGACCGACAGCGAGAACTGTGTGGCGCACAACGGATCGCTCATTCCAATTCCCGGCCGCGACATCGAGGTGCAAGCCTGGTACCAGGGCGGCATCTCGGTGATGGACTTCACCGACGCGGATCATCCAGTTGAAATCGCCTATTTCGATCGTGGGCCGATTGATCCAAAGATGCTCGTGCTCGGCGGCGACTGGTCCGCCTATTGGTACAACGGTCATATTTACGCTTCGGAGATAGCCCGCGGCCTGGATGTCTTTGAGCTGACGCCGACGAAGGACCTGACGCAGAACGAGATCGACGCCGCGAAAGCGGTTCGTGTGGCTGAGTTCAATGTGCAGAACCAGGAAAAAATTGAGTGGCCGCGCCAGTTGGTCGTGGCGCAAGCGTATGTGGACCAGTTGGAGCGATCACAGGCTCTACCCGCTGATCGAATCGCAGCCTTGCGGAAGGCGATCCAAAACGCAGAGACTTCGCACATGAATGCAGGCGAGCTCGCAAAACTCAAAAGCCTCGCACCATCGTTGGAAAAGAGCGCTGCCATGACGACGAGTACAGCGGACTCAAACCGATTACGGGCCCTGGCGGAAATCCTGAAGCGACCGGCACGTTGATCTCGACACATTGCTCCTTCAATGCACTGGCGGAGCGGTGATGACGATTTATGCCGATGCGAGTGAAGGACCGGCAATCACTACGATCGAATACGGGATCGATCCGAAGACTGCTGAAGAGTTCTTGCAGACGACGAGAAATGAAGCGGATCCGCCAGCGTGTCGGCGCGATTGGTTGGAAGCTTCTGCGCGACTCCGCCGACCGCAAAGATACGTCGAGATTTTCGTGACTGAATCGTGGGCCGGACGCTTACGCCAGCACAAAAGAATCAACGCCGAGGACCGGGAAGCATAACGGCGCGTTCAAGCCTTCCATATCGGCGCTCGGCCACCGAAGATAACTCATCTAATCGCGAACAATTGCCGGATTGAGTGGACGTTATTAGACGTGAGGAGAACCACGATCGGCCAGGTCGATTCGGCTAGGCCTGTAACGTGACGTAGTTGAATTTACCGAGTAGACTCGTGGGGATTTTCATCCCGAAGGTTGAGCCAGATACATGCCCGAAAGGAGATATTTCATGTCTACAATCACGACCAAAGACGGAACGCAAATCTATTACAAGGACTGGGGATTAGGTCAACCAATAGTTTTCAGTCACGGCTGGCCGCTGAGTGCTGATGACTGGGACACCCAAATGATGTTCTTCCTAAATCATGGCTATCGGGTCATCGCCCATGACCGGCGCGGTCACGGACGATCGAGCCAATCCGGCGAAGGCCACGATATGGATCACTACGCCGATGACCTCGCCGAACTCACCGCGCATCTTGATTTAAAGAATGCCATCCATGTGGGCCACTCGACTGGCGGCGGGGAAGTCGCCCGTTACATAGCGCGCCACGGCGAAAGTCGCGTCGCTAAAGCCGTCCTCATTAGCGCAGTGCCGCCGCTAATGGTGAAGACAGCAGCGAATCCGGGCGGCCTGCCGAAAGAAGTATTCGACGGCTTCCAAGCGCAGGTGGCCACTAACCGGGCGCAATTCTACCTGGATGTGCCGACTGGCCCCTTTTACGGCTATAACCGGCCGGGCGCAAAGGTTTCCCAGGGTGTGATCTCGAATTGGTGGCGCCAGGGCATGATGGGCGGCGCCAAGGCGCACTATGATGGCATCGTGGCTTTCTCGCAGACGGACTTTACTGAGGACCTCAAGAAGTTTTCGGTGCCGACTATGGTGATGCATGGCGATGATGACCAGATCGTCCCATATGCCGACTCTGGCCCACTGACCGCAAAGTTGGTAAAGGGCGCGGTGTTGAAAACCTACAAAGGTTTCCCGCACGGCATGCCAACGACCAACGCCGACCAGATCAATGCCGACCTGCTGGCGTTTTTCAAAGGTGAGCAAGCAGTATCGGCATAAGCGATAACTCTGCGATAGTCGCCCCTGAGGAACAGTCATGTTTTCTAATCTCTCTCCATTCACCAAGCTGCACGTTGTCATAAGCTTGATCGGGATCGTATCCGGGCTGGTTGTGATGTCCGGGTTACTGGTCGGACAGAAACTCAATCGATGGAGCGCGCTGTTTCTGATCAGCACAGCTTTGACAAGCGTGACGGGATTCTTCTTTCCGTTTCACGGCCTTACGCCGGCGATCGTCGTTGGACTTATTTCGGTGGTCCTCCTGGCGATCGCAATCCTCGCCCGATACGCCCGTCATCTCGCCGGAGCCTGGCGTTGGATCTATGTGGTGACCGTCATGATCGCGCTCTATTTGAATATCTTCGTGTTGGTGGTGCAACTCTTTCAAAAGGTGCCGGCCCTGAAAGCTTTGGCGCCCACGCAGTCCGAGCCGCCATTCGCTGTCACGCAACTTGTCGTGCTGGCGCTGTTTGTGCTGCTCACTATTGTCGCCGCAATCAAGTTTCGCGGCGAACACCTTCTGAGAGCTTGAGGCAGCCTTAGTTGGTGAAGGGCTCTTCGCTCCTAATGCACACAGCGTTGCCGTCGACCAGCGCACTCATCGCGTCTATTTCCCCGTTACAAAACATTGGCGGAAAGCCCATTCTCGGAATCGCGGTCCTTTCCCTAAGCGCCTCTCGACGTAAAGATCAGAACATGAGCCCAATGGGTTCCGGCATAAGCGTCCGTTCTCGGCGCCATGATCGCTGAGACTCCCGCGCCAGCCGTACTGGTCGAAGTTACCCGAGGCAGGATCACCGACAGCCCGGGCGACTTCGGTCGCATAGTCTCGACCAGCCACAACCCGCGGCTGAGTGAGTTCCCCGTCAAACGGAATTTTTGAGTTCAGCTTGATCTCTCGGGCCAACGAACTATTTCAATCGAGCCCGAGCTGACAGAAAAAGAACGCCCAGATATCAGCGTAACGGTCGATAGTCTTGCTCACATCCGGACTGCCGTGGTGTCCGCCCTGTCCTTCTCCGCGCAAGAGGACGGGCCGGTTTGAGACGTTGGCGGCAAGCCATGTAGCGTGCATTTTGTAGCTATGCCAGGGAGCCACGCGGTCATCATTGCCGGGAGCGATGGTCAGTATCGCGGGAGCTTCGATCTTTTCCGGCAAGGTGTGATAAGGGCTGTATTGCATCAGGAAGTTGAGGTCATGCGGATCTTCGGGTGAACCATAATCCGCGATCCAGTGCCTCGCTCCGTGGGCCAAATGAAAACGCGCCATGTCGGTGACCGGCGCGCCGGCAACCACGGCTTTCCATAAATCGGGACGCTGCACCGCCGCGGCGTTGACTGACAAACCGCCGTTACTCCAACCAAAACAGCCGAGCTTTGAGCTGCGCGTGTAACCTTCGGTTATCAGCCACTCGCCCGCCGCGATGAAATCATCGAAGACGTTCTGCTTCCTCTCGCGCGTGCCGGCTCTATGCCATTCTTCGCCGAATTCTCCTCCCCCTCTCGCGTTGACGATCGCGTAGATTCCTCCACGCTCCAGGAACGGGATCACATGCGCCGCAAAGGCCGGCAACAGGCTGACGCCAAAGCCGCCATAGCCGTGAATCACCGCAGCATTCTTGCCGTTGCGCTCGATCCCTCTCTGATGGAGCAGGAACATCGGTATGCGCGTCTTGTCGCGCGATTCAAACCAGACCTGTTCGACCTCAAAATTCTCTGGATCAAATCTGACTTTGTCCTGGTGATGGAGTTCATACGTCAGGGTTTCCAAATTCATGCTATACACGGCCCGCGGCATTAGGAACGAGGAGAATGAGAACAACAATTCATCGGACTCAGGCTCGGCGAATAAAGCATCGATACTGCCAACTCCAGGGAGTTCTACTTGCTTAACGAAGTTTCCCTCCAAGTCATACACCCGCAGCCGTGACGAGGCATTCTCGATAGTCTCAACGAACAGGTAGTTCGCGACCAATGTCCAGGCCCGAAGAGAATGCCGGCCCTCAGGGATAAGAGTGACGAACTCTGGGTACGCCCGCGTCTCGCGTGCATCGACGGTGGACGATGACGCCACGCCGGAGACGTGCGTACCCAGCGGGACGGTTATGATTTTGCCGAGTGGCGCGTCGTGATTTGTCCGGATGTAGAGTCTGTCACGATGGATTGCAGCGTGAACAAACTCGTCGGTTCCATGAACGATCGGGACAAAGCCGCGTTGTCCAGCCTTGCGATCCAGAAGATAGACTTCCGAACGGGGCGCGGCGCCCGACAGGTCCTGCACCACCACAGCGAGATACCGGCCATCGGATGAAACTACGGGG
>JAWVEM010000401.1:0-7551 GCA_033856735.1 Blastocatellia bacterium
GGTGTGGTCACCCGATTCTTCGAAAGTAGCGACTGCGTTCGGCGCTGACATCGGTATTTACGACGCTGCCAATAAAGCACCGACGCAAGCCCGGCTTGAGCTGCGCGAGCGTCTGCTGACGGCGTCCGCAGCCTTCGACGAAAAATCCGCGCCGGGTAAAAGCAAGCCGGCCGAAACGCCAGGTAAGGCCGCTGCGAACGTGGCGCCTTCCATCGCGTTACCGGTTTCGTTCAATCCGATCGTGCGACTCGAATGGCCGACGCCCGACAAGCTTTACATAGAAACTGCCTATGTAAGTCTGCGCAGTGAGCTCATTAAGACTTTTGCGCGATGGCATTTGTTGGTTTTGAGTCCGCAAGCCGCGGTGCTGAAATAAGCGCGTAGCTCAGTCCATGTTTGGATGATGCAGTGAGAACCAGGGACAGTGGACTTGATCTGATTAGCACATGGCTTGAGCCAGGTGGTTAGGGTACTCGATTGATTCTTGAACCGGAGCAAAAACCGGAACGGCTGATCACTGCACTCAAGTGCGTTGCTAATGAGAATCAACCTCTACTGTCCAGGCTTCTGATTCTATTCGCTTCTTCATCCCTCGCCGGCCAGATCCACGAAAGCACTATTCCCATCACCCACAGGCAAGAGGCCACCAGCGTGGTCATCACTATCCAGAATTTCCAGTAACTGCTGAACGCATTCTCCCAACCGGTTTGAATGCGATGCGCGACGTTCACGTTCAGCCTGGGATCGGTCACCAAACGCGATGCTATCTGCATGAACAGATACCAGACGAAGGCATAGACCCAGGCCCTCCGATCCATGCGCACGCGGCGCAAAACGATCAAGGCCACAATGATCCCACCGACATGCGCGAGCGCCGACGAAACTACGAAATCATATTCAAACAAGACATAGCGGATCCAGATCGCCAGTCCCGGAATTGTCCAGATGGCTGCGGCCCTGATTAGCTCGCGATGACCCAGGAAAAGACCGGCGGCCAGCACCAGGTTTCCGATATTGCACATCCACAGCAGATTGCCCATCCCGCCGACGCGCCAGTAATGAATCGTCTGGGCCAGGAAGAAAATCAGCGGCAATAAACCAATTAGCCGGAAGCGCGTGTCCAGTTGCCCTTGCATGGTCGGTAAGAATATCACGCGGAATGTCCTGGCATGCGCGTCTTGAGACCGGTTCAAGGGCAGGGCGTTTTCAGGGTTTCGGACATGGACAGCATCGCGCTTTTGAGTTAGATTAGGCCTCCCCCCAAAGCATATTTGGAAAGTCCCCTTTGCGTGCCCAGTGAAAAGGCCCCGACAAATGGAAGTGCTGCGCCTGAACGCCGGTATCCCTCGCTCGCGTTCGCGAGAGTCTTAGACCAAATGATCAAGCAAAGTTCTGGAGCCAAAGGCATTCTCGGCAGTGGTGCGATGGGTGGGACCCGTCAGACAGCTTCACTCGCGCGGGTCGCTCCGCTCAATCGGAATCAGGCTTTCGGCAGCAGCGTGCCCAAAGCCCCCACGCAAAGAAAATCGGGCAAGCGCAAATTGGGTTCGCCCACTTTCAAGCGTACCGTTCTGGTCGTTGACGACGTTCCCGACGTGACTGAAATGATTGGTCTCTTCCTCCAGCACGCGGGTTACGAAGTGACCACCGCGGATTCGGCGAGCGCGGCGCTGCGACTGGCCAATGAAAAAGCCTTCGATGTCATCATCTCTGATATCGGCATGCCCGAAATGAATGGTTACGAATTGGCTGAGTCCCTGCGGCGCTTTGCAGAATATCAGGGCACTCCGATCATCGCCGTCACTGGTTA
This sequence comes from Blastocatellia bacterium, assembly GCA_033856735.1. GTDB lineage: Bacteria > Acidobacteriota > Blastocatellia > Pyrinomonadales > Pyrinomonadaceae > UBA11740. Next base: position 1,811 of record JAWVEM010000401.1, read on the forward strand.
CTCGGAGTACGACGATCGAGGCCGAGCCCTGCAAGCGGGATTTAACGCCCACCTCACCAAACCGATCGATCCGTCAGAGTTGCTGCTTTTGATGAACGAGTTGCTGGGCCAATAAATCAGTTGATTTGTTTGTTTCCTTCCGGCATTCTGCTTTGACGCATGGAAGACATCCAGGAACCACCAATCGACATCGACGCTCGCCGAAAACCCCGGGTCGCAAAGTGGATGAAGTCCGACTCGGCCGTGCGTACGGCTGATCTACTGGCCGGCGCTATCGCCATCGCCCTGGTCTTCTGGTGGCTTCAATATTCCACTTCGGCAATATGCTGCGGCGATTATGATGGCTATTACCACATCAAGTGGGCCCGCCTGCTTTGGGACAACATGCGCGCCGGACATCTGCGGCCGCCTGCTTTCCCATGGCTGCCGCTAACGACCCTCAGCCCTCGAGAGTACGTCGATCATCACCTGTTATTTCACATCATCCTGATTCCATTTACCTGGTTTCGCGATTTACAGTTGGGCGCAAAGATCGCCGCGATTCTATTCGCCAGCCTGGCAGTCTTTTCCTGTTACTGGCTGGTCGTGCGTTATGAGATTCGTTATCGATTGCTCTGGCTGCTGGCGCTGCTGGCGTGCTCAGCGCCTTTTCTGTACCGGATGAACATGACCAAGGCGCCGCCGTTCGCGATTATTTTCCTGGCCATCGGGACCTACCTTTTATTCGAAAAAAAGTTCTGGCAACTACTGCCGCTGGCTTTTGTGTTCGCGCTGACTTACGACATGTTCGTGCTGCTAATCCTGGCGGCGGCGATCTGGACGGTGGTGACCGGCTGGACTGAAGAACGCTTCGAATGGCGTCCACTCGCATGGGTAGGACTGGGTTCGGCCCTGGGGCTGATTATCAATCCGTACTTTCCACACAATCTTTATCTCTTTTACGAGCATGCCCGCGTGAAAATTACGCCCGCTGACTTTGCAACCAAGGTCGGTCAGGAGTGGTATCCGTACGACACGCGCGAGTTCATCGTGAATTGCTACGTGGCGTTGGCGGCGATGCTGACTGGTTACCTGGCGTTTGACGGCAGCGATCGCAAACGCGCGCAGCGTCCGCTTTACTTTCTTATTTTCTCGACGCTGTTGTTGCTGATGACTGCGCGTTGGAAACGCTTTGCGGAGTACTTTCCGCCATTCGCAATTTTGTTCGTCGCGTTCACGCTGGAAAGCTTCTGGCGCGGCCGCGCCGTATTCACGCACCTGCCCGACGACGTAATGCTGGACTTGCAACCCTTCCTCGACCGACAGGAAACGGCCGCCACGGCCCATGAGAATAGGAACGAAGAAACCTGGAGAATAGTCAAATTAGCCGCTGTCGCGGTCTTGCTGGGGATGGCCTTGTTCGCAAACATCTATCGTACTGCGAAGGACATCCGCGAAAGCGATCCGCGCGACTACTACGCCAAAGGCGCCGCCTGGATGCGCGCGAACGTCCCGCCGGGCGAGTTGGTTTTCAACACGGACTGGGACGATTTTCCGCGCTTGTTCTATTACGATCAAACTCACGTCTACACGTCGGGACTCGATCCGACTTATCTTATGGACAAGAGCCCGGAGCTGTCTCGTCTCTATGATCGGATCACCACCGGTGAAGAAGACGATCCGGGGCCGCTAATTCGCGATCGCTTTGGGGCGCGCTGGATCTTCAGTGACAACACCAAAGATCACGACGGCTTTTATGACAATGCGCTGCGCAGCGGCTGGTTCGATCGGGTCTACGAAGATGGCGATTGCAGCGTATTGCACATCCGCGATCAAAAGACCGAACCACCGCCCGAAGAAAAACCGGGCGACGGAGATAGCAGTGACAGCAAGGACGACAACTCGCCCTGAGCGTTTTGCGGCAAGCCGCCGCCCAGTAGCAGGAGATTCCATGAAAAGTTATTTCTTCCGGTCCGCCATCGTGACTGCGGTAACCATCTTCTTACTGACCTCCTTCAGTGCCTGCAAACGCAGCACCTCGGCCGACGACGAGACGCCCGACACCTCGACCTACCGTCCTGAGCCCACGCCCGCGACGCCATTCGATCGCGATTTGAAATTCGTTCGCGACGGGCACTTCGAACATGTCTGGGTCTTCTCGCGCAAGGACGGCAAGGAGTTCACCAGTGACGACTCGGCGTCGCTGCGCACCAACGCACCGAAAGTCGTCGATTGGGTAACCACAGATGGAAACAAGAAAGTAATTGGCGGATCAAACTTCGCTATCGAGCCAACGCAACTGGCCGCGCTGCAAAAGCGATTTAAGATTGAGGATTACTCCGGGAAGTGAGACGGTCTTTCATTCCGCGATCTGAAATTGCGCTTCGCTTCTGATTTTTGGACGAGTTGCTGGCAGACCTTCGGACTGATTTGAGAGCAGAACGTAGTTTAGAGGCCGTGCCTGAAAATATAGTCCACCTTCGAATCACGCACCGCAAAGACAAAGGGACTTGAAGTTTAAGTATCGATATCTCCTCGTCAGGCTCTGGGCGCGATTACATAAGACTGCCGTTGCTTAAAGTTCGGCTGGCCTTTGGAGAAAATCATTCCGATGTGGTTGGTCTAGTGGATACTGGCGCGACGGATTGCTTGTTCGATCGTGACGTTGCTGACGATCTCGGAATTACACTGGCAGATTCAGACGCTAAGCGAGAGTATTTCGGTGTCGGCGGGAACTTACTAGTTGGTCATATTCATCGGATCCAACTTCGGATTCAGGGCTTTTCTGAATGGATCGAGATAGAAGCCGCATTTATTAACGCAAAGTTGCCTTATCAGATCTTAGGTCAATCCGGTTTCTTTGATAACTACGAGATAAGCTTTCAGCGGTATCGTGGAAGGTTTGAGATTAAATCGCGATCATTCCTACATCGGAGCTAGGGGCACAAATAGCTTGTCTGAGGGTGGGACTTTGAAGAAGGTCGTGTCTTTGAAACCCTGAGATTCGGCCTTCTGTCTCGCCTCGATGATACTATCCCCCGCGGCCACAATGCTCTCATCATCGCTGCCGTAGCCGGTGATAGCGACCCACTTATTTACGTGTTTCTCCAGTTCTTTAAGGAAATCCAGTTCCTTCGCGTCTGGCTCGTGCTTTATCACCTACTTATTCCTCCGAACCAAAGTACCCGAAACACGCTCGGGCGATAATAATAGCTTTCTCATACCAGCTTTTCCAAATGTCGACCGACCACGTCCTACGCCCTCACTCACGGTCGGGCTTCCGACACATCAATCAGCCAATAACACCAGCTTGCCAAACTGCGCGCGATCTTCCATCAACTCATGAGCCTGACGTGCTTCAGCAAGCGGTAGAGTGCGATCCACGACCGCGCGAATCCTACCTGCCTCGATAAACTTCATGGCCGCGAGCAGTTCGGCTTTCGATCCCATCATTGAACCGAGAATAGTCAGATGACGATAGAACACCTGGCGTAGATCGGTGCGCGCATCAAAGCCGCTGGTCGCCCCGCAAGTAACCAAACGTCCGCCCTTCTTTAATGAAACCAGCGAGCCGGGCCAGGTTGCTGCGCCCGTATGTTCGAACGCGACATCGACACCGCGACGATTTGTTAGCCGCCTGACTTCTTTCGGCCAATCGTCGTTGGTGTAGTTGATTGTTTCGTCAGCGCCGAGTTCCCGGGCTTTGGAAAGTTTGTCATCCGAACCGGCTGTCGCTATTACCCGGGCGCCGAACAGTTTTGCGATTTGAATTCCAAGAGAGCCGACGCCGCTGCCTGCCGCATGAACCAGGACTTCTTCACCGGGCTGAAGCTTGGCCTGACTTATTAGCATGTGCCAGGCGGTGAGCGTTACCAGCGGCAGCGCGGCTGCCTCAGGCCAACTCAAATTCTTTGGCTTGGGAATTACATTCACGCCGGGCACGGCGAGTAGTTCCGCATAGCCGCCATCGCGCCCACTGCCAATGATGTCGTACTCGGGGCACATATTGTCGCGTCCGGCGAGACATTCGGCACAATGTCCGCACGACACGCCGGGCTGAACCATGACTTCATCGCCGGGCTTGACCCATGTGACCAACTCGCCAACTTCGCGCACGACGCCGGCGACATCGTTGCCGAGAATGTGCGGCAGAGGGATCTTGATCCCCGGCAGACCGCCGCGCACCCATAAGTCGAGATGATTCAGCGCGCAGGCGCGCACTTCGATCAAAACTTCGTTGGCTTTGATTTGAGGATCGGCGACCTCGGTGAACTCAAGCACCTCAGGTCCGCCGTGTTGTGCGAAGATGACTGCTTTCATGTGAGAGTATCTTTACATCAACGTTCGTTGAATAGCCAAACCAGAGTCCGCGTAGCAGGCGAATGAAAATAGCCCAGCAATTTATTGCTGGATAAGTCGCCAATCACAGAACAAGCCCGTGAAGCCGGCGACAGAAGTTACAGAACAGGGAGCGGTAGCGACCGGATCCTATGTTCAAGTGTGTGCTGGCATCCGCTCGCTACCGCTCGCGGTTCTGTACCTGCTTCCGCAGGGCTGTCGAAGTCCGCACGTGCGGCGAACTAAGTGACTTGCTCTTCCTTCTCCTGGCTCAAACTAAACCAATTGCCCGAGTTGTCCTTCATTACCGTAGCTGTTCCCCATGACTGTTCGGTGGGCGGCCCCTTGAATTCGACACCGCGCGCCTTGAGCTCCTCGTAGGTTTTGTAGATATCGTCGGCATCAAAAACGCCACCACCCAGTACGCCTTTGTCGATCAGCGCGCGCAATTGGGCGGCGGATTCTTCATCTAACAGCATTCCCGCTTTCGGCTCCGCCAGAATGATTTCGAAGCCCGGTTGATTCTTTATCTTCATCGTGAGCCAGCGAAAGTCCGGGCCGATCATCGCGTCGGTATCCACTTCAAAGCCCAACTTATCGCGATAGAACTCGAGCGCTGCCTGCTGGTTCTTCACCCAGATCATCACGTGCGACATTTTTGTGATCATGATTCTCGATTCCCTCCGAAAGATTTTAGACGGAGCATAGGAGGTTTGGCGGAAACTGGCTTCTCGAAAATTGCTAAAGACGCGTGATCGCGTTATGCCGACCTGAACCGCCTGCGTTAGCAAGCGGGTCTCACGGCAACTTTACCCGGTCGCTATCGCGAGCGGTCCGGTACCGGTTTCAGCCCGAACATGACAATAAAGCAACCCGGCACCTTGCGCAGAGAGTTCCTCTGGCGCTCTCGATAATGATTAGGCGCGTCGCCGACGCAGCGGCGAAAGAGCGCGCTGAAAGATCCGAGACTCTCAAAGCCGACTTCGAAACACACATCAGTCACGCTGAGTTTTCCCGAAGACAGCAGCTCTTTGGCTTTCTCGATTCGTCGTTGGATCAGGTACTGGTGTGGCGTGGTGGCGAACGTGTCGCGAAACAAACGCAGAAAGTGGTAACGCGACAGGCAGGCCTGCTTTGAAATCTCACTCAGGTCCAGCGGCAGGTCATAGCATTCATCGATAAACCTGCGCGCGCGGCAAAGTCGCTCGTGAAGATCCGAATCGTTAAGCCTGGTACCTGTGCAGCTCTGTGAAGCTACGGTTTTCATAGGACGCGTTTTGAGCGAGATTCTACAGCGAGTTTGCGCAAAGCGGAAGGAAAACTGTTCGCCTGAAAGAGGTTGCCCCAAAATTCCTCCCTCGGGTCTCCAGGATACAGGTCGGGGCCTGAGGCCCGCTCCCAGGCTCAAAGCCGCACCATGAAGT
>JAWVEM010000402.1:0-13787 GCA_033856735.1 Blastocatellia bacterium
TCACAATATCAACAACCCACGCCAGTATGCCGACCTGATTTTGCGCGCGCTAAGGCGCTGGCAGTAAACTCTTCGCTTATTGTATTAGTGCAACGCGGGAAACATTTGTGCCCGCGCCGGTTTCTAAACAAAGGTATGATTTTGTCCGGCTTCTCGATTTCATCAAGCAGCAAAACTCTCGGCCGCGTCCTGGGCTTGATCGTTCTTGTCATTTCGACATTCGCCCCCGTGCGAGCTGATCTTCCGCCCCCCGAGCTGTCGCGCATATTTCCGGCAGACATTGCTGGTTTTCATCAAATCGAACCCGCGCTGCAGATAATACCGGCTGACAAGAACAGCATACATCATGACTATTCTTCGTCGTTTGATTTGTCAAAACATCCCTGGCCCATCCTGGTGGCTCAGGCTGAATACGCCTCAGCCGAAGGAGAAAAATTAAGAGTAGACGTAACCAAGTGGGAGAATGATTCCGCGGCCTATTCGAATTTGACCGGATATCGCAAGTACGTCCCCAGACAAGATCAGGCCCCGGCGACTCGGATAGAAAATGTGGGCACGGCCGCTTGGTTGATGTCGCCGCAAAGCCTGGCGTTTTTTAAGGGGCCGGCGTTTGTCGTAGTAACAACTGAGAACGGCCGGAACGCGGATCGAGTAAAGGTCCTGGCCCAGGCGTTCGCAGAAACTCTCGACCCCGGCGAAGGGGACGTGCCTGTACTCGTTAAGCATTTGCCAAACTCTGAAGTCGCAGGGCGCGACGCGATTTACGCCGTCACACCCGACTTGCTGCTGCTCTCAGTTCCGAATCAACCCATTCTCAAAGAGGTGAGCTTCGAAGGCGGTACTGAAGCGGTCATTGCCGGCTACGGCCAGTCTCAAGTGGTGATCGTAGAATTCACCACGCCGCAATTCTCAGTTGAGAATGACCAGCGCATTTGGACTAAGATTGCGGAATTGAAAAGCCAGGGACAGCCCGTCCCGATCGCTTATCGACGGGTGGGAAACTACTCGGTGTTTGTTTTTAACGCGCCGGATGAAAAGACCGCAAATGCTCTGGTCGATCAGGTGAAGTACGAGCAGGTTGTGCAATGGTTGGGCGACGACCCGCGAATGGCCGAGCGGCTGCAGCGATACTTCCGGCAAACCTCCGCCGGAGTCCTGCTTGCCGTGCTGAAAAGCTCAGGACTGTCGTTGTTGCTTTGCCTGGGAGTGGGAACGTTGTTTGGCGCTTTGTTATTTCGCCGCCGGCGGGCCCAGCAGGCGACCCTTTATTCTGACGCCGGCGGCGCAACTCGTCTTAATCTCGATGAGCTGACAGACGCGAGCAGTTCACACCGTCTCTTGGGACGGGGCAAACAACCCGACTCCGATTCTTAACCAACTTCATTAAACCTACTTCTGTGGAGTCGTAACGTTGATATCAACCTGGCTCTTCTTCCCGCCAAACAATCCACCGCGATAAGCAAAGAACGCCAGTACTATCACGATCACAAATATTACCAGCACCGCTACAACTCCGGCGCTGCTACCACCGCCACCATTGTCACCCATAACAACCCTCCTTCGCAGGAAACTATTATCGGAATATTCATTTACCAGGGGGTTAAAGAAAGGGGGTACTACACTGAAATTTCTAACACAGTGCCTGAGAGAAGGTCAATACTTCGAAAATAAAAAGCAGGTGATAACCAAGGGCGTTGTCACCTGCTGTTGAAGGCCCACGTTCAAGGGCGAATGTTAAGGATCCTTACTCCTCGCCGCGACGACGTGGACGTCTTGGCCGCGTGCGTTCCTGCGCAGGCTGCGCGTCGCCCGGTTGCACGGTCGGCGTCGGCTGCGGAGTTTTCGCTCCCGGCGGACAGATCCAGATTTCGATGAAGTCTGTGTCGCGATAGCCACCATTGATGACGGTGATTCGGCGCGCATCGACCCCACGCTGGTTCACGAGATAGTCCATCGCACGCTTGCCCAGTCGATCTGCCTGGCCCGCGCGGCTGGTTCGCCCGGCATAGACCATAATGTAAGCCTGCGTGTCCGGAGCCCCCTGCAATTCAATCGCCAGGTTGTCAAAGCGCGCCTTATCATCGTCAAAGGCCACCGATTGAAACTGGTCGAAAGGCTTGCACTCAATCACCGGCGGTGTCTTGGCCACGATGTCGGTAGAAGCCTGCGCCCGCTGGCGGCACGCTGCATCGCCCGAACCATCGTCAACCACGAGGGTTGCACTTACGCGCTGGCTGCCGAGACCGGTGGAGTCCACCGTGATCGTAGGCGTGCCCGCGCCGCTGACAATCCTTGCTTCGGATGGCGAGACCGTCCAAGTGTAGTTTAGAGCTCCTGAGCCGCCGTATGCGACGTCGGATGTAAACGTGATCAGGTCGCCGTCATTAACGCTTACCGGGGCAGAAATGTTGACCGGGTAGGGGCATGGAGACTTGGCGATGGTGATCTTCCTGGGATGATAGTTAACATTGACGCAGAGTTTGCGTCCGCGTTCGACGTCAAAATCGCGCACCCAACGTCCACCGTTGGGCAGCAGGATTTCCAGATTGTGACGGCCGGGCTCCAGCTCGATCACGCGTACCGTTGTCGAGGTGTCGCCTTCCGGCTTCCCATCGATACGGAGAGGATATCCACCGGGGTTGGTCGTGATCTCAATCGTGCCGTACTTCACCTTTTTCTTCTTGGCATAGGCTGTAGTCGAGGTACAGGCCAGACCGAAGGTCAAGGCGATCATGATCGTGACCGCGACTTTAATAAGGGTTGAGTTTGGGCGCATGGCAACCATGAATTTTTTCGTGTTCATCGTTAGACCTCCGTCATGGCTGCTGCTTGCTTGCTCGCGCGCATCTTGGCGTAACGACGTCGCGCACTGGCACTCAGGGCCACAATTCCAGAACCGAACAGTAACAGCGACGCCGGCTCAGGTACGGGCGGTGTCGGAGTCTCGACGGGTGGGGGCGGAATCTTGTGTCCATGACCCGAGCAAACGCCCGTCACGCAGATTAGCGGAATCAGCGCGAGGAACGGCCACTTGGGGAAACCGCCACCGACTGGCGGAATCTCGCCGCAGTCGCAAATCGTCCCGTCGACGTTGTCCTGTTCAAACACTTGAACGTCGCCTTGCGGCTGTTGGGGCGCGACTTCAATTCCCGAAACAAGCGTAGGCGCAAGCGCCTGATTGTTGGAAACTAGAGACGTTGCCGCTAACTGAGCATCCCCTTGAGCAGCCGGATCAACCGAAGCCGCTGAAGTCTTTGAAGCAGTGTTACCAGTCCCCGATACGCTCGGATCCTGTGCAACTGCCCGCAGTCGAATGCGCTGTAGCTGGCCACCGTTTTGCAGGTCGCCCATTACGTTCACGACGTCTGCGAATTTTATTGGACTGGCTTGCACGGGAACAACTACTAGCAGCAGCAAGCTTATGAACGTCGCAATTGGTCGAAATACTCGAGTCCTCATCTGGTGGAACTCCCCTCCTCAAGACTTTCAAAACGGCGCCTTACTCTTCGTTAAGCCCCCAAAAACTTACGATTTCTTCGATTTCGGAGACACAGCGGAGACAGCCTGCCGTGGGTACAAGCCTTCAAAACCCTTGTGGGCTTGTGTTACCTGTTAGGGAAACAGAGCTAATGCGGAGGGTATTCCAGTTTAGAAAAGGATTTAGCCCCATCCTGGGGCGGGTTAGAGAAGCGGGCGGGGTGTTTCGCCAGACCGCCCGCTTCCTTTGGTTTTCTAGACGACTTCGTCTTCTTCTTCTTCTTGAACCGGCGGGGCTTCGCCGCCCAGTTGGTTCTCATCTTTGAGCACGGCCTTTCGGGAAAGCTTAATCTTGTTGCCGTCCTTGCCGATGCACTTCACCATAATCTGCTGGCCTTCACGCAGCTCGTCCCGCACATCGCGGATGCGTCGATCGGCAATTTCCGAAATGTGAAGCAGACCATCAGTGCCAGGGAAGATTTCGACGAAGGCGCCGAAGTCTACGATCCGGTTTACTGTGCCCACGTAGGTTTGCCCTACTTCGGCTTCAGCAGTGATTCCGCGAATACGGGCGACTGCTGCTTCAGCGGCTGCGCTGTCGGCGGTGGCAATCGAAACCGTGCCATCATCTTCGACATCTATCTTCGCGCCGGTCTCTTCGACCAAAGCACGAATGACCTTGCCGCCTGGTCCGATGACGTCGCGAATCTTATCCGGATTAATTTTTATCTTGATGATTCTTGGCGCCAGGGACGACATCTCGGCGCGCGGCTCAGGCAACGCCTGTTGCATCGCGTCGATGATGTGGAGGCGTCCCTTCTTGGCCTGCTCGAGAGCTTCGGCCATGATCTGTGAATTGACGCCGGCAATCTTGATATCCATTTGCAGGGCAGTGATTCCCTCGGCGGTGCCGGCGACTTTGAAATCCATGTCGCCATAATGATCTTCGGCGCCGGCGATGTCAGTCAGGATGGCGTACTTGTTACCTTCCATGACCAGGCCCATGGCCACGCCACCTACCGGAGCTTTCATGGGCACGCCGGCATCCATCAGAGACAAGGTGCCGCCGCACACACTGGCCATCGACGATGAACCGTTCGATTCGGTGATGTCCGAAACGATGCGAATCGTGTAGGGAAATACCGTGTCGTCAGGCAGAGCAGGTTGCAGGGCCCGCCGCGCCAGTGCCCCATGGCCAATCTCGCGCCGTGAAGAAGAACCAAAGCGGCCTACTTCGCCGACCGAATACTGCGGGAAGTTGTAGTGCAGCAGGAAGCGACGCTTGACCTCGCCCTTCTCGAGATCGTCCATGAACTGCTCGTCTTCTTTGGTGCCCAGCGTCGTCGTTACCAGCGCCTGCGTCTCACCGCGGGTAAACAGCGCCGAGCCGTGCGTGCGCGGCAACCAGCCAACTTCGCAGGTGATGGGTCGAATTTCAGAGAACCGCCTGCCGTCAGGCCGGCGGCGGTGGTTCAGAATATCGTCGCGGAAAATCTTTTCCTTGAGGTGATCGAAGGACTTCTTAGCCATCAAGCGCGACTCCGGCTGGTCCTCGGGATAGCTTTCCACCACTTCTTTCTTCAAAGCATCGATAGCCGCATAACTCGCGCGTTTTTCCTGGCCGGAAGTGTCCAGCGCAGCCCGCAGACGCTCGGCATAATTGCGTTCAATCTCGCCGATCATCTCTTCGTTTATCACTGGCGCATCGACTGGGCGTTTCTGAATCTCCAAAGCCTTATAGAGTTCTTTCTGCCAGCGACAGAGCCGGTTAATCTCTTTGTGGGCGAGCATCAGCGCCTCGACCATGATCGCCTCGGATACTTCATCAGCGCCGGCTTCGACCATCACGATCGCTTCTTCGGTGCCGGCCACAATCAGGTTCAGCTTCGATTCGCGAATTTCGTCGTAAGTCGGATTGACGATGTAACGTCCATCGATCAGCCCGATGCGCGCACCGGCGATCGGCGTGGTGAAGGGAATGTCGGAAAGGTAAAGCGCGCATGACGCGCCGGTGATCGCCACTACGTCCGGATTGTTGTCCGGATCGGCCGAGATCACCGAAGCAATAACCTGTGTTTCGTTGCGATAGCCCGGCGTGAATAACGGGCGGCAGGGCCGATCGATCATCCGGCTGGTCAGGACTTCCTTCTCAGTGGGACGGCCTTCGCGGCGAAAATAATTTCCCGGGATGCGTCCGGCCGCATAATTCGCTTCACGGTATTCAACGGTGAGCGGGAAAAAGTCGATGCCCTCTCGGGGCGTTGACGCGCCGACCGCGGCGCATAAAACCATCGTGTCGCCGTACCGGATCACACAGGATCCGTCGGCCTGCTTGGCCACGCGGCCAACTTCTACGCTGAGCTCGCGCTCACCAACTTTAATCGATTCCTTGAGATACTTCTTAACTGTCATTTTCGTTCGTCTCCTTCTGACGACGCCTGCCACTGGGACAGGCACGCAACGTCTCATCCGCTGCGCTTTGGTTGAGTAATGTGGAGTGCGGCGACTTGTCGCCGCTTTCAAAAGGCGCGACTAGTCGCGCCGACTTTAGCGCTGAAAAATCCAGCGCATTCCAGAAAAAAAAGAAGGCGGCAGAGCCTGGCCGTGAAGCTCTTGCCGCCTTCGCATTTTGTAAGGCCGCACACATCGCCTGGCTCCCTAAATCGCCGTCACGTTCGGCTCGGGCTCAGGCTCTTCGATAGATGCGTGCTTTTTCTAAATCAGAGACTCGAAGATTCTCTCGTTCTGGTTCTTCTATTTTTCGTCCAACAACTGATCGATGAAAATTAACGGCGTAATCCCAGTCGGCCCACGACCTCGTGGTAGCGCTGAATGTCCGTCTGCTTCAAATAATCGAGCATGCTCCGTCGCTGCGAGACCATCTTCAACAGCCCGCGACGAGAATGATTATCCTTTTTGTGAATCTTGAAATGCTCGGTGAGTTCATTGATGCGCTGACTCAACAGAGCGATTTGAACCGGGGCGGAACCCGTATCCGTCTGATGTGCCCGATAGTCGGTCACAATTTTTTCTTTTGCTTCTCTTGCTAACACTGCTAAAGATGGCCCTCCCAGACCGCAGTAAGCCTCATTAAGACAATGGCAAACCGCAAAAACTTGAAATTACTTCCGAGAAGTTAACACTTCGGTCGCGTTGGTGTCCAGTTGGGGTACCAGCGCAGAAGTGTCAGAAGCCCGCGCGTCAGCATGGGCCTGGTTAGTCGCCCTCCCTGACGGTCGGGCTTCTGATACCCCGTGCGCCTCCCAACTTTGTCTGATAAGATTTGCCGCTCCAATTCGAACGAATCAAATCGACAACCTATGACGGCAAACAACGCGAGAATTCTAATTATCGGCGGCGGGTTTGGCGGACTGTTCACGGCCCTCGAACTCGCCGGCGCCGGCGACATTACCCTGGTCAACGACGAAGACCATTTCCTGTTCAAGCCAATGCTCTACGAGTACCTGAGCGGTGAAGTAGAAGCCTGGCACATCGCGCCCGACTGCAAAGAGCTGCTCGATGAAAAGGTGCGATTCATCCGCGGCACGGTTACGGAGATTGACCTCGACGCCAAAGCCGTCAACATCGCCGGCCGCGCTGAACCACTGGCGTATGACGTACTAGTGGTCGCTCCGGGCGCGGTGACCAACTATGCAGCTGTCGAAGGAGCCGAACAGTTTGCCCTGCCATTCCGCACCTTGAACGACGCCAATCAATTGCGGCGGCGGATGACCGAAGCTCTCGATCACGTGCAGCCGGATGCTGCTCCGCAGGACACTCGCAGCGCGCTGACATTCGCCGTCGTGGGCGGAGGCGCCAGTGGCGTCGAACTGACAACCAAGATGGCCGACCTCTTGCGCGATGCGGTGAAACGCCGCGCCCTCAAAGGCGAACCGCGCGTGTTGATAATAGAGATGGCCGATCGGCTGGTTCCCGGGATGGGCGAAGAGCTGCGCCGTTTCGTCGAAGATGCCTTGCACGAGTCACGGGTTGAGCTTCACACACAAACACGGGTCGTGCGCGTGACTGAAACCGCGATCACCCTCGAACACAATCAACAACATACTGAACTCGAGACCGCGGGTGTCGTCTGGGTCGCCGGCGTGCGTACCAGTCCGTTGGCTGAGAGTCTCAAGGTCGAAAAAGATCGGCGCGGACTGCTGCTGGTCGAGCACACACTGCAACTGCGCGGGCACCCAAACGTCTTCGCGCTCGGCGATGTAACCTTTTATCCGGACGTCGTTCCGACCCTGGCGGGCACTGCCCAACTGGCTATGCAGGAGTCCGGATTGTGCGCCCGCAACGTGCGCGCTTTCATCGAAGGCAAGCCACTGAAGACCAAACGCTTCGTCGAACTCGGCGAGGCGGTGAGCCTCGGGACGGAACACGCCGCGGTCCTATCCGCCGGCAAAATAATCAGCGGTCCGCTGGCGCGGCAAGCGCGCTTTGCGATGTACACCGCGCGCTTGCCGACCTGGCATCATCGTTTGAAAGTAGGAGCCAGCTGGTTCTTCGAAGGCACACAGCCCAGACCGCTACAGCCCCTGGGGTATTAGCAACCAAGCTGCGTTTGGCGGCTTTGTTGGCTATAATGCAAACAACTGATCGCGGAAGGAGCCATTAAGTGGCAACTGCCAAGGAAGAAGTCGAAGAACTGCTGGGCAAGTTACCAAACGACTGTTCTATCGAGGACATTCAGTATCATCTTTATGTGCTCGAAAAGGTCCGAAACGGATTAGAATCCGCGGATGCCGATGGAGCCATTCCGCAGCAACAAGCTGAAACGCGCTTGAGCAAATGGCTTACCGAGTAGTCTGATCGCCGAGAGCGCTGGACGACACCGATTCTATCGCTTCCTACTTTCCCGCGGTTCGACGGCGCACGCCTCAGCAGTTGTCACAAAGATAATCCGCGCCACCAGAAGTCTCAAACGGTTTCCCTTTGCAGGCCGCATCGTCCTGGAATTCGAGGACGGCACCTTGCGAGAGCGTTTCGTTTACAGCTATCGAATTATTTATCGTGTTCAAGGGCAGACCGTTACGATCGCGGCGGTTATTCACGGTAACCGCGTGCTCGAAGATGTCCAACCTGCGGTGAATTCTTAATGTCACGTCCCGAGAAACTCGACAATCATCTTGCTCCCCCAACCGGCGACATGTCCGCCGAAGAATTTCGCCGTTTCGGTCACGAGATCGTCGACTGGATCGCGAACTACTTCGAGCATATCGAAGACCTTCCAGTCCTCGCTCAAATAGAACCCGGCGATCTCAAAGCCCAGTTGCCCGCCACTCCTCCGGATCGCGGCGAACCGATGGAGGCAATTCTCGCCGATGTCGACCGCTTAATCGTTCCCGCCCTCACGCACTGGAGCCATCCTTCCTTCTTCGCCTACTTCGCCACTTCAAGTTCGGCGCCCGGAATTTTTGGCGAGTTATTGAGCGCCGCCTTCGATGTGAAGTCGATGCTCTGGCGTACGTCACCCGCATCGACTGAGCTGGAAGAAGTCGTGCTCGACTGGCTGCGACAGATGATCGGCCTCGACAAAGGCATGAGCGGCTTCATCTACGACACTGCTTCGGTTTCGAGCATGCATGCGATCGCCGCCGCGCGCGAAGGAGTCGAGCTGCGCATCCGTGAAGAAGGCATGAGCGGACGCAAGGATCTACCGCTGCTGCGAGTCTATGCATCCGACCAGGCACACTCTTCGATCGACAAGGGAATTATCACTCTCGGTTTGGGTCAGCGAGCTTTACGCAAGATTCCTTCTGACAGTGAATTTCGCATGGATGTGAATGCGCTGGCAGAAGCAATTGAGGAAGACAAGCGCAACGGCATGCTTCCCTTTTGCATCGTCGCGACCGTGGGCACAACTTCGACTTCCAGCATCGATCCAGTGCCTGAGATTGTAAAGGTAGGCGAGGAACACGCGATGTGGCTGCACGTCGATGCCGCTTATGCTGGCTCGGCCGCCATCGTTCCCGAGATGCGTCACATCCTCGATGGCTGTCAACGCGCCGATTCGCTGGTGCTCAATCCGCACAAATGGTTATTCACTCCGTTCGATCTTTCGGTGCTCTATTGCCGCCACATGGACTTGCTGCGCCGGGCCTTCTCACTCGTGCCGGAATATCTGCGCACGCCGGAGCAGGAAAAGGTGCGCAGCGGATCAGATTATGGTGTCCAGCTTGGCCGCCGCTTTCGCGCGCTCAAGCTATGGATGATCATTCGCTACTTCGGTCATGAAGGACTGGCGGCGCGCATCCGCGAACATTGCCGCCTGGCAAAACTGTTTGCGTCCTGGATCGAAGAATCGGCGGACTGGGAGATGATGGCGCCGACACCGTTTGCTCTCGTCTGTTTTCGCGCACACCCGCGCGTGCCGGCTCAAACAGAACAAGGTGAACCGAAACGCCTGGATGTGCTTAACGAAGCAATCATGCACGGCGTCAACGCGACTGGCAAAGCATTCCTTTCGCACACGAAGTTAAATGACAAACTCACTCTGCGGCTGTCGATCGGAAACATCCGCACGAGCGAAAAACACGTGCGCCAGGTGTGGGAATTACTTAACGAGCAATTAAGACTGCTTTCGTAGTGCGCTGTGTCGCCGCACAATGCAGTAAGCCGGCTTACCGCGGTTGGATTTCATTATGTCAGGAGGCTACGCTTCCGAGATAACGCGGCGGGAGGCGTAGCCTCCTTATCGTCAAAATGACGCCGCCGCCGGTGAGGCAAGCCTCACCGCACTATGGTGCGGCAAACGCTCCACTCTCTATTTTGGAATCTACAAGAACGATCATGAAGCAAACACGAACAGCAGTGGTCGGCGCTCTGCTCTTCAGCACAGTTTGCATCTCGCTTTGTAGCTCGGTGCGTCCCCAAACACGCCGCCCCATGACACCCGCGGACATTCTGCGCATCGCCAACGTCGGGGACGCACAGATATCTCCGAACGGCGAGTGGATCGTCTACACGGTGTCCACGGCTGAAGGCGAGCAGACCGTGAGTACCCTTTGGCTGGTGCGAGCAAGCGAAAGATTCGCGAACGTTCCGCCGACCAGCCGGCAGCCCGAGCAGCGCCGCAACTGGGACTCCGCCCGAAATTCCGGACGACCTTTGCTGCCTTCAGGTTGGAACGCCGCGAATCCACGTTGGTCGCCCGACGGCAAGAACATCGCCTTTCTCTCAACTCATGAGGGACAGCATGGAATTTGGATGGCGGGCCCCGACCGGCGCGTCCCGCGTCTGATAGCGGCGGTGCGAGACACGAACTTCTTCATCACCTATGCCGGCGAGTCGTTCTCCTGGTCACCTGACTCGCGCATGATTGCCTATATCTCGGCCAGTGAAGAGCCTGATCGAGATTCCCTTAACGGATCGAGCGGGAGTGACGATCCGCGCGTGATTGATCGCATTCAATACAAGTCGCGAACTTCGTTTTCTGACCGTCTGCGGACACATGTTTGGCTCACCGACGTTGACGCTCCCCAACCGCGTCAGCTCACTTCGGGGCCGTTCTACGATCATGCGCTCACCTTCAGCCCCAAAGGGGACGAGATCGCTTTCCTCTCTAACCACGAATCTGATCCGGACGCCAATAACAACTCAGACATCTTCGCGACCAACCTGCAGGGAGAGGTGCGCCAGATCACCAGCACGCCCGGCTGCGAGTACGAACCTGCCTGGTCGCCCGACGGAAAATGGATCGCTTACACAGCCACGAAACGGGACGTGACCACGATCGATAGCGTCGCGGAAGACACGCATGTCTGGATCACCGACGCGGCAGGCGCAAGCCGGCGCGAGCTCAACGCTGATCAAGATCGACGCGCGCGCAACCCGCGCTGGTCGCGCGACAGCAAGACCGTGTTTTTTCTGGCGGGCGATCGCGGCCTGAGTCGGCTTCACAGCATCGCGCTGACCTGCGCCGGCGCCAATTGTCTCGAAACCTTCCCTTCCCATAACGAGCCCTTGGTCAAAGATGCGCGCGGCGAATACGTCACCTTCGGATTTCCCAACGTGTTCCAGTTGGGTAACTTCAGCGTTAATTCCACAACCACGCCGGTATTCGCTTTCACGCTGAGCGATCCGCTACATCCCGCCGAAGTATGGGCGAGTTTCCCGGGCCGCAACGAAAACATTGTCAGGTTGAGCGGGCACAATGATGCAGCCGGATCCTTTGACTTGATCGAACCAGAGAACATGGTCTTCCGAAGCTTCGACGGTGCTTCAGTGCAGGGCTGGCTAATCAAGCCGATCGGTTGGCGCGAGGATCGCAAGTACCCTTTGATTCTAAGCATTCACGGCGGGCCGCATGGAATGTTCGGCTATGCATTCAATTCCACTTTTCAGGTGTATGCGGCCCGCGGTTACGCCGTGCTCTATCTTAATCCGCGCGGCTCGAGCGGATATGGCCAGAAATTTTCCGACGGCACGATCAACGAATGGGGCGGCGGCGACTACCGGGACTTGATGGCGGGAGTCGACGAAGCACTGCGGCGCTATTCGTGGATCGATGCAAACAGGATGGGCGTGACGGGCGGGAGCTATGGCGGTTTTATGACTAACTGGATCATCACGCAGACGCCGCGCTTCAAAGCAGCGGTTTCCGCCGCCAGCGTCAGCAACCTGGTCAGTTTTTACTCAACCTCGCTTTACCAGGATTTGATCCACGCGGAGTTTGGCGGCTTTCCCTGGGACAATTACGATCTGTTGTGGCAGTGGTCGCCGCTGCGTTACGTCAGGCAAGCGCAGACGCCGACGCTGTTTATTCACGGAGAGCAGGACAACGACGTGCACATTACCCAAGCGGAAGAGATGTACATGGCGCTCCGTCGTCGCGGCGTGGAGACCGTGCTGGTGCGCTACCCGCGCGAAGGCCACGGCCTGCGCGAGCCAAGGCACCGCGTTGATTCATTAGAGCGGACCCTGGCATGGTTCGATCGGTTTTTGAAGTAGTGACGACTCCAACTTTAGAGGATGAATATGCTGACCCATATAGTAATGTGGAAATATCGCAGCGATACTTCGCAAGACACTCGCGATGATCATGTGGCCCAGTTGCGGTCGCTAAGTTCCGTCGTCCCGGGGATTCAGAGTTTTTCGGTCGGCGTCGACGTACTACGTTCGCCCCGCTCCTACGATGTTGGGCTGGTGGCGATCTTTCGCGATCGCGCGGTCCTGGATGCTTATGCGGTGCATCCCGATCACGTCAAGGTCGTTGAGTTCAGTCGCGGCATCTGCGAATCGATGGCCAAAGTCGACTTTGAGGATTGAAAGGATCGTGTCATCAGCGAAGGCTCGGACGAACGACGGGCCCTCAATGATAGTCGGGCTTCTGACACTGCGATTATTCATGAAGCGCAAACTTCTACTGGTAATGCTGGGGATCGTGGTCGTGTCCCAGCTTCCGTTTGCGTATCGTCGTTACCGGCTCAAAAGTCTTCGCCAAACAATCCTGCAACTCGCTTCACAACGAGTTCCAACATCAGTCGAAAGCGAGTTTGCCGACTATCAGGGCGTCATTCATGTTCACACTTCGCTGGGTGGGCACAGCACCGGAAACTTCGCCGAACTCATCAACGCCGCCAAAGCGAACCAACTGGATTTCGTAATCATGACTGAGCATCCGCAACAGGACTTTGATACCGCCGCGATGACTTTGAACGGAACGCACGCCGGCGTTCTATTCGTGAACGGAAACGAGGCCGCTACATCCAACGGCGATCGATTGCTGTTGATTCCGGGCTCGGCAAACGCGGCGTCTACCAACATGCAAAGCACGGCGGACGTGGTCGCCAGGCAGAAGGCCGCCGGCGGACTCGCTTTCGCGGCCTATCCGAGTGACTCGCAGAATTGGCAAACAACTTCGATCGATGGAGTCGAGGTTTACAATCTCTTTACCAACACTCGTGAAATCAATCCAGTCGTACTGTTCTTTGACGGCCTCTGGTCCTACGGCAGCTATCCGGAAATGATGTTCGCGAACTTCTTTGCTCGACCCACTGAGAATCTAAAGCGTTGGGATGACGCCATCTCTGCGAGCAATCGCAAGCTGACCGCCATCTCCGGCAACGACGCTCATTCGAATGTTGGCCTCAGTGTGAACGATGCCTCTGGCAAACAATGGCTGGGCGTGAAGCTCGATCCTTATGAGCGAAGTTTTCGCACCGTTCGCACGCATGTGCTGATCAAGAGAGACAAGGGGCTCAGTCGTGAGTCGTTGCTCGAAGCGCTGGCGCTGGGCCACTGCTATGTGTCATTTGATTTGTTCGGAGAGGCCAGGGGATTTAGCTTTGCAGTCTCAGGCT
>JAWVEM010000403.1:0-4013 GCA_033856735.1 Blastocatellia bacterium
CGACCCGTCACGGTCAGAGACCGTTCAGATTAATGGGCCACGTTTCGGCAAGTCCGAGACTTGCCGCGCATCAGAGTGGCAGAGCCATTGCAACGGCCGCATCGAAGTTCGACAGAAGCCCGCGCGGAGTCAACTATGTCGCTGCCGTTTAAACGGTTTCCGGTTATTGGGAAGGTCCTGAATCACCGGGCTAAAGCCACGGTGCTAATGAGAATCGTGCGAACGCGCTGTAACGCTGCCAGCTTACTTTTTCCTTTTCATCATGATCGAACTTGACGGCCAGAGACTCTCGCTCGCGCAGATTGCTGCGGTCGCGCGCGGCAAAGAACAGGTTTCGCTGGCCCCGGCCGCGCGCGTCCGCGTCGAGCAATCGCGAAAAGTCGTGGAACAGATCGTCGCCGAAGGCCGCACCGTCTATGGCGTCAACACCGGCTTTGGCAAACTCTCAGACGTCCACATTGAAAGGTCGCAACTGCGCGAACTGCAACTTAACCTCGTCCGCAGCCACTCGTGCGGAGTGGGTGCCCCGCTCTCTGAAGCCGAAGCCCGCGCCATGCTGCTGCTGCGCGCAAATGTTCTGGCCGAAGGGTTCAGCGGCTGCCGTCCCGTTCTGATTGAAACTTTGATCGCGATGCTCGAGCGCGGAGTCACACCGGTGATTCCAGAGAAAGGCTCGGTGGGCGCCAGCGGTGATCTCGCGCCACTCGCGCATCTCGCGTTGACCGTGATCGGCGAAGGCGAAGCTTTTTATCACGGCGAACGATTGCCGGGCCGCGAAGCTTTGCAGCGCGCGGAAATCGAACCAATCCAACTCGAAGTCAAAGAAGGAATCGCCCTGCTCAACGGCACCCAGGCGATGGTCGCCGTCGGTGGTCTGGCATTGCACCGAGCCGAACGAGTCGCGCGCCTGGCTGACGTCGCCGGCGCGATGACCCTGGAAGCAGTGCGCGGAACGCCGGTCGCTTTCGATGAACGCATCCACGCCGCTCGTCCGCACCATGGCCAGATCGAGGTCGCCGCACACTTGCGCGAGCTGCTGCGCGACAGCCAGATTCGGCAATCTCATCTGGAGAACGATCCGCGCGTGCAGGATGCCTACTCGCTCAGGTGCATGCCGCAGGTGCATGGCGCAATTCGTGGCGCGCTGTCATACGCGCGCGAAACTGTCGAGATCGAAACCGGCAGCGCGACCGACAATCCCCTGGTGTTTGCTGAAACCGGCGAAGTTCTTTCAGGAGGAAACTTTCACGGCGCGCCGCTCGCGCTGGCGTTCGACTTTGCGGCCATCGCGATGACGGATCTACTGAGCATTACCGAACGCCGGATCGATCGCCTGGTGAATCCGGATTCGAATGAAGGCCTGCCGCCGTTTCTGTCCGCGAAACCGGGGGTTGGGTCCGGCTTAATGATGATGCAGATAGTAGCGGCGGCGCTCTTGAACGAAGCCAAGGTCCTGGCCCATCCGGCGAGCATTGACAACGTGCCCACCGACGGCGGCAAAGAGGATCACGTCTCGATGGGCATGACCGGAGCGACCAAGCTGCGCTCGATCGTCGACAATGCGGAATTAATTACCGCGATCGAATTGATCACGGCGGCTGAAGGTTTGGAATACCGCGCGCCTCTGCAACCCGGCCGCGGCGTAAAGCAGGCTTACGAGATCGTCCGCCGGCACGTGACTCGTCTTACAAACGATCGGGCGATGTCCGGAGAGATCGAAACGATCGCGAAGGCGATTCGCGAGGGAGAGTTTGATCTAAATCTAGTCTAGCCCGAGCCCCCGGTCTAATCTCATGTTCATGCTGATTTGGCTATTGGTTATTCCGCTCGCGATCGCGGATCAGACTGTAATGACAATCGTTGTCCGTCGACAGTATTTCGGGCACCGGTTGCTTTGGGAAAGCGACGGCAAACCCCACGGCATGTTTTGGATTCCGAAAGAATCAAGGCTCTGGGGATGGTTTGTTACGTACAGCGGCGCCCACGCGTTTCGCCGTTTGACCTGGAACTGGCTTATCTCGACGCCGGCGTGGATCGCAAAGGATCGCAACACTCAGCGGTTGCTCTTGCTCCACAGAATTTTATTCCCAGCGTTCTGGGTTTGCCTCACGCTACCGTTCGCGATTGCGCTCCTGGATTAAGCCGGCACTCTGAATTCCAGCGGCAGTCCACAATGATTCACGTCTCTGGAGCGTTGATGGGCAACAACAAGGGACTGCCAGCATTACGTAAGTGGATGATCCTCGAATCCACACGAATGAACACTAACTCGCCGGCATGTTTCGTGCAATTTCGTGGATCGTTCGCTCGTCTTCTTCGTCACAAATCTCAACCTCAACCGCTATCAGCGCTTAAGGAATGGGACGGCCGGATTTACTTGATCCACAAGGGACGCAACCCACCCCGGATCACCGTCAGCGAATACGGCGGCAAGGTCATAGTTGTAGGTATCGGAGCGCGCGATTGAACAACTCGGCGTTCGGGTTCAAAGGCTCTGACAGGATACGGGTTAGCCTGCGTCCCGCCGAGAACGTACTGCCTACTTGAATATTGAAATGTATCGACCCTTCCGAAAAAACCGCTGGTGGAACGCGATAGTGAATTGCGAAAGACCACGCTCGTTTCATAAGCACGCTTCGGATCCTTGTTAATCAGCAGCACGGACCAGAGCCCGTCGGGACGATGGACCGCATAAGCAGTAATCAATTCTTCGCCCTCCGCGTTGCGCACGTTGGACGTCGCCGGATAGATTTCGTGAACTTCGTCTCCGGGCTGCAACCATTCCTGCGTTAGCAAACGCGCGCCAAAGTAAGTCGCGAAACGGTGGCCGATATTGCCATTGTCATCCATCGAAAACAACATGTTGTTGCCGGCGGTGCAGGGGAAATCTCGATCGACGTAGCCCGGCGTGTAACCGAACAGAAACGCCTGATCGCCGCCGAGCTCGAGAAACTTTCCCACGATGTCCGCATTCAACAACGCGCCTTCGATACCAATCTCCGCGCGCGTGGCAAAGGCCGAGTAGCCGTACTCGGAAATGATCCACGGTATCTGACGAGACAAACCCCGCTGTTCCATCTCGTGCAGCGCGTCTTCAAGCAGCCCGGGCGCGCTCGCGAGTTGCGGCGCGACCGGCTCGCAGACATCATCGAATGGATACCACTCAAACGAAAAGAATGAATAGTCCGACAAGCGTCCGCGCCGTTTCAGATAATCCAGAAACCGCGCCAGCCAGGCACTATTGCCGAGACGAATCCGGCTGGTCGAGTCGGCGGGAATGATCTCCTGAAAGCTCGGACCGCCAAGCTTCACCTTCGGATCAACCCGATGAATCGCGTCAGCCCACTGCAGGTAGAGCGCGCCAAAATCTTCGGGGGTGATGTATTGGCCGTCGGGCTCTTCGCCTAACTCAACGCGATCAAAGTTGTAGCCGCGCGACCGCAGGTAACGAATCTCGTTCGCCGCATTCCCCGGTTCGTCATAAAGCAATCCAGTCGGCAAGAGCATCGCCCGGCCATTCGTCAGTCCGTCCCGAAAGATTCGATCAAAGCCCGGCTGCTCCACTCCTTGATCGAGATCTGATTCACGATGCCAGGGGTCGGTTGAAGACACATGAATAATTGTTTGCCGGCGACGATTGGCGCCGTGACGAATGAGATCATGAAACTCGCCCCGGGAGTTAATGATGCCGGCGTAAACTTCACGCAAGGCGAAACCAAGCCGATCGCGTGGATCGTTTGAACCATTGACCGATCCGGGGGTTTGTGATGACTCGGTCAACAGGATGCGGAGCCAGCGCGCTTTGATGGGTTGCTGCGAGAGTAGGAGCGAAACTTCACCACCACGGCCGTCGCGAACTACTCCGCCGGGAAAGTTTTGCCACGCGCCCGGCGGACTCAACGCGATGTCGCTGACGTCATCAAAATTCCCATATTGAATTTGATAGCGCGTCGCGAACGGCTCGGCCCAGGCGAGGCGCATCGCATTGATAGGCACGGCTTTTTCGAACTCGA
>JAWVEM010000404.1:0-2520 GCA_033856735.1 Blastocatellia bacterium
CGTCAAGGCAAAGAACACGACATCCACAGACACGACATAGTTCAGAATTTGTTCGAAGCGGCTGGCGACCAGAGCGATCACGATTGCCAGCACGCCTTGCAAAGCAATAGCGACCGCGGGGACTCGAGCGCGATTTAACCAGGCAAGCTGCTTGAAGAAAAGCCCATCTTCGGCCATGGCGAAATAAACACGCGGCGCGGTGAGCATGCTCTGACTCAGGAATCCGATCGTGGAAATTGCGATGCCGGCAGCGAGGAATCGTCCGCCTCTTTCGCCCAGCGCCAGACGCATCACCGCCGACGCCGGGGTCTTTGTTTGCGCCAGGCCTTGCGCGCCCAGCGCGTGTACGCACACATAGTTCACGGAAAGATAAACCACGATCACGCCCAGAACACCGAACAACAATCCACGGGGCAGATTCCGGCGCGGCTCGCGTACTTCGCCGGCTACAAAGCACGCGGTCTGCCAACCTCCGTATGCAAATTGCGCCGGAATCAACGCGGCGCCAAAAGCGATCAGTGACTGCCAGATAGTGACGGAAGATCCGGCGGAGTTTGTCACTGCTGCACCCTGGGCCGGCCCGCTAACCATCAGTCCAAACGCGACCAGCGCCGCGATCGCGACCAGCTTAAGGACCATAAAGACATTCTGCGTCACGCTGCCGGCGCGCACTCCGATACAATTTATGATCGTTAGCAGGGCCAGAGCGGCCGAGCCCAAAAGCGCCGCGCGCAAATCCGTCACCTGCACGCCGACTAACTCAAAAACATGATTCGCAAAGATGAGCGCGACCGCGGCCATGCCGCCGGTCTGAATTACGAACAGCAGGCTCCAACCGTATCCAAAAGCCACCAGAGGATGAAGCGCCTCGCGCAAATAAACGTATTGGCCGCCTGACTCGGAGCTTTGCGATGAAAGCTCCGCGTAAATGAACGCTCCCGCAAGCGCAATCAAACCGCCCACCGCCCACGCTCCCAGAATCAGCAAAGGCGTGTGCACCTGCTGCGCGACCACGTAAGGATTGGTGAAGATACCCGCGCCGATGATCCCGCCCATCACGATCATCGTCGCGTCGAAAAGACCGAGACGTCGCGCGAGATGTTGAGTGTCGGCAGTCAAGTGGTCGTGGCCTTCCGTTTTTGCTTGAGGATTTCAGTCCGTACGGGGTTATCCCTTCGATAGCGGAGCATTCCAGATTCAGCCAAGATTGAAAGTCCCTCAGCGATCTCCTCGCGCTATTACCGCTGGCTATATAGTTCAAGAATTGCAGCCCAGCCAAAAGGCAGAAAGTCAGGCAGCGAATCTAATTCGCGGCCATACTTAGCCATTACCTCCAGAAAATACTTGGCGTGCAAAAAGGCTTCCACGATTGGGCGGGTATGCTCTGGCCAGTCTCTGTTGTGTTCCGCTTCGAACTTCGCTCCAGTTCCTTTTGCAGCGATCTGTTCGAACCATTCGCAGAGTTGATTGCCTGTCGCGTCTGCTATCCGACGGAAGATTCCAATCGCGCCGATCGTGCAGTCTTGTAATGAATAGACCTTGAATGACTGATGATAAAAGCGATAGATTCCGTCTTCATACTCAAAACCAAAAAGCTTGAGCTGCTGCTCAATTTCGGTCAAGTTCGTTTTGATTGCACCGAGCAACGCTTGCTCTTTTTCAAGTCGCTCTCTCAAGTATTCCGTTTGTTTCTTCTTCAGATCGAAGGTTCGCTCTACTCTTTCAAGAGTTGATTCGCGATCACCAGTTTTTGAATTTCGGAAGTGCCTTCGTAAATGCGCAGCGCACGCACATCGCGATAGAGCCGTTCGACCACGGTACCGCGCACGAGACCCGTGCCGCCATGAATCTGCACTGCTTGATCGACGATGCGACCGGCGGCTTCGGTGGCAAACAGTTTGGCCTGGCTCGCCTCGCGGGTCGAGCTTTCGGCGCCAGCGTCTTTCAAATACGCCGCGCGATAAACCAATAGACGAGCAGCGTCCAACTCGGTCGCCATGTCCGCCAGCTTCGCCTGAATCAACTGATGTCCTGAGAGTGGCCGGCCAAATTGCTCGCGCGACTTTGCGTGCAGAATGCTTTCATCTAACGCCCGCCGGGCCATGCCGCACGCGGCGGCGCCCACGCTGGCGCGAAACATATCCAGCGTTTGCAGCGCCAGCCGCAAACCGTCGCCCGGCGTGCCGATCATATCTTCTGCCGGGACCTTGCAGCCTTTGAATTCCAGCTCGCCAATCGGATGCGGCGCCATCATCTCGGTCCGTTCAGTGACGCTGAATCCCGGCATCCGCGCTGAGATCACGAACGCGGAAATCTCTGCGCGTCCATCGTCGCGCGTTCCCGTGCGCGCAAACACCGTGTAGAAGTCAGCCACGCCGGCGTTTGAGATAAACCGCTTGCGGCCGTCGATAATGTAGGCGTCGTCTTCGCGGCGAGCGGTAGTCTTAATGGCAGCAACGTCGGAACCGGCATCGGGTTCAGTCAAAGCAAACGCGCCGATGGCTTTGGCATTTGCCGCGC
>JAWVEM010000405.1:0-10601 GCA_033856735.1 Blastocatellia bacterium
ACTCGTGATCGAAGATGAAACCATAGGCCGCGTGCGGCCCGCCGTGAATATTGAGGATGAGCGGATATTTCTTATGGGCGTCAAAGTCGGGCGGCTTCTGGATCCACGCGTGAATTTTCTTGCCGTCGAAGCTCGTGTACCAGATTTCTTCCGGCTCGGTAAGATTCAGTTTGGAAAACAATTCATCATTGAGACGGGTAAGCTGTTTCGGCCGGCCGCCTGCGCCGTCCAGCCAGAAGATGTCGCCGATTCGGGTTGGCGAGGAAATCACCAAAGCGAATTTCGACGCATCGGGCGTGGCGCGAAAACTGACTACGGCCTGGTTGCCGCTGGTCAGATCGGTTTCTTTGCCGTTGGCGGCGTCGAACCTGCCGAGGTTTGCTTTACCTTCTTTCGCATAGATTGCGACGATGCTGCGGCCATCAGCCGTCCACACCGGAGGGTTGCCGTCGCCGCCGCGTGGCGCCGTGTTGTCGCCGCCGACACCCGAGCCCACGTCGTAATCAAAGTCGCGCGTCAGATTTCGGGGCTGCGCGTTGGGCGCGATATCCATCACCCAGAGATCGGGTTCTGTATAAGATTGCACCGGCTGGCTCGACGAACCATAGAACGCGATCTGTTTGCCGTTAGGACTGACCGAAAAAGCGCCGGTGTCCATGGCAAACGAAGTTAGCTTCGACGGCTGCCCACCACTAACCGGGATCGAATAGATAGTTGTTGACGGCAGTTCGTAGTAAGGCTCATCGATCTGATCGGACGCGTAATAAATTTGTGAGCTGTCTTTCGCCCAGGTGGCTCCGTCTTCCGAGAAGCGTCCGCTCGTGAGTTGTTTGGGTGTGACTTTTTCATCGCTGGTTTTTGGCGCGGTCACTACCCAGAGATGGTTTGGATGCTTTGGATCGGTATAGCCGGCGCCATTGAAGCGATAGACGGCCCGTGTGATCACACGCACGTCGCTCTCACGCGGCTCTTCCGGTTTCTTAGCGTCGGCCGGAGTTGGGCTCGGCGAGGGCTGGGGAGTTTTAGGCGCCGCTTTCGCCAGGTCTTCCGGGTTGGCGCTGTTGCCGAATGCGATCATCCTGCCGTCAGGAGACCATTGCGGTCCACCCGCGCCGCGCGTCATCGTCGTGAACTGAAACGAATCTCCGCCGGCCATCGGCAGCATAAAGAGCTGTGGCAAGTCGGGCCGGCCGTCTTTCTCAGTAACGCGGACGAAGACGAGAAACTTGCCATCGGGCGACCAGCGCGGCGTCGAATCTCTCGGGCCGGCGGTCAGTTGATGCGACTCGCCGTTGGCGGGAGAGACGCTCCAGATCGACGTGTTGTAGCCGTCTTTCTTTTCATTCACCGTCACGCGCACAAAAGCGACGCGCGAGCCATCGGGCGATATTTGCGTATCGCCGGCCCAGACAAAATTGAATAAGTCCTTCTCGGTGATGTTCCGCTTCTGCGCCAGGGCCGGAACGGCGAGCAGAATGATAATGATCAAGACGAGCCAGAGGCGAGATCGCATAGAGTTTCCTTTCGGGACGGGTTGGCAACGCGGCGATATTCTACCGGGGAACAGGGAAACGGGGAATAGCGAGCGGCGATGAGAGAGCCTCGCGAGGCGTCAGCAGGGTTAACGGCACGGTTCCGCGAGACAACGAGTGGTCAGAGAAACTATCACTAACACGTGGCTAAAGAAGTCTGTCGGGAAAACGATCTCCGTGGTTCTCTGTGTAACCTCTGTGCCTCTGTGGTGCATGTTTTCGCAGTGAATTCCACCACAGAGACACAGAGTATCACAGAGGTCACACAGAGAAATATCATTTTCCGGCAGCCTCCTGAAGCGAGGTGCTAATGAGAGAAAGCCCCGCTAATTCGGACACCTCGGATCCTTATCGACGTTCACGATCGGAAAGGGCGCCAGCTTGTTTTGCTTCAAAATCTGATTCAGCGCCGGCACTGTTTCACCATTGATCTTCCGCCAACGTACCGAATCGTTCTTCAAAGCCGCACACGAAGGCGCGGCGTTTTCGATGACAGATCTTGCGGGGCGAATGTCGCCGCTTTGAATCATGGTCACGAATCGCGCCACGTCGCGGTTGACTGCCCCAAAACCCGGCGCTGTATTCGTGCCGTCTTGAATCTCAGTGAGTTCCTTGTCGAGCGTCTGTAGCGCGATCGTTGCTTGGGAATCTTTGGCAAGAGCTTTCTGAGCAGTAGCCAACGCCGCGCGTAACACGTCGACCTCGTTATAAGAGTGATAGCTGACATTCATCCACGCATCGATCATTCGGGCGAGATCGAGTTGCGCTTCCAGGTCGCCCGGCGCCACGTTCACGCGGGGATCGAGCGTGACCGTCAACGGTTGGCGATAGGTCTTGCCATCTACTGTCAGCACCAATTCGTAATTTCCGGGCACCGCCAACGGCCCGGGCGGTTGATTCATCGGCGTCTTGCCGGCGACCGCGTGATCGGGCAGCGTGTACTCGACATAGTCGATATGTCTGCCGCGAAAGTTATAAGTCAGCGTGTCGGGATGCGGCCATTGCATGTCCCAGACAAAACGATTCACACCAGATTTCGTAGTTAGGATGTCGGGGGGAGCAAACCAGTAATCCGGCACGTTCTTTGGGCCAAGCTCTGGCTGCGTTGGTTTGTTAGAAAAGCGACGGACAACCTCGCCCTGTGCGTCGCGAATCTCCAGCGTGATCGATTTCGCCGGCGATTTGAGGTGATAGTAAATGATCGCCCCATCGGGCGGGTTCTCCCCGGCCGCCAGGTCGGCGGAAAGCGGCGTATCGGGATGATTGTCCCAATGCGTGCGCACGGCCGTGGCCGGCTTGAATAGATAAGCGTTGCTCCTGGTAAACTCCGCGCTGACCTGCCGCAACGGCGACAGGTCGTCGAGGATCCAGAGTCCACGTCCATATGTCGCCACCACCAAATCGCTTCCGTGTACATTCAGATCGCGGACGGAAGTTGTCGGCAGGTTGAACTGCAAAGACTGCCAGCGATCGCCGCCGTCAAAAGAAACGAACACCCCTGTTTCGGTGCCGGCATAAACCAAGCCCTTGCGCGATGGATCTTCGCGCACTACCCGGGCGATGGCCGACTCAGGCAAACCGTTTACGATTTTCTGCCAGGTCTTGCCGGCATCACGCGTGCGGAGAATGTTTGGATGGGAATCACCCCACGCCGCGGCGATGACATAAGCCGTCTCGGCATCGGTTGGCGAAGCCTCAATCAGTCGTACTTCGCTGCGCCCATTCAGATCGACGGGGGTAACGTTCTGCCAGGTCGCGCCGTTGTCCCGCGTGAGTTGCACCAGGCCGTTGCTCGTACCCACCCAGATTTCTCCCGGCGTCGCCGCGGACGGAGAGATGGCCTGGATAACACCATCGTTCGGCGTCGGGCTCTTTGAAGTGAGATCGGGACTAATCTCCTGCCAGGTCTGCGCGCCATCACTCGTCTTCATAACGTACTGCATTCCGAGATACATCGTCTTCGGATCGCGTGGGGAAAAAACCAGCGGCGTCTCCCACGTGTAACGATACTTTGCACCGGGCGCGAACACGGTCGCGATCTGGCCGGTGGTTCGATCCAATCTGAACACCGAGCCATACCAGCCAACTGAGTAGATGAGACTCGAGTTCAACGGATCGGGAGCGATGTAACCACTCTCGAACGCACCGGTCGAAAACCAATCGCGATACGTGATCTGGCCAAAGTCGCTGCGGCTCAACACGGCGACCGATCCGCTGTCCTGCTGCGCGGCGTAGGCGCGATAGGGAAACGCGTTGTCGGTGGTGACGTGATAAAACTGCCCGGTTGGTTGAGTAAACCAATCGGTCCAGGTGCGGCCGGCGTCGAGACTCACGATCGCTCCCTGATCCGAACCCAGAATCATTCGCTCAGTATCTTTCGGATCGATCCAGAGCACATGCTGGTCCTCACCACTCGGCGCGCCTTTGTAAGATTCAAAAGTTTTACCGCCATCCGTCGAGCGATACATCGAGGTCTGCATTACATAGACTACATCGGGGTTGTGAGGGTCCGTGTAGGTCTTACCAAAAAAGGTGTTGCCGGTGATGCGCGGATCCTGCGTGCTGCGACGCCAATTGACGCCGCCGTCGTCTGAACGAAAGAATCCCGAATTAATGATCGCGTATACGCGCTTGCCCCCGGTCGTGGGCGCGACTGTCAGGCCGATAGTTCCGCGACCGGTTTCAGGCAGACCGGCGGCGCTCAATTGTTGCCAGGTGTTTCCTTCGTCACTGGATTTGAGAATCTGAGAGTCATTTCCCAACGCCCGTCTCTGGTTCGGATCGATCACCAGGTTGTAGGTGGCCGCATAGATAATCCGCGCGTCGTCAGGCGACGCGACCATCTCCACCACACTGGTCTTGTCGTCCTTGAAAAAAACTTTCTTCCAGGTCTTGCCGCCGTCGATGGTTTTGTAGATGCCCCGGTCCGCGCCGGCTGCCCAATGATCGCGCGCCGACGCGATCACGATGTTAGGGTCCAGCGGATCGACCAAAATCGTCGTGATGTAACGGTTGTCCTTCAGGCCAATGTTCGTCCAGGTTCTTCCGGCGTCCGTTGATTTGTAGATTCCATTGCCGGCGGTCTCTTCGCCGGTGCCCACATAAATGATGTCCGGGTTTGAAGGCGCCAATGCCAGGGCGCCAATCGAAGCGACATGAGCTTCATCGAAGATGGGCTTCCAAACTCGAGCCCCGTCGGTTGTCTTCCAAACGCCGCCGCCCGGCGTGCCGAAGTAATAGATCGCGGGCTTGCCCGGAATTCCCGCTACACAAGTGACTCGGCCGGCGCGATGCGGTCCGACCAAGCGCCACTTCATGGCTGAGAATGTTTCCGGGTCGTATTGCGCGAGCGCAGTGATGAAAGCAATCGAAAAGATTGTTAGTAACAAGAGTACGCGACGAATCATATTTGGGCCTCCGGTAATGGCGGGCAGTTTATCATCGGAGACAACGGGGCAGTAGCGCGACGGTGAGGGAGGGCGGCACAATGGTTAGGCGATTTCGCCTGAGGCAATTGAAGACCCGAGAAAGAATCAGGGAGGCAGCGGTGCGCCCTCGGTCTTACGCCACCTGTAATTCCCGAACGTGAGTCAAATCACGGCGGGTAACAGGTCGCACTTGCGAGGCTTCTAATGTTGCCACTGCGGCGGTATGGCCGTCGAGTGTTACAAACTCAACCTCGTACGCCTGTCCGTCCTCATAGACATGCACCACAGTGCCGACATCTCCTGCTTCGAGACCTTCGCTCGGAAGGGGAGTGCTTAGTACCACTCGGTCGTGTTCCTTAATCATAATCATTCCTCGTGCGGATAAGCTGTCACCAACCGTGGACTTGTTTCACCGCGATCGACTATCCAAACGGTTCGCACGATACGTGCCTTGCCGATTGGAGTCTTAATTTCGCCATCCACAATGTACTTTTTGCCGTGCAGAGATTCAATGCTTTGAGTGACCTGGGCGCTAAGCGCCATGGAGCCCAGCGCCTCGGCTAGTGTCTCCCATTCGTTGACACTAAAGCCCAAAGCGATGAAAAAGTCTGCTTTTCCGCCGTTGTCAGGATGCTCCCGGTTGAGCAGGTATTCTGTGATTTTCTGACGTTCGACAAGCGCAATTGTAGCATTCGGAAGGTTCATCGGCAGTCGGGCACGTTACTAGAAGTGAGTGCACTGGTCAATGCAACCCGCTCGACCTTTGCGACCTCCACCTTAACTTGAGCTGAAGCTCTGACAGAACTTGCTCTACTTCACATCAGCCCAGGCCTTGCCGTCTTTATAATGCAGGGTGAGCTCGGAAATCTTTATCAGGTCGAGATTGTCCCACTCAATACTGTGCTTGTTGCCATCGGCAACTTTCAGGTCCCACTTCACGCTCTTTTCCTGATCGTCGAAAGTGATCTTGACGCTTTCGCCGTTCGGCAGGGTGTCCCGGCCCAGCACGTCCTCTCCCCACTCGCCCGCACTGTGGGGCGATACGTAAAGCTCGTGAATCTCGACTCCGGTCTGGTTGTGCATGACGAAGTCCTGCTTGCCGCCGCGGGCAAAAGCCACCGCCGCGAATAACATTGCGATCGCGCAGAACGCGATCAACCTCGATCTCGAAATGATTTTTTTCATGATTCAGCACCTTCCTGTTTGAAATGATCTAAACGGGAGAGCGATTCCTTTCGGCTTACATCCGTACTCATGCACCGCGACTGTTTTGCTTCATAAATTTCAGAAGCGAACGTTCGGCTGGATGCAAGCCCCTGCCGCGATACGACATCAGTTCCTTTACATCGCTGAAATAGCGATCGATAGCGTGTCCTTTTTCGAAGCCGTTCATGACAAGGGGACAAATGTATGAACTGCGACAAACCGCCGGCGTGTTACCGAGAGCTGCCGCCGTTTCCTCGATCGC
Source organism: Blastocatellia bacterium (assembly GCA_033856735.1). GTDB lineage: Bacteria > Acidobacteriota > Blastocatellia > Pyrinomonadales > Pyrinomonadaceae > UBA11740. The sequence goes on from JAWVEM010000405.1 coordinate 6,429, forward strand.
CGCCACCAGAAGACGTTTGTTCGCGGTCCGGTTGCCGTTGACCTGGGTCCGCACGCGCGCCAGCGCACAAGCGCAGATTAGAGTGCCGGCCCAGGTACGAAAATCCTTAGCGCTAAAATCTCCGCCCATGATTTCCTTGATATAGGTATTGATGTGACGGCGCTTTACATCGACAAAGACGCCTTCCTCATTTTGATACTTGAATACATCGCGGGCAGGTTGTTTCAGGAGTTCACGGACGATCCGGGCGGTAGTGCGATCGCGAAGCTCGCGGTGCTGCCGGACCCCGGACTTGCCTGGAAAATCAAAAATGATCGAGTCGTTCCTCACCGTCACGTGCTTCGGTCGCAGCGTGGCTATGCCGTAACTACCGTTCTCACTCGCGTAGATCTCGCTGCCGGGCCGGATAAAACTCATCGAAAGAATTCTGAGGATGCTGGCCATCACCCGCTCTCGCGGAAATCCACGCTGACGTAAGTCTCTGGCCATCGCCTTTCTCATCGCCGGCAACTTTTCAGCGAAGTCCATCAACCGCTGAAATTTCTTGCTCTCCCGGTGGCGGACACGCGACTCGTGATAGATGTATTGCCAGCGTCCGGCAGCATCTTTGCCTATCGCTTGCACGGCGCCCGAGGCCGCTGCGTTAATGCAGACGTCTGCCCAAGCCGGAGGAATCTTGAGAGCTTCGATCCGAGACAATTCCGCGCGATTGATCTTTCGGCCGTCGGCATTGAGATAGCGAAAACCTCGCGCGGGCGAGCCGATTCGGTGGATGCCTTTGGCGCATAACTTTTCGATTCTGGTCATAGATTTCTGGGTTCAACCCTAGTTGCTGATGAAGTTAGGACCGCCTGCGTGAGCCGGTGGGGTTGCACTCGGCTTGTCAGGCTAAAATCTTGGTCCTGCCCTCATTCTTCACTACTCCTCCTGGGCCGTGAGTTCACTGGTGTCGCGGTGCTCTCTGCCTTCAACGCTCCGAATCCGCTTGAACTGTGCGTGCAAGCGTTCCAGTTCTTCATCGGAGAGCGCTTCCAGATCGACTAAATCGGTGCGTGCGCCTTTTACTCCTCTGAGCAATTCATCAAGTTTCAGATGAATGGCTTTGGCGTCGCGGTTCTGAGTGTTTTGAATCAGGAACACCATTAGAAAAGTAATAATCGTCGTGCCCGTGTTAATGACCAGTTGCCAGGTGTCGGAATAGTGAAACACCGGCCCGGTCAAGGCCCACACAAGGATGATGACGACAGCGAGAATAAACGACCAGGAGGAACCCACCACCTTTGACGTCGTCTGTGCAAATTTTCGGAATAGTTCGTTCATTTCATAATCTCAAATTGTGAATAACGGAAGTACGCGAGTTTTACCGCGCGTTCCCTTTCGGAAACAAAACTTTATCCGGCGCCGCGTTGAGCTCGGCGAGGAGTTTTTTGATCAGCCTGGTTTTCACCTGGCCCGCTTCCTTTGGATGAACGAGGTAACGCACGATGGCATCAATCCAGGTATTCGGGTTGACGCGGAACAGCACCGCCGGACGCTCGCGCACTTGCAATTGGTCCACCGGAGTCTGGGCCAGCAGTTCACGGAACACGCGCACCTGTTTCATCATTGCCTCTCCGACTTCCGCTTCGGCGATCCGCTGCATTGTCTCGGCCACGAATTCCAGGTCGCTCTCATAGGCGACATTGAACTTGACCTCGTTCCAAATGTAAGGGAACAGCGGCCAGGTATAGTTGTAGACGGTCGAATTCAGGACTTTGGAATTCGGAAACTTGATTACCCGGCCCGACGGATGATCGGTGGAAAGGAAGTCGCCGCCGAATTCCCAGAGCGTCGTGTCCAGATAACTCACGTCAATGACGTCGCCGGTAGCCTCGCCTATCTTGATCCGATCGCCGACGCGGTAGGGCGCTCGCGCCAGCAGGTAAATCCAGCCGATGAAGCTTGTGATCGGCGTTTGCAAAGCGAAGCCCATGATCAGCGAGATCAATCCCAGCGAAACGACGGCCGTATACCAATTCTGAAAGAGGATCGAAACGACGACAAAAGCCAGGATTAGAACGAGCGCCAGCTTGGCGACTCGACGCAGGTTGTATCTCGAAACCGGATTGTCGAGGCGGCCGATCAAATAAACGTCGACGATCTTGGCGATGGCCAGCAATAAGACGATCGCCATTACGCTCAGGTCGAGCTTTTGCAGCAGGTCAATGTACTTCGGATGTTTTGCAGCGAAGCCAAAAAAACTAAAATCCAAAATAAACCGAACGACTGCGAGCGCGATGAGGATGATCGCATGCGTGCCTAGCAACAGCTTGTCTTTGGTTTCAGCCGCGGGCGTCGTGTCCGGCTTGACGGTGCTGGTCTGGTCCAGCGCGCGCTTCACCTCTGCGCGTTGCTTGACCTGTTCGACTTCGGTGCGTAGCTCGTCCGGCATTCTTACAGATTCCTGAGTTTAGACTGAGTTCTGCTCGCGGAAGCCTTCGCCGACGCGGAGTTTGTAAATTAGGCACTCTGCATGCCATAAATCTTGGCGATGAACCAAACGAGCGATTCAAGCAAATCAGTAACCGATAAACTTGCCGTCGCGGCAGCGCTGCAAGAGATCGGCGCCCTTCTCGAATTGAAAGGCGGCGAGTACTTCAAAGCGCGCGCTTACAAACTCGGTGCCCGCGCCGTCGCTGAGTTAACCGAAGACATCGGTAAGTTGATCAAGGAAAATCGGCTCACCTTTGTTAAGGGGATTGGCTTTGCCTTGGCAAAGCAGATTCAGGATTTCTACGCGACGGGTCAATCGACTTTGCTAAACCAACTGCGGGCGGAAATGCCCCCGGGAATTATCGAGTTGGGCAATGTGCCGGGTCTGAGCGTCAAGAAAGTCGAACGGCTGCACGAAGAACTTGGAATCTCGACCGTCGCAGAATTAAAGGCCGCGTGCGAGTCCGGCCAGGTAGCCGGCGTCAAAGGCTTTGGCGCCAGGACAGAGCAGAAAATTCTGGCGGCGATTGTCGGATCAGAGAATCGCGAGCGGCGCATCCATATTCACCAAGCCCTGCGCACGGGGCAGGGAATTCTCGACTATCTGAAGCTTGCGCCGGGGTTTGTGCAGGGCGAGCTCGCCGGCTCTGTTCGGCGTTGGCAAGAGACAGCATCGCAAATAGTTGTCGTGGCTAGTGCAAAAAAGCCCAAAGCGCTGATCGATCACTTCCTGGGTTTTCCCTTGGTCGTCAGAGTAGCAGAGCAAACGACGCATGGGTGTTCAGTTGTGCTCAGCGAAGGATTCAAAGCGACGCTGTTCGCAGTTAAGCCTGAAGAGTTCGCCGGCACGCTGCTGCACGCGACCGGATCAAAATCTCATCTCGAAAAACTCGAGCAACTGGCTGCGGAAAAAAAGCTGAAGCTAGGTCCGCAGGGAATTCGGAAGCTAGGCGCGTCGAAGTCCAAAACGCGTGCGACCGCAATTCTGGTAAAGACTGAAGCGGAAATCTACGGCAAGCTCGGCATGCAATACGTTCCGCCGGAGTTGCGTGAGGACCAGGGCGAGATCGAAGCCGCACTGGTTAATGCCTTACCGGAAGATTTGATCACGACCGCAGACATCCGCGGCATGGTCCACTGTCACACAAAGTATTCCGACGGCAAACATAGCGTCGAAGAAATGGTCTACGCGGCTGAGTCGATGGGCATGAAGTACATCACGATCACCGATCATTCACCGACCGCCTTCTACGCGAACGGAGTGAAGATCGATCGCCTACAACGGCAGTGGGAAGAAATTGATCGGGTGCAGGAGCAAGCGAAGATCAAGATTTTGAAAGGCACTGAGTCCGACATTGTGCAGAATGGCTCGCTGGATTATCCGGATTGGATTCTGGAGCAGTTCGATGTGATAGTCGCCAGCATTCATTCACGTTACAAGATGAACGAGGACCAAATGACTGAACGAATAGTCAGGGCGATGCGCGAGCCGGTATTCAAGATCTGGGGACATGCGTTGGGGCGTCTGATCGAAAAGCGGCCGCCGTTCGATTGCCGGGTTGAAGAGATTCTGGACGTGATTGCTGAGTCGCGCGCGGCCATCGAAATCAACGGCGATCCTTATCGCCTCGATATGGAACCGCGCTGGGTGCGCGAAGCACGCAAGCGCAAGATCAAGTTCGTCATCTCAACCGATGCTCA
>JAWVEM010000406.1:0-8697 GCA_033856735.1 Blastocatellia bacterium
AACTCCACCGGTGGTAATCACCTTGTCGCCTGCTTTTAACTCGGCAATCGTCGCCTGCAACTGTCTTTGTTTCTTCTGTTGAGGTCGAATGAGCAAGAGATAAAAGACACCGAAGATTAAGAGCATCGGCACGAGGGCGCCGCCTAACCCGCCAACGCCACCCTGAAAGAGGAATAAGGACATAAAGTGATTAGTTTGTTAGTAGTGCCCGCGGCAGCAGGCGAGAAGCGACTCAATTCGAGGCTCGCACTCATCCCAATCCGGAGCTCAGTTGCTCAGTGTACTCTCGCCGAAATTTCGCGAATTGGCCAGAACGGATAGCTTGCCTGACACGTCGCATGGTGTCAAGGAAGAACGCCAGATTGTGATGAGTCAAAAGAATACTCGCGAGCATTTCTCCAGACTGATAGAGATGCCTGAGAAACGCTCGCGTGTGGCGGCGGCAAACTGAACATCCGCAAGCTTCGTCCAAAGGCATCTGATCATCAACATAGCGCGCATTCTTGATATTCAAACGGCCTCGCGAAGTGAAGGCCTGGCCGTTGCGGCCGTTGCGCGTCGGCAAGACACAATCAAACATGTCTACGCCACGCGCCACGGCTTCGATCAAATCTTCCGGGGTGCCGACGCCCATTAGATAGCGCGGCTTGTCGGCGGGCATCCGGGGCGCGATGGCCTCGATCACTTCCAGCATTACCGGCTTGGCTTCACCGACACTAAGTCCGCCGATAGCGTACCCATCGAAACCTATCTCGACCGTGCGCTCCAGACTTTCGCGGCGAAGATCGAAATGCGATGCGCCCTGCACAATGCCAAACAGCGCCTGCCTTCGCGCGAGTGCGGACGTCTCGTCCGCATCTGAGCCCCCGCTCACTGTCGGGCTAATGCCCGAATCGGTACCGCCGGCGGTTTCGGATCCTTGCAACCGCTCAAAAGCCTCCCGGGACCGTTTTGCCCACCGCAGCGTTAGTTCCATGCTTTGCCGCGCTTCCGCCAGGGTCGCTTCGCCCGGCGCGCACTCATCAAACGCCATCGCTATCTCAGCGCCCAGCGCAGCTTGCACCTCCATCGAAATCTCTGGCGAGAGAAAACAAAGCTCGCCGTCAATATGAGAACGAAACTCAGTGCCCTCCTCGCTAATCTTACGGAGCGCGCCCAGACTCCAAACCTGAAAGCCGCCTGAATCCGTCAACATGGGACGCTGCCAACCGATGAACTTGTGCAGGCCACCGCACCTCCTAATCGTTTCTATTCCCGGCCGCAACCATAGGTGATAGGTATTTCCTAAAATGATCCGCGCGTCGAGCTCCGGCGACTCGAGCTCTTCAAAACGAATCCCCTTCACCGTGCCCGCCGTGCCCACCGGCATGAACACCGGCGTTTCGATCACGCCGCGACGCGTCTTGATCAGCCCGGAACGGGCCGCGCCGTCAGTCGCCCCAACTTCAAAGTCTATGGATTGATCAATCATTAAGTGAGCGGATATTGGGACGGGTGATGTTGAAAGTCCGGTTTATTCCAAACGGAATGATTTCGCCGCGCGCTCGATGAGATTTTCGAAGGCGTCCTTGTCTTTTAGCAGGCAGGTCCCGGTGAGTACGAACTTCTTATTACTTCCCGCAACGAAATAATACTGAATACTTGTGATCTGGAGCCCCTTATACTCAACTTCAAAGACGGCCCTGTCGGCGGCCAGGCCGGAGGTTGAGGAAAAATCCGTCCAACGCACCAACTTAATGCTAGTCGCCCCAACTGTGTTAGCGAGGACCGTCTTGATCGAGGCGCCGGCATAATCCGGCAAGGAAAAAGTGGAGTTCTCATTCTTAATGTTGATATTGGCAGTGAAGGTTTCTGCCGCCGGGCCAAATATCATCTTGAATTTTTCACCCTCCCGGGCCTGGACGCTCCAGCCGTCGGGTACGCAGAGCGAGAAGCCACCCAGCGGTTCAATATTGCGTTTGCAGGTTTCCTGAGCCACCCCCACTGAGAGCGAGAACAGAATCAACGCAAGCCCAGCCACTACGCTTCTGACAAATTTCATATTGGTTTCTCCCTCATTAAGTAATTCAACGCCGGCGTTTCGACTTATGCCGTTCGACAAACCTAATCGGCGTCGCCAGAAAACCAAACTCTTCGCGCATTCGGTTCTCGAGATGCCTCACAAAAGAAAAATGCAAACCGGCTTTTCCGCCGGAAGTGAACACGACGAAGGTCGGCGGACGAATGCCAATCTGCGTGATGTACTGCACATGCAAGCGCGAACCGCCGTGCGGCCGGGCCGGCAGGATGCCTGAGCCCTGAGTGATCTCCCGTTCATAGAATTCATTTAAGCGCGAAGTTGAAATGCGCATGTTACGGGCTCGGTTCGCTTCAACGACCAGCGGCAAGAGCTTTCTCACACGCTGTCCGGTTAAGGCCGAAATCGTAACCACCGACGCCCAACTGAGAAACTTCATCTGGTCGCGCACTTTGCGTTCAAACTCTGAACCGGTGTGCGTGTCCTTGTTCTCGACCGTGTCCCACTTATTGACGACTAGGATAATTGAACAGCCCGCTTCGACCGCATAGCCGGCGATGTTCGCATCCAGTGCGGCGATTCCCTGTTCGGCATCGAGCACGATAATCGCGACGTCAGCGCGCTCCAAACTTTTGCGCGCCATCACTACGGAAAGCTTTTCCGCCATCGCTTCGGTTTTGCCTTTGCGCCGAATCCCCGCCGTGTCGATGATGCGAAAGCTTTGGCCTTCAGTTTCGAGCAAAGTATCGACGGTGTCGCGCGTGGTCCCGGCTACAGGCGAGACAATTGCCCGCTCTTCGCCGAGCAGACGATTGAGCAAAGATGATTTGCCGACGTTGGGCCGTCCGACAATCGCCAGCCGCAATTCTTTAGCTGGGAACGCGGGTGTCTCTTCCGCTATTCCGCCCTCTCTAACACTCGGACTGCTGCCATGGAGTTCCGGCTCCAACGAATCCAGCAACTCGCCAATGCCATTCCCGTGTTCGGCTGAAATCGCGAACACGTCCGCAAAACCGAAGCTGTGAAATTCACCCGCGTCGCTTTCCAGCACAACCGCATCCGCTTTGTTCGCCGCCACCAGCACGCGCTTTCCGGTCGAGCGCAGCAGCAGCGCCAGCTCCTGATCGAGGGGCGTGATTCCTTTCCGTGCGTCGACCACCCAGATGATTGCCTGCGCCGCGTCAATCGCGAAGCCTGCTTGCTTCAGAATATTTGCGGGGATCAGAGCGTCGTCGTCAGGCACGATGCCGCCGGTATCGACCAGGGCAAATCGTTTAGTGCGCCAATTTGTTTCACCGTAAATACGATCGCGAGTGATGCCCGGCTCGTCGCCGACAATCGACCGCCGCTCGCCGATCAAACGATTGAAAAGCGTCGACTTGCCGACGTTGGGCCGACCGACGATTGCCACCAGCGGCAAGGCCGCAGCCTTTGCCGCTTTGTCAGTTAGAGATTTCATACTGGTTAATATCGAGCGTCCTGATGATATCGCAAACGGTTGCGAGTCGTTACTTCAGTAAGTCATAATCACCTGCTCTTAACCATAAGGCTTTAGCGATTCAAGCCCTACGATAAACAAAGGTGGCTATTAATGACTGAAGAAAACGTTGACGTATCATACGAAATTCGCGTCGCTCCGGGCGCCGCGGGCGCGGATCCGGAAGCGCCGGATTGGCAAGTGTGCGAACTGGAAAACGGCGTGATTAAGAACGACGCGGACATCTATGACAACCTGACTTTTGCCGAAGCCCAACAGATCTGCGGCATGTGGACCAAGAAGAAGGAAGAGGCTGAAGGCGCTTAGTGATGCGATTTTTCAATCGAAAGATCCATTCAAACGCGGAGGACGCGGAGGTCTTCGCACAGGGACGCAAAGGTCTTTCCTCTGCGTCCCTCTGCGAGATCCTTTGCGCCCTTTGCGTTTAGTTTCTTATTACCGTCGCAAGCTAAAGCTTGAACTCTGAACGTCCTAACCCTCAATGACCGAAACACCAATCGCGCTCACCAAAGATAACATTGACGCGAGTCCAATCCGCCAATTCCGGAGGTGGTACGACGAAGTGCGGGCTAATGGAGTGTCAGAGCAGGATGCGATCTCGATGACGCTGGCTACCGCGACCAAAGATGGCCGTCCCTCCGCGCGCATCGTGCTCCTGAAAAGCTTTAGTGATCTCGGTTTTGTCTTCTTCACAAATTACCTGAGCCGCAAAGCTAAGGAGCTAAGCGAGAATCCGCGCGCATCTTTGCTCTTTTACTGGCCTCAGCTTTGGCGACAAGTGCGAATCGAGGGCGACGTCGAGAAGATCTCCGCCGCGGACTCTGAATCATATTTCCAGAGTCGGCCGTTGGGGAGCAAGCTCGGCGCCTGGGCTTCCCACCAGAGTGAAGTGGTCGAGAATCGGGAGACGCTGGAAGCCCGTTTTGGCGAACTCGAAAAACGGTTCGGTGAAGAAGTTCCCAGGCCAGAGTATTGGGGAGGTTATCGTCTCAGGCCAAACTCGATCGAGTTCTGGCAAGGCCGCGATAACCGTCTGCATGATCGGCTGCGGTACCGGCTACAGAGAGATGGTTCGTGGTTGATCGAGCGGCTTGCGCCTTGATGTAGCGCAAATTGCTAATTTGCGTTTCGGCGCAAGTTAACACTTTGCGCTACAGTCGCGGATGTTCTGCCACAAAATTCACGAGGGCTCCCACATATTCAGAAAAGCCTGGACAACGAATGCCGTGCGGACCCAGTAACGCGCGGGCGATGGTCGTGTCGTACGATTGCTCGAGAAAAAAATACGGCACGGCCGAATGCGGCAGCCCGGTTATCTTTGGCGCCAACGGCAGTCTCAGCACCGGATAGATAATTCCGGCCGGCACCGTGGCAAATGAATCGCGTCCCCCGATCGCTTTCGCAATCTCGGCGAACAATTGATGCGTCGTCAGCGGCGCCGGATCGGCAAGCTGGACTGTAACGCCGATTGCTCGATCGTCTTTGGCGAGCGCCGCCATTGCGTCGATGACAAAATCGACAGGCACCAGATTAAGACGCACTTCATTGTTCCCGATGTTCAGCAGCGACAACCCGGCGGGCCATTTGCGCAGGTAGTGAATCAAATAATAGATGCCGTCGTACTTCGCCGTCTCTCCCTTGTGCGAATCACCGCAAACCACGGCCGGCCGGTGAATCGTGATCGGTAGTTCAGACTTCAGCGCTTCAACTTCAGTTTCAGCAAGGTATTTTGTTTCCTCATAGTGATTGCGAAAGCCTGCATGATGAAGCAGCTCGGTTTCCCTGATCAGCCCTTCGCGCTTGCCGGCCACATAACAGGTCGAGACGTAATGATATCGCTTGAGGTTTTCAATTGATTTCGCAAACTTGTTGACGTTGCGCGTGCCCTCGACGTTTACCCGCACGGCGACGTCTTCCGCGACGGCCAGATCGTAAATAGCGGCGAGATGAAACACCGTGGTTGTTTCGCTCCGGGCCCGCTCAAACTCTGCTTCAGAAAGCCCAAGGTTGGGTGCGGTGATGTCGCCTTCGACGATCCGAAATCGCTCGATCTCAACGCCTGCTTCACTCGCGATTTCTGCTGTCTCTGCCCGCGCTGTGCTGAGCAAGGCGGCCTGGCTCAGCAGAATAAACCGCGCGCCTTCCGCCGCCAGCCGCCTGACCAAACGACTGGCGATGAATCCCGGGAAGCCGGTAACGAAAACTGTTTCGTTGAAAGGCATGTTAGAAAAATTGTTTGAGTTCAATATCTCATTAGCGCCTGGCTTCAGCCAGGCGAGCGAGAGCCGATCAGTCATCTCAACCGTTTCAACGGCAATAATATACTTGACTCATTACAGCAATGGCTCTGCCACTCTGATGCGCGGCAAGTCTGCGACTTGCCGGCGGCGAACCTTCTTTTTCATTCGGGTCTTCGACCCGTCACGGTCAGAGACCGTTCAGATTAATAGGCCACGTTTCGGCAAGTCCGAGACTTGCCGCGCATCAGAGGGGCAGAGCCATTGCAGCGGCCGCATCGAAGTTCGACAAGCCCGCGCGGAGTCAAGTATGTCGCTGCCGTTTCAACGGTTGCTGCGAGAAGCCGTTAAAACGGCTCACCTAAAATCCTCTGATCGCAACACCTCGCTAAAGCGAGGTGCTAATGAGATGAAACCGATCACATCCAAACGACCGCTCCTTTGATTAGATGATGGTGGCCTCTAACTTCCGCTCAAGTATAATCCAATCGTTTTGATCCAACACGTCTGTGATTGCGGAATGCTCAATTCTGAAAGGCGTCGAACAACATGATTCCTAAACGAGTTTCATCGCGGCGAATTGTGCCAGCCGCTGTCGCATTACTCATTATGATTCTGGCCGTCGGCCTCGCGACGTCCGAAATCAGACTGGCCGCGGCGCAGGAACAACGCGAATGCCCGGTCCACCTGACTCTCTTGCAGGTGAACGACGTCTATCAGTTCGCGCCCGTTGATGGCGGCGCACGTGGAGGATTGGCGCGGGTGCTCACTCTGCGAAAACAAATCATGAGAGAGTCGCCGCATACGCTTTTTTTCCTGGCGGGCGATACTCTCTCGCCCTCGATCGAATCGAATACTTACAAAGGCAGGCAAATGATCGAAGCCTGGGACGCGAGCGGCCTCGACTACGCCACCTTCGGCAACCATGAATTCGATTTTGGCCCCGATGTGCTGCGTGAACGAATGCGCGAGTCGCATTTCAAGTGGCTGGCCGCCAACGTCATCGACAAAAAGACTGGGAAGACATTTGCCGACACGCCAGAGTTCGTCGTGCGCGAATTCGAGGGCGTGAAGATTGGCATCTTCGGCATTCTTTTGCAGGACACGCTACAGACTTCACGGCCGGGCCCGGACGTCGACATACAGGATCCCTGTGCCACCGCCGCGCGCGTGATTCCCAAAATCCACGCCGCGGGCGCGCATGTAATCATCGCGTTGACGCACCTGTCGCTGGGTGAAGACAAACAACTCGCACGTTGTTCCGGTGTCGATCTGATCATCGGAGGCCACGAACACACCCTGCTGGAATCAATGTCCGGACATGCGGTAATTCTCAAGATGACTTCCGACGCGCGCGAACTGGGCCGCATCGATCTTAGCATCTCGAAATCAACCGGGAGGGTCGAAAGCATTGACTGGCAGGTCATTCCCGTGACCGACAAGGTCAAGGACGATCCGGCTTTTGCTCCGCTCAATCAAAAGTACGGACCACTGCTGAAGAGTCTGGAACAAATAGTCGGACACACGGATGTTGACCTGGATATAAAAAGCCAGGACATCCGCACACGCGAAACCAGCATGGGCGATTTTATTGCCGATGCTTTCCGGCAAGCGACCGCATCGGATGTGGCGTTGGTCAATGGCGGTTCGATTCGCGCCGACACGATCATCGAGCCGGGTGTCCTGACAAAACGCGACGTGCTGTCGATTTTGCCCTACAACAATAAAGTGGTGAAGATGCGACTTACCGGGGCGATCATTCGTGCAGTGATCGAGCACGGCGTAGCTTCTTTGGGAACAGAGTCACAACCAGGCCGCTTTCCACAGGTCTCGGGTATTCGCTTCGCGTTCGACACGAGCCGGCCGCCCGGCAAGCGCATCACCAGCATTACGATTAATGGAAAGCCCCTGGACGATCGGAGCATTTACACTCTGGCCACGACTTCGTACCTCGCGATTGATGCCGGTGACGGCTACGACATGTTTCGCAACGTGCCGCTCATCATTCGTCCCGAGCAGGCGCCGTCGGAAACGGATATTTTGTTGAAGGCGATTGCCTCTGTCCCGGCAATTGCCCCGAAGACCGACGGGCGGATCACGCGGGTTGATGCCGCGAAGGACAAGAGTTCGTGTCAATAGTTTGGCACGTGATCGCCGGGAACGCGGGTGCCCGCGCCCTCGTTGAGCGCGAAGCGCTAATACTTTTTAGGTTGAAAGTACTACCCAAGCGTGCCAACTAAGCTACTGCACTGTGCAAGGGAGATCAGAATCATGACGCGGACTATTCGTTTCTTTCTTCTCACCTGTCTTTGTCTCGTTTGCGCCAATGTTTACACGCAAACCCGAGCGGATCCCTATCTGCTCAACGAGATTTTCAAAATCAAAGCAATCGACAATCATGCGCACCCGCTTCGCTATAGCGCTCCGGGCGAGAAGCCCGACGATGAATTCGACGCGCTGCCGCTGGATGCCATCGTGCCTTTCCCTCTGCCTACGCGGCTCAGTCCAGCGAACCAGGAATTCATCCGGGCCTGGCACGATCTGTACGGCTATGTCCATCAAGACATGAGCGACGCCCACGTGGCCGAGCTTATGAAAACCAAGATGCGCGTGATGAACGAACAACGCGACGCGTTTCCGGCGTGGGTTCTGGATCAACTCAACATCGAAACGATGTTCGCCAATCGTGTGGCGATGGGACGGGGATTGTCGGCGCCGCGCTTTCGCTGGGTGGCCTTTGACGACGCGCTAGTCTTTCCGCTCAACAACGAAGCCGCCAGGCGATCCAATCCTGACTACCGAGGTTTCTTTCCAAGTGAAGAGCGTCTCCTCAAACGTTACCTCGTCGACGTGAAGGTTACGGCGCTGCCGGCGTCGCTGGATGAATATCTCAAGCGAATCGTCACCCCAACTCTTGAAGCGCAAAAGAGAAACGGCGCGGTGGC
>JAWVEM010000407.1:0-6840 GCA_033856735.1 Blastocatellia bacterium
TACCAGTTTGGTGATGTCGCGGGCTACTTCGGGTTTAGCCATCTCCGCCGACAACTCGGCGATTCTTTTCTCCAAAGCGGATATCTCGGCCTCGATTGCCTGAGGCTCGCGGGGCTTCTTTATGATCTTGACGCGCGGCGAACCGGCTCCCGTCCCCGGCTCGACTCGGTTCTTATTGGTTTTGGTCTTAGCGTTCTCTTCTCGCTTCCGTCCATTGACGGTCGCGACTTCACGGCCGTCAGCGCGCTGTGCCAATGAAGCCGAATCGGCGATCTGGCGTTCGCCTCCGCCCTTGGCCCGCCTGGCGCGCCAATCGTGGTACTCGGTATAGTCGCCATTGTAGTGTTCGGCATTACCAGATCCATCCAAAGCCAGAATCTGCGTCGCCACCCGATCGAGGAAATATCGATCGTGACTAATGGTAATAATTGTCCCTTCATACGCTTCCAACGCTCCCTCGAGTGCCTCGCGCGACGGGATGTCGAGATGATTCGTCGGTTCGTCCAGGACCAGAACGTTCACGCCGGAATAGATCAACTTGGCAAGCGCAAGTCTTCCCTTCTCTCCCCCGGAAAGATCCCGCACAAGCTTATAGACGTCATCGCCTGTGAAGAGGAACTTCGCCAGGAAAGATCTCAACTCACCGGCCGTCGCGGTCGACAAAGCCACCCGCCGCAGCTCCATAATTATCTCGTTGCGATCATCCAGATCCTCAAGTTGCTGAGCATAGTAGCCAATTTGAACCTTCGAGCCCCAACGCACTTCACCGGATAAAGCCGGCAGCTTGCCCAGAATTGTCTTAACGAAAGTTGTCTTTCCCGATCCGTTCGGACCAATCACACCCAGGCATTCACCGCGGCGCAGAATCAACGAAATGGCTTTGGCCAGCGTTTTGTCAGGATAGCCAATCGAAGCTTCGGTCACCGTCAGAACGTGCGTGCCGGCGCGTTGAATGTCCTGCATACGAAAGTCGCCCGACGCCTGATCGCCACGAACTGATTCAACGCGCTCGAGACGTTGTAGCATCGTGCGACGGGACTTGGCCTGCTTGGTTTTTTGCCCAGCCAGATTGCGTCTGATGAAGTCTTCGGTCTTGGCGATGAGACGCTGCTGATTGTCATAGGCGCGCTGTTGGATTTCGCGTTGCTCTTCGCGCTCGACGAGATAGTCAGAGTAGTTTCCGGTGTAACTGTTGGCCCGCCCGCCCTCGACCTCGATAATCCGGCGCGACGCCCGATCGAGAAAGTAGCGATCATGACTGATGATTACGAAAGCTGACGCGTAGGTTTGCAGAAACTCTTCCAGCCATTCGACCGCCCCCACATCGAGATGATTCGTCGGCTCATCGAGCAACAGCACATCCGGCTCCGAGAGCAGCAAACGCGCCAAACCCAGACGGTTCTGCTGACCGCCGGAAAGTTTTTCTGTTTCCATGTGCCAGGTGTCGCGATCAAAACCCAAGCCCTGCAGAATGGCTTCGGCCTTCGCTGAGTATTCAAAGCCACCTTCGCGTTCGTACTCGTGCTGCAGATCGCTATAGCGCTCGAGAACTTTCGCCAACTCGTCGCCGGCGTCCGCCATCTGGTGCTCGAGCTCGTGCATCTCGTGTTCGATCCGTTGCAGCCGGCCAAAGGCTGCGAGAGCCGACTCGTGGACGGTCGAACCTGCTTCAAAGTGGACATGCTGGGCCAGCAAGCCAAGTTTCAGTCCGCGGGCGCGCACGACTTCGCCGCTGTCGGGTGTCTCTTCCTGCGTCACCAGCCGAAAGATGGTCGTCTTTCCCGCGCCGTTGCGTCCGACCAAACCCACATGCTCGCCCGGATTAACCTGTAGCGAGGCGCCGCGCAGGACATCCTGGGCCGCGAAGGACTTCTCAACTTCTGAAAGACGAAACAACATTTTGGAGTGCTGCGACTAATTGCAGCCTTTCAAGGTTTCTTACCGCCCAGCGGAAAGCGGCGACAAGTCACCGCAGTCCACACAAAACGGGCGCGGCCGCCAAACCACTCAGGCACCGCGCCCGCTTCCCCTTACTCAAACAGGGCGCACAAGTGCGCCGTCTAAACGGTCCTGCAACCCGCGATTACTTCTTTACCGGCGACGGCGAGCTGAACGGAGAGGTCGCAGCTTTCTGCGCCGGCGTCGCTGCCGGACTGGCTCCTGCTGCCGGAGTGCTCGCGGGTTTTGACGCGTCTGTTGTCGCCGGACGCAAGCCCAAATTGCCGGGGTTACTCAACATACTCGAGGCTAAGTTATTGACGATTTTTGCTTCAGACATCGCCACCTCAACCAGAGCCGCGTTTAAGATGTCCTTGCGCTGGTTGGTCAATTCGAGCGCGATTTGCTGCCGCACGGTTCCCTGGGGACCCTGGCTTTCAAGCGTCAGATTCTCGGTCTGGAGGCGCTTGTCCTGCAGCTTGAAGATATACCAGCGACCATTAATCAGCTTCGGTTCGGTAATGCTGCCGACCGCCATCGGACCCATGAACTGATCGATTATTTCTTTTGGCAGCCCGGCTTTTTTCAAGTCATCTTCGCTGCCAAAGCCGATGTCGCCGCCCTTAAGCAAGCTTTGCGGATCTTCGCTCTTGGCTCTCGCAACGGTGGCAAAGTCGGAAGGGCCGCTCTTAAGTTGTTGATAGATGCTATCGGCCTTTGCCTTCGCTTCGCTGTCGCCTTTTGCGTCATTGGTAATTCCCTGCGTGCTGTTGTCGGCTGGATCTACGATGATCACGGCCAGACTAACGCCGCGTTCGTTCACAAACTTTGTCTTATTGGCGTTGTAATAGTCTTCGACCTCGCGATCGCTAATGGTGACCTTGCCGGCGTATTTCTCTTGTAATGAATTAATGGACAGGTCTTTCTTCGCATCTTCACGCAAAGCCTCCATAGTCATGTTCTGCTCTTTGAGCTGACGCGCGAAGTCTTCATCAGTCATAGCTGCCTGCTGCTTTTGCTGATTTATGGAAGTGGTTATCTGCTCCTCTGTCGGCAGAAGCTTTTCCTGTTCCGCGCGTTGATAGAGCACTTCGCGTTGAATCAATTTGTCGAGAATCTGCAAGCGAGCCTGCGCCAGGTCGTGGGCTGAAAGCTGTGCCTGCTTGCCCTGCGACTGCTGGTTAATTACGCGCTCGACCTCTGACATCATGATCTTCTTGCCGTTAACCGTGGCCGCGACGGTATTGCTGGGGACTTCGGTTCCTGAGCCGCAAGCCGCGATGAACAAGGCGCTGAGCGCGATGGCCGCAAGCCACATGAACCGTTGATGTTTTCTCTGCACTTTTCTTTGCTCCTTAAATTATTGGAAGAGTGATGCGCTAGCTTTCGGGTTACGTTGCTCGCGCTCGATCTGGGCATTAAGCACGTCACTGCCTTGACCGCCCGGTAATTCGTTTGCTATAAGTTTTCGTTTCAAATGTTAGCGCCGACCTGCACTGTGACGTCGCGCGCCTGTCTACAGGAGATCAGTTATCATGGCTAAGCGTTGTGAAGTTTGCGGCAAAGGGCCGCAATTTGGCAATAATGTTTCGCATGCGAACAATCGCACGCGTCGCGTTTTCAATCCCAATCTACAGTCGATCCGCGCCAAGCAACCCAAGGGCGGCGTGCAAAGAATGAAAGTATGCGCCAGCTGTATCAAGGCCGGTAAAGTAGCAAAAGCCGCTTGATTTGAATACGCGGCTTTCGCTTTGGTTCCTCGCTACCCGCGGTTTCCCGTTACCACCGCAATCGCTTCAATCTCAACCCTGGCATCACGCGGCAAGCGCGCCGCTTGAACTGTGGCCCGCGCCGGCGGCGCCTCGCCAAAAAACCGGCCGTAAACCTCGTTCATAGCCGTAAAGTCGTCCATATCTGCCAGAAACACAGTTGTCTTTACGACTTGGTTCATTTCCACACCGGCTTCTTCAAAGACGGCCGTCAGGTTGCGCAAGACTTGTTCGGTCTGCTCGGCAACGCCGCCCGTAACAAACTCACCGGTCGCCGGATCGATTGGAATCTGGCCTGAAGCAAAAACGAAATCGCCGGCCTGTACGGCCTGCGAGTAGGGCCCGATCGCCCGTGGCGCACGGTCTGTAGTAATGATGTTCTTCACAGTAAGCACCGACTGATTTTCGACTGCCAAACAAACCCTGTACTTTAACAGAAAGATGCGTGGAATGGGAAACCGGCGCTTCCGTTTCATTGGGCGCCGACTTCCGGCCCATTGCTTTCTCTCGATTAAAAAAAGCCGCCCGGTGTCCAACACCGAGCGGCCAACACAGGAGGTATCGAGTGTTATCGTGTACCTTTATTTTGCAACCTCTTGCGCAAGAGGCTTGCCGCGACTCAATCCGCGACACATAAAGCACTTTCAGAATAACCTCACTCGTTCGATGGCTTCCTGGTCATCTGGGTTGCTATCTGAGAGGTTCCGCTCAGAATCACTCCTTCAGCAGACGATATGTGTGCGCAGCGCCTAAGGCTGCCCCACATACCAGGTCCAGACAATAAAGAGAACGGCGCCCCATAAAACAAAAATAACCACGCGAGGCTGGCGTCGTTCCTCATGATTCGTCGGCGCAATGCTATAATCGTCGGGATCGACATCGAGAAAGTATCAATGAATCCTTCGGAGAAGCCAAAAAATAAGCGCCTGAGAGTCGTAAAGACTGAGGCTGATTCCCCGTCCCCCGACTACGTTCAAGGCCCGATCTCTAAGCCTGAAAGCTCGTGTCCACATTGTTTTGGCACGGGCATGGAAGTCGTGCCGGGTGAAGGTGCGCGACGCTGTCGTTGCCAATCATCCGATCAACGTCAACACCTGTTCCAGGCGGCGCGCATTCCCGCGCGTTATCAGCACTGCACCCTGCAAGGTTACGACGCCGGCGATTCCGATTCGAAGTGGGTAGCGAAAATTGAAGCCGACCGCATCATCAATGACTATCTTGTGGTCGAAGGCCGCGGTTTATTATTCGTCGGTCCTGTTGGCGTCGGTAAAACCCACCTTGCGGTTGCCCTTTTGCGCGAATTAATTGAGCGCTATCAAGCGCGCGGTCTGTTCTACCAGTTCGGAGCACTGCTCCGGCGAATCCAGGATTCCTACAATCCGATCTCGCAGACTTCCGAGTTGGGTGTGCTGGGTCCTGTTTTTGAGGCAGATGTCCTGGTCCTGGACGAGCTGGGCGCATCGAAACCGACGGACTGGGTCCGCGACACGATGATGCAAATCATAAACACCCGCTATAACGATAAGCGGTTGACGATCTTCACGACCAACTATTCAGATAAGCGGAAGAACGAGAAAGATCCGACGGAACTCCTGGAAGATCGGATTGGCGTCGCACTGCGTTCGCGGCTTTACGAGATGTGCAAGACCGTAGAAATCGATGGCGAGGATTACCGGAAGCGCTCGCTGGCCCAAACTGTCTAACCTGTTCTCCTTTGCATAACTAGAGTGTGGGCCGCGCGTTCATGCCTTTCGCAGCTTCGATAGCTGCCTGACACTCGGCATCATAACGAGCAGTAGGCATCGCTTCCAGGCGGCGCTCGTCAATCGGCCGGCCACAACGCGCGCACGTCCCATACGAACCTTCTTCGATCCGCAGCAGCGCCTGATCAATGTCAGCGACCATTTGCGATTCCTGGTCGCCCAGTTTCAACGAGATCTCTTCGGTGACGTCTTTCACCGCCGCATCGGCACTCTCTTTCGCATCGTCGCCTGCGACATCGAGAGCCGCGGCCTGATCGTCGTTAACATTCTGTGTGTGACGACGTAATTCCGCTAAAAGGAGTTGTTTGAAATGTTCAAGCTTGGCGACTTCCATAGACAAATCTTTCTCACAAAGTTTCTCGACTAAAGTTGAGTATTAAAACGGGGGAGTTGAGAGTATAACCCGCGCGCGGGTGCAGCCAAAGGTCGCGTGGTTGCACCATCGACTGGCGGTGTGTTTTTATCCTCCCGTTTCCTTTGAGCATTAGCAGTGCTGCTGGATTCTATGGACACAGGCATGATGATCGCGCTGGTCGTTGCGATTCTTATTTTCGTGGTCGCGTTGCTGTATTCAACAGTCGGTCACGCTGGAGCTTCGGGCTACCTGGCGGCGATGGCGCTGGTTGGCATGGCGCCCGTAGTAATGAAACCCACGGCGCTGACGCTGAACATTATCGTCGCGCTGATCGGAACAATTCGCTTTTATCGCGCCGGCTTTTTTTCGTGGCGCACGTTTTGGCCTTTTGCCGTGGCTTCCATCCCAGCTTCCTTCATCGGCGGTAGCCTCGCTCTGCCGGTTTCGATCTACAAATCAGTCGTGGGTGTGGTGCTCATATATAGCGCAGTCCGACTGTTCGTCAGCGCCGGCGCCGCCGACAAACAAAAGACGACTGTGGTTCCGATCTGGATCGCGCTGATTCTGGGCGCCGCCATTGGTCTACTTTCGGGATTGACTGGCGTTGGCGGCGGTATTTTTCTCAGTCCGGTTCTGTTATTGACGCATTGGGCCCGGACGAAAGAGACATCCGGAGTATCGGCCGCATTCATCCTGGTCAACTCGATTGCCGGGCTGTTGGGCCACGTCTCCGCCATCTCTTTTATTCCCGGTGGAATTATTTATTGGGCGCCGGCGGCCCTGGTTGGCGGTTGGATCGGAACCGAATTGGGCACGCGTGTGCTCCCGGTTTACAACATCAGGAAATGGCTATCGGTTGTCCTGGTTGTGGCGGGATTGAAGTTGATGAGCGAAGCTATCCTGCTTCTGATCGGCAGATGAGTTCAGCCGCGAGCAGCGGAATGGTTAACTCGTGATGACCCGTGATCGCATAGCCACGACCGGCGCCGTCTGCCGTCGGGCGACGCACGACATT
>JAWVEM010000408.1:0-5362 GCA_033856735.1 Blastocatellia bacterium
CTTCTCCTACTCGGTGATGGCCCATCGCGCGTCACCATGATGTTGTCGGGCTTCAAATCACGATGGACGATGCCGGCCGCGTGAGCCTTCGCCAATCCTTCCGCGACGTGTTGCAGGTATCGCAGCAGCTTCCTCAATTCCGTTCGCTCACGATGAATCTGTTCGCGCAACGTCACGCCATCGATGAATTCCATGGTAATGAAGTTCACGCCATCGGTCTCGCCAATTTCGTGGACCGTGGCGATGTTCGGGATTGAGCGCAGCCGCGGATTTCGCTTCACGAGTGAAACGCTCCATCCGCTCATGATTCGATGCGAGGTCTGCGGGCAGAATCTTCAGCGCTACCTTGCGATCGAGTTTCGTATCCTGCGCCAGATACACCTCGCCCATCCCGCCCGCGCCGATCTTTGAGACGATGCGGTAATGTGACAGAGTGGTGTTGGCCGACATTTCTCGAGTCATGAATATTTCAATTTATTGCGGAAATCCGACGCGCCGCATCAAGTCTGTGTATCTTGGATCGGAGCGCAGGCTATCGAACAGCGGCTCGGTCTTTAGCCGAGTAAGAGTATCGTCGCGCTCTGTGTAGCCTTTTTCCAACCACTCGAAGGCGCGCTCTTTATCGCCCAAGCCTGCATAAATATAGGCGAACGAATGCGGCGGGATATATTTTCGCCCCGCCAGCGCTTGCAATTCGGCGAGCGTTTTCAGCGCCTCGCTCTTGCGCCCGGCGATCCCATAAGCACAACCGAGTAGGTCCAACCCAAACCCGCTTTGCGGGTCTACCGTCTTTTGCAGTTCTGCGATGGCTTGCTCATTCTGACCTTTGAATAAGTAAGCTAACCCAAGGTAGCGATGTGCAAGAAATGAATTGCGATCCAGTTCATGCATCTTATTGGCTTCTTCCGCCGCCCGATCGGGCTGGCGTGCGCTATAGAAAACGCCCGCCACATGATAGTGAACATCCACGGAGAGCGAATCGAGTTGCAACGCGCGATTCGCCATGGCGATCGCTTCATCGAACCGCCCGAGTGTGCGCGCCAGGAACACTGCGTAAAGAGTCAGGGTGTTTGGCTCATTTGGATCGAGTTCGATGGCGCGCTTGAATTCTTGTTCGGCGGCTGGAAAGTCCCAATCACTCCACCAATGAATCTCGGCCAGGGCGCGATGAGCGTAAGCTAGCGATCCATCAAGCGCAAGCGCTTTGAGCGCTGCCTGCTTGGCTTTCGGCATCGCTTCGCTCGGCGGCAGGTACACACTGGACATTTCGGTGTAGACCGACGCCAATCCGGCGAAGGCTTGCGCATAGTTTGGTTCCAGGCCGAGGGCCTGGTTGAATTCCTCGATGGCCTTATTCAAACTCTCTTCCGTGTCTTGATTGTAGTAGTAGCGCCCCTTCAAACAGGCTTGATAAGCTTCCGGCGAGACCTTCTGGTTCTTCGTCTCCGGCGCGCCCTCACCCGCCAACTTCAATCGCAGCTTCGCGGAAACTTCTTGCGCGATTTCGCCCTGAACGGCTTGCGCGTCAGAGAGGCGGCGATTGTACTGCTGACTCCAGATCACATTTTCAGTCGCCACCTCAACCAGTTCCACACTGAGAGTTAATTGATCGCTACGCTGCATCACGTGCCCGTTCAAGACTGCCTGCACGTTCAATTCCTTACCGATGGTTTTCGCATCCGTTCCTTTGCCTTTGTAGCGAAATACGGTTGACCTCGCCTTGACTGATAAATTTGGCAGTTGGGATAGACTGCCGATCAGCGTCTCGGTCATTCCGTCCGAAAGATATTCCACATCCGCATTACCGTTGTCATTGACAAACGGCATCACGGCAATTGATTTGATTGCGACTTCGGTGTTGCGCGCGCGCAGATAGGCGTTGATGCCGATGATTCCTGCGGCAACGGCAAGCAACACGAGGCCCGCGACGAGCGTGATTGCGAGCTTATGCCGCTTGATTCCGGTTGCGACGTACTCGGCGCTGGAGGCTTTGGTCGAGAGCGATGGGGTACCGGTTGTCGGGCTGAGACTCTGGCTGCGCGTGCCCTCGCCTACAGTTGACTTGGTCGTTTCGCTTCCGGTTGGCGGCGTCACCGCTGTATCGATGCCGGCTCCCTGCAACTCGCGCCGCAGCTCCTTCAATTCGATCGCGACTTCTTTGATCGATTGGTATCTCTCATCCGGGTCCTTCACAAGACAGCGCCGCACAATGCGCTGTAGTTCTGGCGGTGCCGACGGATTCAAATCCGTGATCTGCGGCGCCGGTTCGTAGATGACCATGTGCAGCGATTTGACGACTGAATCACCGGCGAACGGTTTCTGGCCGGTGGCCGCTTCGAACAGCAGGCAGCCGAAAGAGAAGATGTCTGAGCGCTGATCGATCTCGTTCGTTTTGCCCTGGGCCTGCTCGGGTGACATGTAGCCGACCGTGCCCATGATCATGCCGGGCGAAGTGACGGAAGGGGAGACATGGGGAAGGGGAGACGGGGCGACAGGGAGATTGGGAGAGAAGGCGACCGTGAGATCTTCGTCACCCCCTCGCCTCGTCTCCCGCTCACCCTGTCCTTCAACCAACTTGGCCAAACCAAAATCGAGTACTTTCGCGTGGCCATCACGCGTGATCATGATGTTGTCGGGCTTGAGATCGCGATGGACAACTCCGGCAGCGTGCGCTTTCGCCAGCCCTTCAGCGGCGTGTTGCAGAAACCGGAGCAGCTTTCTAAGTTCAGTTCGTTCCTGATGAATCTTCTCGCGCAGGGTTACGCCGTCGATGAACTCCATGGCGATGAAGTTCACGCCGTCGCTCTCGCCGATTTCATGAATGGTCGCGATGTTCGGATGATTGAGCGCGGCCGCCGCTTTCGCTTCCTGAACGAAACGGCGCATCCGGTCCTGGTTTGCCGCGAGGTCGGCAGGAAGAATCTTCAGCGCAACTTTCCGATCGAGTTTCGTGTCCTGCGCCAGATACACCTCACCCATTCCGCCTTCACCAATCTTCGAGCGGATTTCATAACGACCGAGCTTCTCGCCTGGAGTTAGCGCCATCTATCGCAACGTCTAGAGCGGCAGTCCAACGCGCCGCACAAGGTCCTGAAACCTTGGTTCTGATCGAAGATCATCCAGGGATGGATCAGAGTTGAGCCAAATCATTGTGTCCTCGCGATTCGCGTAGGACTTTTCGAGCCAATCGAGCGCCGGCTGTTTCTGACCAAGTCCGACATAAATCCAAGCCACAGCGTAGGGCGGGACGTATCTCTGTTTCGTCAACTCGTTTAGCTTGTCGATCACTTTCTGCGCCTCGGAAGTTTTTCCGGACCGTGCATAGGCTTCCCCAAGTGAAGCTAACAAATACGAATCGTCTGGTTCCGGCTTACTTGCGGTTGCAATCGCCTCTTCGTACTTTCGTATTTGAATGTAGCTCCGGGTCAATCCAATTCGCGCGAACGAGTTGGTCGGGTCCATCTCCACGGCTTTCTTATCTTCCTCGATCGCGCGGTCGTACTGACGAGCAAAGTAGTAAGCCATGCCGACTTCGCCATTTATGAGCACGGACAAAGGATCAAGCTCTTGCGCGCGTCTGATTTCTCTGAGCGCTTCTTCAGGTCGCTTGAGAACAAACAAATACCAGGCGTACCACTGATGGGCGGAGGCAGAGCCGGGATTCAATTCGAGAGCGCGTTTGAACTCTCTTTCCGAGCTGACGATGTCGTAATCATAAAAAGCTTGCACTGCCGCCAGCGAGGTGTGAGCTTCGGCGAGAGTATCGTCAATCTTTAAGGCTGCCAAAGCGGCCTCTCTCACTTTTGGCATCGCCTCGCGCGGCTGCAAAAACTGTGCTGAGGCGACCCAATAGGTTTCGGCCAATCCGGCGTACGCCAGCGCATACTTGGAGTCCTTTTGAATTGCCAGGTGAAATTGGTCGACCGCTTTCTTGAATCCGTCCTCACTATACTGATCCGCGAAATAACGGCCTTTCAAATAAAGTTGATAGGCTTCCGTGTTTTCGGTGTAACGTTTGCCTAATCGCTTCTGCTCTTCACCCGTCAAGTTAAGACGCAACTGGTTCGAGATCTCGCGTGAGATTTCTTCCTGCACCGCCAGCAGATCTGAGACAGGCCGATTATACTGCTCACCCCAAACGTGACTCTTGTCGCGCGCATCAGTCAGCTCGACACTAATCGAGAGGTTATCACCGCGCTGCGTAATTCGACCCGTAACGATACCCTCGACGTTAAGCTCACGCGCTATCGTTTGCGGATCTACTTCTTTTCCTTTGTAGCTAAAGACCGAACTACGCGCGATTACTCGAAGCTTGGACGTCTGAGAGAGGCTGTTGATGAGACTGTCTGCGATACCATTAGAAAGGTATTCTGTGTCCGCGTTGGCATTGACGTTTGCGAAAGGTAAGATCGCTAGCGAGCTTATCTCGGGCCGCCCGCCGATTGATTTATCACTGCTGCGAAAATAAAAGTAAGCGATTGCAGTCAGCGTCACCAGTAATAGCAACGCGAGCGCCGGCGTTGCGTAACGCTTGGTGGCGGCAGGAAACTTGTCGGTGGACGTTTTCCCAGCTTGCGTGAACGCCTGTCGAACGTCGCCATTCATCCCCGCCTTTGACGCGCGCATCTCAGTTGGGGCGGACCGTTCCAGTTCAGCTTCAAATTGCAGACGGTCCTTCAAGCTGTGCAGATCGATAAGAAAATCCCTGGCGGTTTGGTAGCGCTGCTCGCGATCCTTGCGCAGAGCTTTCGAGACGATGCGTTCCAACTCCGCGGGAACTTCGCGAGCATACCGCGCCAGCGGCGATGGCTCTTTGTCGCTCAGAATCGACGCCAGGATTTCGTTTGTGTTCGAGCCTTCGAACGGCAGCCGCCCCGCGATTATCTCGTAAATCAAAACACCGAAACTAAAGATGTCCGTGCGTGCGTCCACTTCGAGTCCGCGCGCCTGCTCCGGCGACATATACACAGCAGTGCCCAATACGGTGCCTGGGTCCGTCTTAAGACTGGTCGGCGCTTCGGTGTCCACCGAGTCTGGCGACACTCGCTCGGTTAGTTTCGCCAGACCGAAGTCCAGCACCTTCACGATGCCGTCGCGCCGCAGCATGATGTTCTCGGGCTTGATGTCACGATGCACGATGCCGGCAGCATGAGCAGCCGAGAGCGCACTGGCGATCTGCGCGGCGACATCAAGCACTTCGGCGAGCTTCAGCGGCCCGTTCTTCAGTCGCTGACGCAGCGTCTCTCCATCGATGAATTCGATGGCGATGAAATTCACCGAGTCGATCTGCTCGATCTCATAAATCGTGATGATGTTGGGATGATTCAAAGCGGAAGCCGACTTTGCTTCCTGCACAAAGCGC
>JAWVEM010000409.1:0-6236 GCA_033856735.1 Blastocatellia bacterium
TAATCACCGGCGCTAATCGCGGCCTTGGCCGCACATTGGCTTTTGCGTTTGCTGAAGCAGGTGCGCGTGAAGTTTTTGCCGGCGCGCGCAAGGCGGAAGACCTTGAACGTTTGAAGAGCGACGCCCGAGCAATGGACGCGGCGATCACTCCCATCAAACTGGACGTAACTGAAGACGAGGACATACATGCTGCCGCGGGCTTTGGCTTCATAGATATTCTGGTTAACAATGCCGGTGTCGCCGGCTACGGTGATCCCTTGCAGATGAATTTTGAAAATGCCGCGGCAGAGATGAACGTGAATTACTTCGGCGCTTTGCGGATGGCGCGAGCTCTGGCGCCGGCAATGATCGAACAGCGACAGGGAATGATCGTGAATGTGGCGACGGCCTTCGCCAAAGTTAACCTGCCGCTGGTTGGCACTTACTGCGCCAGCAAAGCCGCGTTGCTTTCGCTGGGCCAGGCTCTGCGTGCATACCTGTCCGATCACGGAGTCCTTGTGATGACGGTGATGCCGACTACGATTGATACGGACATGAGCAAGGGCGCCGATGTCCCGAAGATGACGAAAGAGTTCGTTGCCAGTGAAATCCTGAGTCATATTCGGGAAGAGACAATCGATCCGCCGATCGGCGAGGAGGCCAAGGGCATTCTTGAAGGGCTGCTCAATGATCCAGTTGCCATGGAAAAGATGATTGGCCAGATCAGAGCTTGAAAGCGCCAAGGGGTGCGGCTTTGCCGCCAGATGTGCGGAAAGGCTCTGCCTTTCCGATGCGTTTGTTCTTGATTTGGAGAGGCTGCGCCTCGCGCGACTTGGGGGCGGAGCCCCGAGGATGGATTGCACGTGTCGGAAGGTCAGAGACCTTCGGCACATCAGGCGGCACAGCCGCAAAAACCATGAAACCCGCTCCCCAAATCGATCGCCGTCGCCAAGAATTCCCGACCCTGGCATCAGGCATTCATTTGCTCAGTCACAGCCTGGGCCCCGTGCCGTGCGCGACCCGCGAGTCGATGCTCGCCTACTACGAAGCGTGGGAACAACACACCAGCGAGGATGCCTGGGCCGCGAGCTGGTGGGAGATGTCCACGGGCGTCGGCGATCGCATCGCTCATCTTCTCGGCGCCGAGCTCGGCTCCGTCCAGATTCAGCCCAACGCTTCGATAGCGCTCTCGACCGTGGCTTCCTGTTTCAATTTCACGGAAGACAGCCGAAACAAAATCGTTACCAGCGCGCTGGATTTCCCTTCAATGGAGTATATCTGGGAAGGGCAAACTCGACTGGGTGCGCAGGTCGAAGTGGTTCACACCGACGACGGCATCACAGTGAGGCTCGCAGACATTCTGGATGCTATTGACGACACGACGTGTTTGGTAGCGCTCTCGCATGTTTCGTTTCGCAGCTCGTTCCGCGTCGATGTCAAAGCGATTGTCGAACGCGCTCATAAGTACGGCGCATTGGTCTTGCTTGATGTTTACCAATCCGCCGGCGCGGTCGAGTTACAGGCCAGTGAATGGGAGGTTGATTTTCTGATTGGCGGCACGATCAAGTGGCTGTGCGGCGGGCCGGCGTGTGGATATCTTTACGTGCGCCCGGACCTGCAAAAGGATCTCGAACCGCGTCTGACGGGTTGGGTGGCGCACGCCGCGCCGTTTGATTTCGCGCCGGGACCCATGCGTTACACTGATTCGGTGCGCCGCTTTGCGCAGGGCACGCCCAGCATTCCCGCGTTGTATTCGGTCTTGCCCGGGCTGCAAATCATCGAAGACGTCGGCGTAAACACTATTCAAGCCGAATCACAACGCCGCACTGAGTGGATGATCGAATTTGCTTTAGAGAAAGGCTGGAAGATAAACAGCCCGCCCAATGTCGAGGACCGGGGCGGTTCAGTCATGATCTATGTCGCAGACGGCCCGGGAATGGTCAAGCGTCTGGCGGAGCGAAAAGTTTTCGTCGACTGTCGGCCCGGCGTCGGCCTGCGCATGTCGCCGCATTTCTTCAATACGGATGAAGAGGTGCAAGAAGCGATGGGGATTTTGGCAGAGTTGATATCCTAGAGTCGATCGACCCGGGTTTTGTTATGAGCTGATCTGTTCTAAACCGTTCGTCGGTCGTTGATTACACATCATATCTGACACTCGGACTGCCCGCTGGATAGAACACCCCGAGCAACCGCAAATCATCTACTCCAGTATTCTCGACACAATGCACTTGTCCCTTCGGCAGATAGATACACGAGCCGGGCGCGATCTCCGTGTGGGTTTCGCCGGCCCACATGCGGCCTTGGCCCTTCAGAATAAAAAGCACTTCTTCGTATTCGTGAAAATGATCGGGTGCGCGACCGGGCGGGATTGAGCCGACAAACTGCGTCGCTTTGGTGCTGCCGATCTCGTCGTCGACGAGCACGCGGTACCAGCGATCGGCTGTTGGCTGAGCCTTACGATCCGCGAGACGCACCAGCGGCGGTCGTTGTGATTTCGAATTGGACGCAGGAGCCGTGGAGAGCGCTACGAACTCAAGCGCGGCGTCAGGCTCAGGGCAGCGTACACTTGTGAACACGATTGAATCAGGGCCGGGATTGTCGACGGCGAAGGTTTCGTGGGGGCGAATATAGATGCCGGTGTCGGGGCCGATGTCATACGAGGCGCCGTTGATTAAGATGTTAGCCCGCCCGCTACCGCAGGCGGTACTGACTTCACTGCCGACGGAATGTCCGCGATCCACGCGGTCGATCACGTAAAGAATTTCATCACAGTCGAGGTTGCGAATTGCGGGCGACAGACCTGGCGCGAATTCGATTATCCGCAGCGAGATCGCCTGGGCGCCCGTCGCGCGGCCAACCTGATTCCAGATGCGCAGCGTCCCGTTAACAACCGGTACACCTTCGCGCATATCGGAAACGCGGCAACCGCCTGCGAGACTGCTTGGCATCGGGTTAGTCTATATCAAATCCGGTAGGTCGCGGGTTTGGTTTGGAGTGCGCCAACTAGTTGACGCTTTTTCAAAGCGGTCACAAGTCACCGCACTCCCTAAGCGAGGTTCAGCGTTTTGAGATCAAATGGTGAGTGGTGCCCTCAGTGACCGAGGATCCGCAAATCTCAGAAAGATTCGAAGTCTCCGAACGAAACG
This sequence comes from Blastocatellia bacterium, assembly GCA_033856735.1. Lineage (GTDB taxonomy): Bacteria > Acidobacteriota > Blastocatellia > Pyrinomonadales > Pyrinomonadaceae > UBA11740. The sequence goes on from JAWVEM010000409.1 coordinate 3,126, forward strand.
ATGGGTGCGCTTCGCCACTGGATCTTAATTGCGACGGCGCATATCCGGCGTCGAGTTGGTTCTGTGAGTCGGCGTCAGAGGAATGATCCACTACGCCTTTGCGCAGCCCTGTAAACCAAACGCCGTTGAGCACCAGACCAAGGCCTACTAAAAATATCAGGAAGCCCAGTCCGGCGCCGCCCATCGTCAGCGCTTTGCCGACGTTGCCATAAATAATTGCGGCCAGCACTAGGCCCGTTACGCACGCGCCGGCGCCGCTCGCGGCAGTAATCACGCCCGCGCGCATCCGGCGCAGCCGTTTCTCTTCGGGCGATTCAAGGAACTTTTCGATCTTCGGCAGGACGTCTTCGGCGACTTGTTTAAGATCGTGAGACCCTTCGACCTCGCGAATCTTTTCCGCTACTGCACGGCCGATTTCTTCGCGCGCGGTAACGGCGATTGCGGTGATTGAGTCGGGGCGCTCGAGACTGGTGCGCACTGATCGCAAGTCAGTACCGCAGGCCCGGCAAAACTGGCTCAACTTTTCATTGGAACCACAGCTTGGACAAAACATAGCTAACCACTGATACGGTCGCGACGGGCGTTCAGTTCAGCCTAATCCCGCGGCTTTCGCCGCCGCTGACGGCAGGCATGATGCAAACCTCAGCGTCGCCAACGATCTCAGTCTGCAAAACCTGGTCGCGAGGAACAGTCTGGCTGTTGACGAAAACGTTGACATGCGGACGGACTTCGCCCAATTCGTTGAGCACGCGGTCGCGCAATCCCACGTGTTTACGCCATAAGCCATCAAGAGCTTCGGACACGTTCGAAGGTGAAGTGTCCAGCACAATTTCCGCCCGGCCGCCCGTGAATTCGGTTAAGTAACCTGAGATTTGAAAAGTAATCATTTTTCGTGAGCATCCTAACTGAGCCGGGTCCGGGAAGTCCATGCGTAGCCCCAAAGAGCCTTTCAAACCGCGAAGCGGTTGTATAATGCAGCCCAACGTTGCCGCTTTGTGGCTACGTTGGATTTTCGCAGCGAAAGGGCGCGGCGCCCCTGGGCTTTATTAATCCAACCCGCTCTGCGGTTGTGAACCGAACTGAGTAGCTGAATTATTTCGCTAGTAGAATCAATGTCGCATCCGTCTCCGAAAGCAATCGAATCAAACACGGATCTGAAAGAGCGTGTCCGCGCTTTTTGGGAGGCGCACCCGTGCGGCACCAAGTTCAGCGACGCCGAGATGGGCACGCCGGCGTTCTTCGAAAGGGTCGAAGCACATCGATACACCAAGGAGTGGCACATTCCCGAGGCCGCGGATTTCACGGGAGCGCGCGGGCTGCGCGTATTGGAAATCGGCTGCGGAATGGGAACGGACGGCGCGCAGTTCGCCCAGGCCGGCGCGCACTATACCGGGATTGACCTAACCGAGGCGGCGATTGAGTTGGCGCGTAAGCGATTTGAATTGTCGGGTCTCCAAGGCGAGTTTCGAGTTGCGGATGCCGAGGACCTGGACTTTGCCGACGATTCATTCGATCGAGTTTATTCTCATGGCGTGCTGCATCACACGCCGGACATTGCGCGCGCGATCGCTGAAATCCATCGCGTGCTGAAGCCGGGTGGCCGCGCCATGGTCATGCTGTATCATCGGGGCAGTTATAACTATCGCGTCGGCATTCGGGTCTTACGCCGCGCCGGCGCGCGTCTGTTGAAAAGCGAGGGCGGCATCAGGCTGATTCATCGTTTGACCGGCGAACCGGTCGAGTCGCTGCGCGAACACGCGGAGCTGTTAACCGGGAAGAACAATGGCGAGGTTTCATCGGATGAATTTCTCAGCCAGAGCACGGACGGCGCCGGAAATCCTTTAGCGCGTGTCTATTCGCGGCCCGAAGCGCGCGAGCTATTCAAAGATTTTCGCGAAGTTGAATTGCGCGTTTATTTTCTTAACAAGCGGTTCATTCCGCTGATTGGTAACTTGCTGCCGCGTTCGTTTGAATCAGCATTAGCGTCGCGTTGGGGCTGGCATCTGTGGATCTATGCGACGAAGTGAAAAGAGTTCACCACAAAGACACGAAGGCTCAAAGCTAGACGGCATTCCAGATTCTTGGTCTAAATCTCTTTGTGGACTTTGTGTCATTGTGGTTAACCATAGCTTGAAATGAAGAACATTCTCATCACGGGCGGCGCGGGTTTCATCGGCTCGCACCTGGTCGATCGCTTGCTGGCCGAAGGTGGTTGGCGCATTACCGTGGTAGATGACTTTAACGACTTTTACGATCCGGCCATCAAGCGGGAAAACGTTCGGGCGCGGTTAGCGAACCCGGATTACAAATTAATCGAAGCCGACATTCGCAATCATGCAGACATTGAACAAGCCTTTGCTGAAACCGCATTTGATTGCCTCGTGCATTTGGCGGCGCGCGCCGGCGTGCGTCCGTCTTTGAAAGAGCCGCGGCTCTATGTCGAGACCAACATCAACGGCACGCTGAATCTGCTCGAGTCGGCCCGCGCACACGGCGTGAAGCAGTTTGTCTTCGGTTCGTCGTCATCCGTTTACGGCATGAACGCAAAAGTCCCCTTCAGTGAAGACGACCCGATCTTTAATCCGATTTCGCCTTACGCCGCGACGAAGGCGGCCGGCGAGTTGCTCTGTCACTCCTATGCCCATTTGTACGACATGCGGATCGTGTGCCTGCGCTTCTTCACAGTCTATGGCGCGCGCCAGCGGCCCGATCTGGCGATACACAAATTTGCGAAACTGATTAGCGCCGGGAAACCGATACCGGTGTTTGGCGATGGCACGACGCGCCGCGACTACACTTACATTGATGACATCATCGCGGGCGTTCGGGCCGCGATGGATTACGATCAGAGCAAATATGAAATCATCAATCTTGGGGAGTCGCGCACAGTCGAGTTGCGCGAGTTGATCGCGCTGCTGGAGAAGTCACTGGGCCGGCATGCGGAGATTGATCGGCAGCCATTACAGCCCGGAGACGTTTCACAAACTTTCGCTGACATCTCCAAGGCTCGAAGGTTGCTGGGCTATGATCCGCAGACTCAGATTGAAGACGGGATTCAGAAATTCGTTGAGTGGTTTAGGGAAAGTAACCCGACAAACTTTTAGGAATGCT
>JAWVEM010000410.1:0-4232 GCA_033856735.1 Blastocatellia bacterium
ACGCGGCTCCTGCGACAGTTCGGTTCCATACAGAAAATTGCCAATGCCACCGTAGACGAACTCGCACCCTTCGTTGGCCGCAAAACCGCGACCGAAGTCGTCGATCACTTCGCGCGGCAACGCGCGCTGGCGGAAGCCAATGCAGCCTGAGAAAGGAACCGTTGAAAACTCTTATTAAAATCCTGGCTCTTGTTTTTATTACGGTAGGGGGCTTTATTGCGGGCTTTATTCTGCTGGTACTCGTACTTGGCGCCCTCCATAGTTTGGGGATTGTGCATGGTCAGGCTAATCAAAACTTTTACTCAGCCGTGACCGTGTTCATTCTCCTGGTGTATCCCGCCATTTGGATAATACGAACCGGCCGGGCGCTGCTTAGCTTTCGCAGATCCGGAAGGTGGCCCGGGATAGCCATTGCTTCGGGGTTGTTTGTCGCGCTGAATGCTGCCCTGCTGCTGACAAAGGATCAGCCGGGCAAGGTGGGTAACGGCTTCGTCATCTTTCATCTATTAATGATTCTGATCGGCGTCTATGGCGTCTTGGTGTTGGCTGTGACAAGCCGGAATGATTTCGTCGAATGAACTAATCGTCAGGCGGTTAAACTGCGAAGAAGTCGCAGAGTGAACCTCAATGTACCTGGTCCAAATACTTCTGCCGCTATACGACAATCAGCAGACGCCCTTTCCCCGCGCCGAATTCGACAATGTGCGCGCCGAGTTGACTGAACTTTTCGGGGGCGTGACTGCCTTTGTCCGCTCACCTGCGGTTGGTCTTTGGAAAGAAGGCGATGAACGGGTCACTCGAGATGACGTAATCCTGTTCCAGGTAACAATCGAATCGGTGGACCGCGGCTGGTGGTCGCAGTACCGTGAAGCTCTTGAGAAAAGATTTCAACAGGATGAGGTGCTGATCCTGGCTACTGAAGTTGAGAAACTTTGAACGGATGCGGGCAGCGTTAGAGATAGAGTGTAAACTGATCGGCAACTTTAATCATCCCGAACCGACTTTTAGGAGGAAACCTCATGGGAATACTTGATAAAGCCAAAGCCCTCGCCCATAAGGGCGAGCAGGCGGTCGAAAAGATCGTGAATGCTGCCGAAGAAACCACGAAGACCGTCGTCAGCGAAGCTAAGGATGCTGCCAATGAAGTCGTGTCTGAGGGGCGCAAGGGTGCTGCGACCATCGCTGCCGGAGAACGTAAAGCCGCGGACGCAGTGGCCGATGAGCTAAACAGGGCGAGGGGAATTATCGCGGGTAACGCTGATGGATTCATCCGGGCGAGTGCGACCTATGCGGAGAGACTTCTGACCGACGCGGAGAAGGATTTGGCCCGCACAGTCTTTGAAGAGACTGTGCCTTATGGAAAAGTCTACCTTTCGAATGGCCGGGGGCTCGGGCAAAGGGCTTACACGATTCCTCATCCTCTGCACCTCGGTTCGTTTGTGATCCATATCGGGCCGGATATCTTTCGCGATGCGACTGACTCGTCCAATGTCATGTTCAATCAAACCGGGGATTCTATATTCATTCACGAGATGACCCACGTCTGGCAGGGAGTGAATCGCAGTACTGCGTTCGATTACATCCTTGATTCTCTTTACAACCAGATCCACTCCGGCAGTCATGCCTATGATTTGGTTCAGGCTGAGGTGGGAAACAAGAGCTGGGATAAATTCAACGCCGAACAGCAGGCCATGATCGTGCAGAACTGGTATGTGGGCGGCATGCTGGAGAGCGACGCTGCCTTTACTTACATCAGAGACAATATCAGGGCGCGAAACCCATGACTCGATGACGATCGAAAACACGTTAGACGACAACGGGCCGGCGATTGTCCTCCTGCACGGCTATCCATTCGATCGTTCGATGTGGCGCGAGCAGATAGATTTCCTGAGCGCGCGTGGTTATCGCGTCATCGCGCCCGATCTACGCGGGCTGGGAGACACAGTGGCACAGACTTCAGTCTGTGAGCCCTCCACGCCGAATCACAGACTGAAGTCTGTGCCACCAACTATCAGCACTATGGCTGACATGGCGCGCGACGTCGCGACCTCGTTGGATGAACTGAAGATCGATCAGGCTGTCATCTGCGGACTTTCAATGGGAGGCTATGTCGCCTTTGAATTTCTTCACCTGTTTCCCCAGCGGGTCGGTGGCCTGGTCCTTGCCGGCACGCGCGCTCCGGCCGACAACGCACAGGAGAAGCAGGCCCGTGAAGAACAGGCGCAACGCATTCTGGCAGAGGGCATGAACGGCATTGCCGAGGCGACCTTGCCGAAACTGCTGGCGCCGCGAACACTAACAGAGAAACCTGAGGTGGTGAGACGCGTTCGCGAAATGATTTCGCGCGCCAATCCGCAGGGCGCCGCGGCAGCCCAACGCGGCATGGCCGCGCGCCGTGACTATTCAGACGATCTTTCAAGGATTAGAGTGCCCACGCTTGTCATCGTCGGCCGTGACGATCCCATCAGACCTGTGGCCGATGCCGAGTTCATGCATGATCGGATTCAGGGTTCGCAACTGGAAGTAATCGAAAACGCCGCACACATGACGAACATGGAACAGCCGGAGATCTTCAATCGGGCGCTGCACAGGCTTCTCATGGAGAGTCAGCTTTGATCTATCTAATTTCGTGGGCAATCTTGTTCGAGTTGGCGCTCACACTGCCGCTTCTGGCTCTGGCATTCTTTTGGCTCGCTGAGCGCCGTGGCACGACGAAGGCTTACCTTATCCTGGCTTTGTTGCCCACGGCATCGTTTTTCCTGCTCTTGAAATTTCAGCAGTATCTTGGCAACTGGCCCAATACCTTGCTTCCCGAAACGCTCTGGCTCAGTTTGATTACTTTTGTTTTTGGCGTGGCTCTGGCCGTCCGGGCCTACCGAAGAAAGCTGAGTTGGGGAATGCTGTTGTTTGCAGCAATCGTGTCCAGCGTCCCGTTTGTGTTGGTCGTCGTAATGCTGTATCAGATGAGTCAGGATGAGTTTCTCAAACCCTTGTAATCGCTGACCCAAAATAAATGGCCCAACCAAAAGCATTCACCATCGAAGAACGCGTCCGGTGGGGCGACGTCGATGCGGCGCGGATTATCTTCTACGGCTCGTACATTCGCTTCTTTGAAATTGCCGAGACAGAACTGTTTCGCGCTGCAGGCATGTCGTACGGAAAGGTTTTTGACGAACTGGATATCTGGCTGCCGCGGGTACATCTGGAATGCGATTTTCACCGCGTCGCGCAGCTTGATGATCTCTTGGAAGTCAGCGTCTATGTCAGCAGGGTGGGAACAACTTCACTGCGTCTGAACTTTGAAGTGCGCCGCAAAAGCCCTGACGGCGCCGTCGAAGAAAAGTTAATTGCCACTGCGCATTTCGTGCTCGTCGCGGTGCGGCGCGACACGCTCGATCCGATCCCCGTGCCGGATGAACTACGGCGCGCGCTCGCGCCCTACACCAGCTCGTGACGCAGTGTCGCTCGTTCCACGCTACCTGCTTTTATCATCCCGCGGCAAGCCTTCGATCAGGTGATCGAGGCCCAACCACAAACTCCAGCTATGATGATAGAAGGCCAGCGGAAACGCGACACCGCAGATGAAGAGGACAGTCAGCATCTTCTGTTCGTCCAGGTTCGTGAGGAGCAGGGAAAGAAAATACACAATCAGGATCAGGACTTCGGTAGCGAGCACGTTCGCCATGATCGCGCCGACAAAAAAACCTTCCTCGCGTTTGAAGATTACGCCGCAGGCGCCGCAGCGGACTTTGACATTGAAGGGCCGTTCAAAGATTGCGGCGCGGCCACAGGCCGGGCATTGCAGCTTGAGAGATCGCCCTACGGTGACGGCAATCGTGCGCGGATCTCTTTTCATAGTTTTGTGGCACAGACTTCAGTCTGTGTTGGCCGCTTAGGGATCACAGGCTGAAGCCTGTGCCACTACTCACCCAGCGCTGCATACTTGAACAGCCGAAACCGGTAGCGCGACTGATCGCGAATGTTCTTCGCAATGACGCCGTGCAGGTCGTCTTTCCAGGTCGTATATTGATCGATGAAGCGATCCGCACCGGCCTTGTCGCCGTTGTATTGAACCTCGAGGACTTTCTGCAGCATCTTGCCCACGACCGAGTGATACTTATCGTAGTGAATCCCAAGCTTTCCGTTTTCAAAACTTAACAGCCCATTTTCCAGAAAGAAATTCCACTGCATTAACTCCATCGTGTTGTAGGGCTGATCGCGACGCGGCTTGT